>DGNT01000031.1 GCA_002389055.1 Alcanivorax sp. UBA4485
ATTCGCCGCTAGGCGCGCCGCCACGGGCGTCCGCGATACCAAGGTCGCCCTTGTACCCGGGGGACCCGCACGGTAAAGTTCCCCCCCTTCGGGCGAGGGGAGCTCCTGACGCCCCTTCCATTCGCGGCAAAACGGAGAATCCTATGCGTGTCATCCTGCTTGGCGCGCCCGGTGCGGGTAAGGGCACTCAGGCGCAGTTCATTAAGGAAGAATTTTCCATTCCCCAGATCTCCACCGGCGATATGCTGCGTGCCGCGGTGAAAGCGGGCACCCCCCTGGGCCTGGAAGCCAAGAAAGTGATGGATGCCGGCGGTCTGGTATCCGACGACATCATTCTCGGCCTGGTCAAAGAGCGCATCACCGAGGACGACTGCAAGAACGGCTTCCTGTTCGACGGCTTCCCGCGCACCATTCCCCAGGCCCAGGCTCTGGTGGAACAGGGCGTGAATATCGATTTCGTGGTTGAGATTGATGTGGATGACGAAGAAATCATCGAGCGCCTCAGCGGCCGCCGCGTACACCCCGCTTCCGGCCGGGTCTACCACATCAAGCACAACCCGCCCAAGGAAGCCGGCAAGGACGACGAGACCGGTGACGAGCTGGTACAGCGCGATGACGACAAGGAAGGCACCGTACGCAAGCGCCTGGAAGTCTATCAGGAGCAAACCCGCCCGCTGGTGAACTTCTACCAGGAGCTGGCCGAGAACGGCGAGCAGAACGCGCCCACCTACGTGCGCGTGGCCGGCGTCGGCGGCGTCGACGACATCCGTCAGCGCATCATGGAAAAGCTGAAAGGCTGAACTCTCCAGGGGCCCGCGGCAGCGGGCCCTCGCATCTCCCCCCTCCTATCACCCCAATAGCGTGCTCACGCCCTCTGTCTCACCTATCATTCACCCCTCATTGGTTGTGATGCGTCCCCGCGCTTATTCAGGAGAAGGCTTGCTATGTCCGTGACGAAACCGGCGGTGGTTCTGGTCAATCTGGGCACCCCCGACGCACCCACCACGGCGGCGGTGCGCCGCTATCTGAAACAGTTCCTGTCCGACCCGCGCGTGGTGGAAGCGCCGCGTCTGGTCTGGTTCTGGGTGCTGCGGCTGATCATCCTGCCGCTGCGGCCGCGCCGCGTGGCCAAACTGTACGCGTCGATCTGGCAGCAGGACTCGCCGATCCGGCTGGTGGCCGAGGACCAGGCCAAGGCGCTCGACAGCCGTTTCGACTGCACCGTGCGTTACGCGATGAGCTACGGTAGCCCGGGTTTTGAAGCGGTTCTGGATGAGCTGGCGGACCAGGGCCACGACCACCTGCTGATCCTGCCGTTGTACCCGCAGTATTCCGGCTCCACCAATGGCGCGGTGGCCGACGCGCTGGCGCGCTGGGTACGCACCCGCCGTGAAGTGCCCGGGCTGACCCTGGTCAAGGATTACTGGCGGAACCCGGCCTGGCTGGACGCGGTGGCCGACAGCATTCGCCGTTTCCGCGAACAACACGGTGACGCCGAGAAACTGCTGTTTTCGTTCCACGGCATTCCGGTTTCCTATCAGGACAAAGGCGACCGCTACGGTGAGCGGTGCCATGATTCCGCGGCGCTGATCGCCGAGCGTCTGGGTTTGCGGCCCGAGCAATGGATGGTGACATTTCAGTCCCGCTTCGGCCCCCAGGAGTGGCTCAACCCCTACACCGATAAAACCCTGGAGAAGTGGGGCAAGGAGGGCGTGCGTTCGGTGCAGGTGGTGTGCCCCGGCTTTTCCGCCGACTGCCTGGAAACGTTGGAAGAAATCGACGGTGAGAACCGCGAAGTGTTCCTGCATGCCGGCGGTGAATCGTTCGCCTATATCCCCGCGCTGAACGCGGACCCGTCGCACATCGACGCGTTGGAATCGATTGTTCGTGCCCATTTCTGAAACGCGGTGGCGACAAGCCGACACGGGGTAGCTGATCGCTGCCCCGTTTTATTTTTTCTCCCTCCGTCTCTCCCAAAAAAACCCCTTCTTTTTATTTTTTTACTGATTCCTACAAACTCCTGATCAAATAATGTACCAAGTGATTTTTTTTTATGCTACTTTCCGACTGTCGCAGAAAAATGACGTCATAGATTAGGAGATCGATCATGGCCAGAGCAGCAAAAAAAAGCAGCGCTCAGAAAAAAACCGCGGCTCGCAAGACCGCCGCACGCAAGAAAACCACCACCGCCAAAACCACCGCCAATAAGGCTCCGGCTATGCCGAAGTCGGTAACCAACGCCGAATCCAAGTCCAGACTTCAGGAAAAGGCGGTTGCCCAGGCGCAGAAGAAAGTCGATCAGGCCAGCACCAAGCTGGACCGCCAGAAGAAAAAGATCGAGACGGAAAACGACAAACTCACCAAGTTGCGCACCGATCTGGCCGCCAAGCGGGATAAGGCCAAGGGCAAGGCCACCGCCGCTGCCAAACGGGCCGTGGAAACCGCCCGCGGGCGCATGAACACCCAGCGCCTGAAACTTCAGGACCTGCGCGGCGAGAGCAAACTGATTCGCGCCGAAATCCAGGCCGCCAAGAAAGTGGTCACCCGCGAAAACAAAAAACTGCGCACCGCGCAGCGTAACCTGACCACCAAGATGCGCGAGTACGAGCGCAAGCTGGCGAAGAAAGCCAAGGTGGCTCAGAAGAAAGCGGAGCAGAAGGCCAAGCGCGCCGCCCGTAAAGCGACCGGTAAGAAAACCACCGCGCGCAAAACCACCGCCAAGCGCGCCACCGCCAAGAAAGCGGCCAAGCGCACCCCGGCGAAGAAAACCGCCACTAAGCGGCCGGCGGCCAAGAAAACCGCCACCCGCAAGACCGCGGTGAAGAAGAGCGCCGCCCGCAAGACCCCGGCGCGTAAAGCCCCTCGCAAGAAAGCGGCGGCCAGGAAGACTCCGGCCAAGAGCAGCTGACCGGACCGTCCGCCCGTCTGATACAACGCCCCCGGCTTGCCGGGGGCGTTGTCGTTTCGGGCCGTCAAACCGCCCTGGGCATGCCGCCGGGCAGGGGTGGCGCTCGGGCCAAGAAAGCTATTGATAACAATTCGCATTAGAGTTATTCTGCTCCCGAGTTTGAGGAGTGGACGTAGCCATGTACGTTTGTTTGTGTAACGGCATCACTGACGGTCAAATACGGGAAGCAGCCGCGAGCGGTTGCGACAGCCTGCGCGATCTTCGTCGGGAACTTGGGGTTGGCAGTCAGTGTGCTAAATGTGCGCGGCACGCGCGTCAGGTATTGCGTGACACCCGTAGCGCCATGCCGGCGGTCTCTTCAATCTCGGCAAACCGGGGCGAACCAGTCCAGTACTGGCCTCAGACCGCCTGAGCGCCGCCCCGCGCGAGAGCAGTCCATCAGCCTCCCAGCCAGGCGCGAGCCCAGCCAGGGAGCAGGGGCGCCGCGCTCCGTTGCGGCAATCCCTTAAAGACTGATTCTCATTAGTATAACTACTTGTATTTACTGGATTTTTTTCCAGTCATGCCTTGTCCGTGCCCCCGTCTTGCTGAACAATAGTCGCCATTACCCCGCCGGCACGGAGAACGCACATGAAAGGCGACCAGAAAGTTATCGAATTCCTCAACCGCGCACTCGGCAACGAGCTGGTAGCGATCAATCAGTATTTCCTGCACGCCAAGATGTACAAGGACTGGGGTTTCCAGGCCCTGTACGAGCACGAATACCACGAGTCCATCGATGAAATGAAACACGCCGACATGCTGGTCGAGCGTATTTTGTTTCTCGAAGGCCTGCCCAACCTGCAGGACCTGGGCAAGCTGATGATCGGCGAGAACACCCTGGAAATGCTCAACTGCGACCTCAAGCTGGAGCAGATGGCGGTACCCGACCTGCGCGACGGCATCGAATACTGCGAATCGGTCCGCGATTACGTCACCCGTGACCTGTTCCGCGAAATCCTCGCCTCCGAGGAAGAGCACATCGACTGGCTGGAAACCCAGCTCAGCCTGATCGACAAGGTGGGTCTGGAAAACTACCTGCAAAAACAAATGGAAGCCGGCGAAGAATAAATCGCTCCGCTGACCTGTTTGCGCAAGAAATCACCGCCCCCGGCTTGACTCCCCGGGGGGCATTGGGAATAATGCGCGCCTCTTGACGGCCAACGCCGCAAGGTCCCGCACCGGTAGCTCAGTTGGATAGAGCATCTGGCTACGAACCAGGAGGTCGGGGGTTCGAATCCTCCCCGGTGCGCCATATAAATGAAAAGGGCCCCGCTCGAAAGAGCGGGGCCCTTTTCATTTATATGGCTATACCCGGGAAGTATTTAGAGAACCCCCCAGGGTTCGACCAGCCGGCCAACGGCCGGCGCAGGACGTCGCCTCCGGCGACGCCCCGAAGGGGTGAGTCCGGCAAAGCCGGACGAATCAATCCTCCCCGGTGCGCCCCTCTACAACGCCGCCCCCACGCTCCCGCCCCAAAACAATGTCAACAATCCACCCCCAATTCCCCGCCAAACTCCCGAATATCAACCACCCCAGTCCTCCATTACCTTGCCTATTGTCGACAACCCCGATACATTGCGCCGAATCAGGGCGCCGGAACCCCCGCCCAAAAGGCGGCGGATCCCCAGCAAAACAGCCCCACGCTTGAACCTACCCGGGAGCGGAGCATGAATGATCTATTAGCCCAGGGCGTCCAGCTCATGGTGCTGGGCATGGGCGTGGTAATCGCCTTCCTGCTGATTCTGGTGGCGGTGATGACCGGCCTGTCGGCCCTGGTCCAGCGCTTCGCCCCCGAGTCCACCGGCGGTCAGCCCGCCGCCGCGCCGGCCCCGGCCGGGGCCTCCCCGGCACCACAGCTCTCCAGACAACGAAAGGCGGCCATCCAGGCCGCCATCCGGCAACACCGCGCCCAACGCTGATCGGAACGCTCCCATGACGACAAAAACGCCCCTCGGCATCACCGACGTGGTGCTGCGCGACGCCCACCAGTCCCTGCTCGCCACCCGCCTGCGCCTGGACGACATGCTGCCGATCGCGGAGAAACTCGACCGCATCGGTTTCTGGTCGCTGGAATCCTGGGGCGGCGCCACCTTCGACGCCTGCATCCGCTACCTGGGTGAAGACCCCTGGGAGCGCATCCGCGAGCTCAAGAAAGCGATGCCCAACACGCCCCAGCAAATGCTGCTGCGCGGGCAGAACCTGCTCGGCTATCGCCATTACGCCGACGACGTGGTTGACGCCTTCGTGGAACGGGCCGCGGAAAGCGGCGTGGACGTGTTCCGGGTGTTCGACGCCATGAACGACATGCGCAACATCGAGCGCGCGGTGGCGGCGGTGGTCAAACAGGGCAAGCATGCCCAGGGCACCATCGCCTACACGGTGAGCCCGGTGCACACCCTCGACGTCTGGGTGGAGCAGGGTAAACGCATCGAAGACATGGGCGCCGATTCCGTGGCGATCAAGGACATGGCCGGCCTGCTCACGCCTTACACCGCGTTCGAGCTGGTCAGCCGCCTCAAGCAGGCGCTGGATATCCCGGTGCACATGCAGTGCCACGCCACCACCGGCCTGTCCACCGCCACCGCCCTGAAGGCGGCGGAGGCCGGCATCGACAACGTCGACACCGCGATCTCGTCCATGTCGATGACCTACGGCCACAGCCCCACCGAAACCGTGGTGGCGATGCTGGAAGGCACCGACCGGGACACCGGCCTGGATATTCGCGCCCTGGAGGAAATCGCCGCCTACTTCCGCGAGGTGCGGCTCAAGTACCGGCGCTTCGAAGGCAGCCTGCGCGGCGTGGATTCGCGCATCCTGGTGGCGCAGGTGCCCGGCGGCATGCTCACCAACATGGAAAGCCAGCTGCGCGAACAGAACGCCCTGGACCGCTTCGACGCGGTACTCGAGGAGATTCCCCGGGTGCGCAAGGACCTGGGTTATATCCCCCTGGTCACGCCCACCTCGCAGATCGTCGGTACCCAGGCGGTGATGAACGTGATGGCCGGCGAACGCTACAAAGCGCTCAGCAAGGAAACCCGCGGCATTCTGCGCGGCGAGTACGGCGAGGCGCCGGCGCCCTTCGACGAGGCCCTGCGCGAGCGGGCCCTGGAAGGCGACCAGCCACTCACCTGCCGCCCGGCGGACCGGCTCGACAACGAGCTGGACGCCCTGGGCCGGGAGCTGGAACAGCACGCCGGTGAGGAAGGTATTGAGCTGGCCGCCGGCGAGCGCCGCCTGGACGACGTGCTCACCTACGCGCTGTTCCCGCAGATCGGGCTGAAATTTCTCGCCAACCGGGGCAACCCGGACGCCTTCGAACCGGTGCCCACCGCCGAGGACGACGGCCAGGAAGAGGGCGTCTACACGGTCACCGTGGAAGGGCAGCGCTACACCGTCACGGTCAGCGACGGCGGCGACATCGACGGCATCAAACCCCTGGACGGCGCGGGCGCCCCGACGGCATCCAGCGATCAACCGGCGGCTCCCGCCGGCGACGGCGAGCCGGTGCCCGCGCCACTGGCCGGCAACATCTTCGAAGTGCTGGTCAAACCCGGCCAGCGGGTGGAAGAGGGCGAACGCATCCTGGTGCTGGAAGCGATGAAAATGGAAACCGACGTCGCCGCGCCCCGCGCCGGCACCGTGGCCGAGGTGCGGGTCAAACCCGGTGACGCCGTGGCGGTGGGTGATGTGCTACTGACGATAGGGGGTTAAGCATGGAACAGCTCAATACCCTCTGGCTCAGCACCGGGCTGTACCAGCTCAGCCTCGGCCAGTTCGTGATGATCGTGGTGGGCCTGGTGCTGCTGTTCCTGGCGATCCGCAAGAACTTCGAGCCTCTGCTGCTGATTCCCATCGGCTTCGGCGGCATTCTCGCCAATATTCCGGTGGCCGGTCTGGCGGAACCCGGCGGCCTGCTGTACCTGATCTATGAAGCGGGCCTGACCACCGGGGTGTTCCCGCTGCTGATTTTCATGGGCGTCGGCGCGATGACCGACTTCGGCCCGCTGCTGGCCAACCCGCGCACCCTGTTGCTGGGCGCCGCCGCTCAATTCGGCATCTTCGCCGCTCTGCTGGGCGCCCTGGCGCTGAATTACCTGGGGCTGGATTTCTCCCTCGCCGACGCCGCCAGCATTGGCATTATCGGCGGCGCCGACGGCCCCACCAGCATCTACGTCACCAGCCGGCTGTCGCCGGAACTGCTCGGCGCCGTGGCGGTGGCGGCGTACTCCTACATGGCTTTGGTGCCGCTGATCCAGCCGCCGGTGATCCGGCTGCTGACCACCGAAAAGCAGCGCCGGATCAAAATGGAACAGTTGCGTCCGGTGGGCCGGTTGGAAAAAATCCTGTTCCCGATTCTGCTGCTGGTGCTGGTGGCCCTGCTGTTGCCCGACGCGGCACCGCTGCTGGGCATGTTCTGCTTCGGCAACCTGATGAAGGAATCCGGGGTGGTGAACCGTCTGGTGGACACCACCACCAATGCGCTGATCAACACCGTGACCATCCTGCTGGGGCTGGCGGTGGGCGCCAAGCTCGGCGCCGAGCAGTTTCTGGTGCCCGAGACTCTGGGTATTCTGGTGCTGGGTCTGGCGGCGTTCGTGATCGGCACTGGCTCCGGCGTGCTGATGGCGCACATCATGAACCGCTTCAGCAAGATACTGATCAATCCGATCATCGGCGCCGCCGGTGTGTCGGCGGTGCCGATGGCCGCCAGGGTGGCGAATCGGGTGGGCCTGGAAGCCAACCCGCAAAATCATTTGCTGATGCACGCCATGGGGCCTAATGTGGCCGGCGTCATTGGCTCCGCCGTCGCCGCCGGGGTCTTGCTTAATCTGGCTGGATAAAATCGGATATGAACGCCCACTGGCTTGAACGTCTCAATGCGCTGTTGTTCCGTTTGCGCCACGTCTGGGCGGTGGGCAGCTTCAGCCTGGGGCTGGCCAGCTATTTTCTGGTCGAGCGCCAGCCCTGGCTGGCGGCGGTGCTCACCGCCGTGCTGGTGGCCACCTGGCTGGTGCTGATCACCGAGAACATCTGGCTGCGCCGTTTCCGGGGCACGCCCATGGAGCAGGTCGCCCAGGGCGCCCTGAAGCTGATGCTGCAGGGCGTGCACCAGGAAGCCTTCTTCTTCAGCCTGCCGTTCGTGGTGCTGCAATGGTCCGGCGGCGCTGAATATTTCCTGTTCACCGGGCTGGTGGTCGCCGGCGCGCTGGTGAGCATCGTTGATCCGCTGTACTTCCGCCTCGCCGGCCACCGCGCCTGGTACTTCGGCTTCCACGCCTGGGCGCTGTTCGTGGCGCTGCTGGTGCTGTTGCCGCTGATCTTCAAATGGCCCACCAACCAGGCGCTCGACGGCGCCGCCCTGTTGACCGCCCTGTTCGCGCTGCCCAGCTTCTGGCGGGTGGGCGGCCCGCGCCGCGCCTGGCGTTGGGCCATCCTGGTGGGGGTGTCCGCCTCGATTGTGTCGGTGCCCTGGTGGGGCGCACGGCTGGTGCCGCCGCTGAGCCTGTCCCTGGAGCACCGGGCGGTGTCGGTGAACTTCAACCGCGAGCGCCGCCAGCCGCTGGTCACCGGTGAAACCTTCCGCCTCGAAGAACTGGACGACGGCCTGTACGCTTACACCGCGATCCGCGCGCCGCTGGGGCTGGGGCAGCCGGTCTACCACTACTGGTTCCACGGCCGCGAGCGGGTCGACAAAGTGCCTCTCAACGTCACCGGCGGCCGCGAAGAGGGCTACCGCACCTGGTCGCACAAACTGCATTTCCCCGACAACGCCACCGGCCGCTGGCGGGTGGAAGTCCGCACCGCCAAGGAACAGATCATCGGCGTGCTGCGTTTCAACGTGACTGACCGCTGAGCCCACCCATGTGGCAGACCCTGCAAACGGCGCTGACGCCGTACATCCTGTCCCCGCTCACGGTGCTGCTGTGCCTGCTGGCCGCCGGCGGCTGGGTGCTGGGCGCCCGCCGGCTGGCCCGGCAGGGGCGCGCGCCCTCGGTGTGGCGCACGCTGTCGTTCTTCACCGGCCTGCTGCTGTGCTACGCGGTGATCCACACCCAGTTCGATTACTACGCCCGCTACATGTTCTTCATGCACCGCATTCAGCACCTGGTGCTGCATCATCTGGGCGCCTTCCTGATCGCCCTGGCCAACCCGCTGCCGGTGCTGGCGGCGGTGGCCGGCGGCCGCCGCTTCCCAAGGCTGGCGCGGGCGTTCGCGCCGCTACGGCGGGTGCTGTTCGACCCGGTGGTGGCCACGGTGCTGTTCGTCGGGCTGATCTTCTTCTGGCTGTGGCCTTCGGTGCATTTCGACGCCATGCTCAGCCTGCGGCTCTACGAACTGATGAACTGGTCGATGCTGATCGACGGCGTGATCTTCTGGCTGGTGATCCTCGACCCCCGGGATCCGCGCCAGGCGCGCACCTCACGC
This sequence comes from Alcanivorax sp. UBA4485, assembly GCA_002389055.1. Classification (GTDB taxonomy): domain Bacteria; phylum Pseudomonadota; class Gammaproteobacteria; order Pseudomonadales; family Alcanivoracaceae; genus Alloalcanivorax. The sequence continues at coordinate 9,377 of DGNT01000031.1, forward strand.
TTCGGCGTCCGCTTCGTGATGCTGGTGGCGGCGCTGTTCCCGCAAATACTGCTGGGCGCCTACATCACCTTCTCCGAGCCCGGCCTCTATGACGTCTACGCCATCTGCGGCCGCGCCTGGCCGCTCAGCCCGGCCACCGACCAGGCCCTGGGCGGCGTGCTCACCTGGATACCGCCGGCGATGATGACCATCCTCGGCGCCCTGGTGGTGTTGAGGTACTACTTGAATTACGAACAGCGAGGAGATTGATATGCGCATCACCGGGTTGCTGATCACCCTGTTCGCGGTGCTGCTGGTGGGCTGCGGCGAGTCCCGCGTGGACTTCCACGGCAAGGACATCACCGGCGTCATGGACGATCTGAGCTTCACCCTCACCGACGAAAACGGCGACACCGTCAACGCGTCGATCGTCGATAACAAAGCGGTGGTGCTGTTCTTCGGCTACACCCATTGTCCCGACTACTGCCCGATGACGTTGACGCTGCTGGCGCAGGCCATGAACACACTGTCCGAGCAGGAGCGGGAACAGCTGCGGGTGTTGTTCGTCAGTGTCGATCCGGAGCGGGACACGCCGTCGTTGCTTAAGGAGTACACCGCCTATTTCGGCCCCGAGGTGATCGGCCTCACCGGCACCAAGGACCAGCTCGACGACGTCACCAAGCGCTACCGCACCGCCTATGGCTACGGCGACAAGGACGAGCAGGGCAACTACGAGGTGTCCCACGGGCTGGCCATGTACGGCTTCGATAAGAGCGGCAAAGTCCGCCTGCTAATGCGCAACGATCAGCCGGTGGAGCAAGTCGCCGAAGACCTGAAGACCCTCACCGATTTGTAACCGCGGCCCTTGTGGGAGCGGCTTGTGGGAGCGGCTTGTGGGAGCGGGCCCCGCCCGCGAAAGGGTGGCTTTCAGCCACCCGGCAGGATACCAGAGGCTTTTCCTCCAGAGAGCTCGCACCGGGATCGGGTGGGCCCGTCCAGGACACGCCACGAGTACATCCCTGTAGGCTCGGCCGGGCGGCGG
>DGNT01000029.1 GCA_002389055.1 Alcanivorax sp. UBA4485
CGCGTCTCCGATACGGAGCACCCAATTGAGGGCCCCACACTTCTTCGGTTACAGCTCCGGCGTGAAGGTCGGCGCGACCCGCGGCTGGAACTGCTCCTGATAGGCGTACGCCAGCTTGATCAGGGTTTCCTCATCAAACTCGCGGCCCAGCATTTCCATGCCCACAGGCATGGCCGGCTCCAGGTCTTCCGCCATGCCGGCCGGCATCACCAGCGCCGGGAACAGCGAGAACGGGCTCAGACGGTTGTTGCTGCCGGTGGACGGGTTGCCGCCCAGATTGCCGGCCAGGCCGGTGATCGCCGGGTAGAGCAGCACGTCGTAGGGCGTGCCCACCGGGTTGCCGTCCACGTCCAGGTTATCCAGCGCCCGCATCAAACGCTCGCGCACGAACACCGGCCGTTCAATGGTGTTCTTTTCATACACCACCCGCTGTTCGTCGGTCAGGTTGTTCAGGTCGATGCCGCCCCGGAATTCCAGGCTGCCCTGGTTGCGGTCCAGGTAACCACCGCTCGCCACCAAATCGTCGTAATCCAGGATGTGGCCGTCCATGGTGTTCGGCCAGGCGTTCAGGTATGCCTCCAGGTCGTGGCGGAACTCGTAGCTGGACATGGACTGGTAGTCGCCGAGGATGGCGCCCAGGTCGTCGATGGTCACGTCTTCCACCACGGCGCCGGCGGCTTCCATGTTGGCGATCGCCTGATCCATCACCGCCAGCACGCTGTCGTTGCTGCCGAACAGATCGCGAACCACACCGATGCGCGCGCCGTCCAGACCGTTGGCGTCGAGGAATTCGGTGTAGGTTTCCGGCACACCGGTGACCTGCTGGTATTCCACTTCGTTGTTGATCAGGCGGGCGTCGATTTCAAAGCTGACGCGCTGATTGCTGGCCGCTGAGGTATCGAAGCCGACCATGGCGTCCATCAACAGCGCGCAGTCTTCCACCGTACGGCACATGGGACCGCCGGTGTCCTGCCAGGTGGCCAGCGGCATGATGCCGTCCAGACTCACCAGCCGCAGGCTGGGGCGAATGCCAACCAGACCGTTAAGGCTGGACGGCACGCGCACGGAACCGCCGGTGTCGCTGCCGGTGCCGAGCAGGGCCAGGCTGGCGCCGATCGCGGTGCCGGTGCCGGTGGACGAACCACCGGAACCTTTGGTCAGGTCATAGGCGTTTTTGACCAGACCGCGCACGGAACTCTCACCGCGGAAGCCGAACGCGAACTCATCCATGTTCGCTTTACCCAGAACAATCGCACCAGCATCACGCATCCGGCGCACCGTGTAGGCGTCGCGTGTGGGCTGGTTGTACTGAAACGCCAGCGCGCCACCGGAGGTCGGCATCTGCGCCGTGTTGAAGTTGTCCTTGGGCAGGACCGGCACACAGTACAGCGGCCCATCAATGCCGGTGACGGCGAAGTTCAGATCTTTTTCTCGCGCGTCGATGATCGCTTCCGGATTGATCGCCACCACGCTGTTCAGTTCGGTTGCCGAGCCGATGTCGTCATAGGCTTCGATGCGATCGATGTAACCTTGAACCACTTCCTCACAGGTAATGCCGCCGGTTTCCAACGAGGTATGCAGATCGGCGATGGTGGATTCAACAAAAGAAAACGCGACGCCATCGTCGCCGCCGGACGGCGGCGCGCCGGCATCGTCGGAAGAGGAGGATGAACCGCCGCAACCGCTAAGCAGGGCCGCGAGTAACGCGGAACCCACCAATAATTTGGGATCGAACATGAAAATTCCTCAGGCAGAATCAAAACAAGGCGCTCCGTCACGGAGGCCGTAAAAAAACAGAAAAGGCGGGCGCCCGGGCAGAAGGTCGGACACGCCCGGAGCAGATACATCAAGAAACATGCCAGAGTTTAAAAAGGCTTTAGCGGCGAGGATTTACAAGGAAAGCGGGAGATTCGCAGGTAATAAAACAGGTAAATATGGATGTATTTTGGTGCAGGAGATGCCCCGTTCGGAAGCTCGGATCAGGCCATCAAGGTCCACAACGATGCGAGCAAGGCCACCGGCGCCGTTTCCGCGCGCAGCACCCGTTCGCCGAGCGCGAAGCCGTGGAAGCCGGCCTGCCGGGCGGCCGCCAGTTCATCGTCGGAAAAGCCGCCCTCCGGTCCGGTCAGTAATGAGAGGGTGGTGGCGTCCCGCACCGCCGCCGCATCGAGCGGTTGCTCCCCGGGATGGGCGATCAACCGCAGGCCTTGCGCCTGATCGATGAAGGTTTTCAGGGGCATCACGCCGTCCACCACCGGCGGACGGTTCAGGCCGCATTGTTCGCAGGCGCTGATCGCCACCTGCCGCCAGTGGTCCAGCTTCTTGCTTTCGCGTTCGCCCTTGAGCCGCACTTCCGTGCGCTCACTCTCCAGCACCTGGATCGCCGCCGCGCCCATTTCCACCGCTTTCTGAATCGCGAAGTCCATGCGGTCCCCCTTGATCAAGGGCAAACCCAGCGTTACCGGGCGCGGCGCGGCGCGGTCGAGATCCAGGAAGGCGTCCGGCAACACGGTGACGGCTTTCTTATCCACCGCCTCGATCGTGGCGGACCATTCGCCGCCTTCCCCGTTGAACAGCGTCAGGGGGTCGCCGGGGCGCATGCGCAGCACTTTGCCAATGTGGTGGCTGGCGTGCGGGCCCAGCTCGGCGGGCCGGCTGGCCTGGAAGCGTTGCGGGTCAAAGAAGCGACGGCTCATGGGGTTCGGTCCTGGTCAGCGGGGACGAAGCAGGCGTGAAAGGCTACCATAGGCGGCCGTTGATTCACCCGACAGAGACAGCAATCCCATGGGCGAAATGATTGCCGCCGCCTTCCAGCCGCCGGCCTGGCTGCGCTCGGCGCATCTGCAGACAATGTGGTCGACCTTCTTCCGGCGCCCCGAGCCGCTCAGCCGGCGCCGGGAAAGCCTGCCGCTGGACGACGGCGACCATCTGCTGCTGGACTGGGCCGGACCGGCCCCGGAGGTTGGGGCATTGAGAGTGCTGTTGTTGCACGGCTTATCCGGCTGCAGCGACTCCCATTATATTCGCGGCACCCAGGCGCGGCTGGCGGCAGTGGGGATCACCTCGGTGGCGATGAATTCGCGCGGCGCGGCAGCGCCCAACGACACCGCCCTGTGCGCCCACGCCGGCGAGACCGCGGACCTGGACGCGGTGATTCAGGCGTTGCGCCAGCGCGACCGGCACGGTCCGCTGATCGCCATGGGCGTGTCCCTGGGCGGCAGCCGCGTGCTCAACTGGCTGGCGCGGGCGGACGACGGCTCGCTGAGCGCGGCGGTGGCGGTGTGCAGCCCGCTGCGCCTGGACCTGTGCGCCAATCGTATGGATCGGGGGCTGTCACGAATCTACCGGCGCCACCTGATCAGCAATCTGCTCGCCACCCTGAAACGGCAGCGGCGTCATCTGGAGCAGGTCGACCCGACCCAGGCCGAACGGCTGGCGGCGCTCAACCTGCGCGGCATCAAGTCGTTCTGGACCTTCGACGAGCGCGTGATCGCGCCGCTCTATGGCTTTCGCGGCGCCGCGCACTACTACGCCGAAGCCTCCGCCGGGCCGCGCCTTAACGCCATCCGCACCCCGACCCTGATGATCCAGGCCGAGGACGACCCGTTCATGACCCCGGCAATGCTGCCGGCCCGCGAAGAACTGGGCCCCGGCGTCACCCTGGAGTTGTCCGCCGGCGGTGGCCATGTGGGCTTTGTCAGCGGCCAGCCCGGCCACCCGGAATACTGGCTGGAGCAACGCCTGGCGGCGTTCGCCAGCGGCTTTCGACCGGTTTAGGCCGCCGGCGCCAACAGCAGGGTCAGCAGCGCGCCCAGCCCGCCGGCCACCAGCAACGCGGCGGCGGACAGCGGCCAGTTCCAGCGCAGCGCACCGATCCATGCCGGATACCCGGTGAGGCGCTCGAGCAACAGCGCGTTAGCGGAATAGGGCGTCCCGGCGATGGTCACGCCCCACCCGCACACCATTGCCAGCGCCAGGCCCAGAGCCGCGCCCTGCGGCCAGATCGGCGCCAGCACGCCACCCACCAGGGCGCCGGTGACAATCGGATTGAACCCCGCCAGCCCGGCACCGAAAAACAGCCAGGGCACCAGCAGGGCCGCCAGCGGGTAACCCCAGGCCGGCAGCACGAAGTCGGCGCCCAGCCCGCGCGCGGCGAAGGTGCTCACCAGCGCCCCCAGGAACGCGGAGCCGCCGACGATCACCAACTCATTGGTGACCAGCGCCAGCGACGGCAGCGACGGGCGATGCCCCCGCCAGCGCGCCGCCAGCAACCCCAGCACCACGGTGGCCAGGCAGCTCAGGGTTACCGCCCGGGAATAGCTGAGCCCGGCCAGACCGCTCAAGCCGAAGGTGGCCACGCAAATGCCACCGATGATGGCGGCGAACCGCAGCCAGGGCCCCGGCCCCGGGGAGGGCGCCGGCTCCGCGTCGGCAACGGCCGGCTCGGGGTCGCGCAACAGCGCGCCGCCCAGCAGATACAGCAGGGCCAGCGGCAGGCTGCAGGCGATCAACTGCCAGCCGGGCAGGTCCGGTAGAAAGGTGAGGGTCACCACCACCGAAATCGACAGCGGCGAGCAGATCGGCGAGGCCCCGAAACCACGCAGGGTGGCGCGGGCGGCGTTGCGGGTCACGGCGGAATCGCCCCGTTCGCTGATGCGCCCGCCCACCAGGGCACCCACCACGCCCACGGAGCCGAAATTCAACGGCACCGACAGAAACGCCGTGCCCAGGGTGAGGCTGAAATAGCGCCCCAGGGGCCGGCCCGAAAACAGGCTGCCGGAAATCCGGTCCAGGTCCGGGAAACGGCCAAGCACCGAGGACAACAACATCACGGTGAGAATCAGCGCGGTCAGCCGGGTCATGGCATCGGCGGCATCGATCAGCACCGCCGGGCCATCGGGCAACGCCAGCACGGCGGCGACCACCACCAGCACGAAGATCACCCGCGCCATCCGCCGCAGGTCGCGCCAGCCCAGCACGATGGCCACGAACACCGCGGCGGCGCCCACCACGCCGGCACCGGGCAGCGGCGCCAGCACCCCCGCCGCCAGCGCCAGCCAGGCCAGCGCCGAGCGGGGCCCGGCCAGGGCAGTGACCGGCGCCGTCATGCGCGCCGCGCCGGTTGCGCCTCCGCCGCCGCGAACAGCAGGTCCATAGTGGTGTCGCCGGTACGGAACTCCTGCTTCATGGCGTCCAGATGATCAAGCGCCTCGCCGCGCAGGTAGGGCGCCTCCAGGCAGATAATCTGGTAGATGCCCTGACGCAGCAGGGTGCGGTCCAGCGCCTCGTCGCCGGTGGCGTCCGGGTTCAGGCCGTGGGTAAAACCGGGCCACGACGCCGCCAGCACCCAGGTGTTGACCAGCAGGCCGCGCAGCTCTTCGTCACTGGCCTCGATCAGACCGCTGTCGCGCAGGCTGCGGTAGATCACCAGACCGCGCTCCAGGCTATCCTGGACGAACACCTTGTAGCGGCGGCGCAACTCCGCGTCCTGGTGGAGAAAGTGGGCCAGGTCCCGGTGCAGGAAACGGGCCTGCCACATGGATTCCAGGATGCCCTCGAAATAGCGCATTTTGTCCTGCCAGGTGAGCGGCCCTTCCGGCACCGTCAGCAGATCGCGGATCTGCTCCTGGTAGCGTCCGAACAGCGCCGCCACGATGGCCGCCTTGTTGCGGTAATGGTAGTAGAGGTTACCCGGGCTGATGCCCAGGCCCTCGGCGATGTGGTTGGTGG
>DGNT01000030.1 GCA_002389055.1 Alcanivorax sp. UBA4485
CCATCCCGCAGCTGCAGTCCGAATATCAGGCGGTAGTGGACATCCTGGTGGATACCGGCGCGCCGCCGGAGCAGGTGGCCTTCGCCCAGCGTCAGATCTGGCTCACCGAACGCATCCTGCGCTCCATCTCCCGGGTGCTGGAAGGCGACGACAACGCGGTGATCGCGGCGGACAACTTCGGCCGCGACGCCACCGAGTTCGGTCGCGTACTCAACGGCATGCTGGCCGGCGACCAGGCCATGGGCGTGCAACAGATCGTCAACCCGCAGGCGCTCAACTACCTGGACCGCACCTCACGGCTGTTCGACGAGTTCGTTAACCAGTCCGTGGACGAGATTCTCGAGACCGCCCCGGAACTGTTCCAGGTGGCCAGCGCCGCCGACTCCATCTTCCGTAATTCCCAGGACCTGCTGCAGGAATCCACCAACCTCAACACCCAGTTCGAACAGACCACCACCGGCCTGTTCCCGTCGCTGGGCCTGGGCGCGGTGAGCGCCGCGATGGCGGTGCTGCTGTTCTTCCTCATCATGCTGCAGCGGAACCGTGAGGCGGCGCGCCGCCGGAACGAACTGGAAAGCGAGAACCAGCGGAACCAGGCGGCGATTCTGCGTCTGCTCGACGAGCTGGGCGACCTGGCGGACGGTGACCTGACCGTGGAAGCGACGGTGACCGAGGACTTCACCGGCGCCATCGCCGACTCCATCAACTACTCCATCGACCAGCTGCGCAGCCTGGTACAGACCATCAACAACTCCGCCGTACAGGTGGCGTCGGCCGCCCAGGAAACCCAGTCCACGGCGATGCATCTGGCGGAAGCCTCCGAGCACCAGGCCCAGGAAATCGCCGGCGCCTCGGCGGCGGTGAACGAAATGGCGGTGTCGATTGACCAGGTATCCGCCAACGCCGCCGAATCCGCCGCGGTGGCGGAAAAGGCGGTAGCGATCGCCAACAAGGGCGCGGAAGTGGTGCAGGCCACCATCCATGGCATGGACACCATCCGCGAGCAGATTCAGGAAACCTCCAAACGGATCAAGCGTCTGGGTGAATCCTCCCAGGAGATTGGCGACATCGTGAGCCTGATTAACGACATCGCCGACCAGACCAACATTCTGGCACTGAACGCGGCGATCCAGGCCTCCATGGCCGGGGAAGCGGGCCGCGGCTTCGCGGTGGTGGCGGATGAAGTACAACGCCTGGCGGAACGCTCCGCCGCCGCCACCAAGCAGATCGAAACCCTGGTAAAAACCATTCAGACCGACACCAACGAGGCGGTGATTTCCATGGAAGCCACCACCGCCGAGGTGGTGAAAGGGGCGCGTCTGGCCCAGGACGCCGGTGTCGCGCTGGAAGAGATCGAGAACGTATCCAAGAACCTGGCGGACCTGATCCAGAACATTTCCAACGCGGCGCGCCAGCAGGCCGCCTCCGCGGGTCACATTTCCAACACAATGAACGTGATCCAGGAAATTACCTCGCAAACGTCCGCCGGTACCACCGCCACCGCCCGCTCCATTGGCGACCTGGCGGAAATGGCGCAGGAAATGCGGAATTCAGTGGCCGGCTTCCGCCTGCCGGAGCATTCCTGAACCGGCCTAGGCCGGTTCCGGAGACGGAACCATGGGTTTTGCAGTGACAGATCGCTGGTCGATCAAGAGCGCCCCCGCCATGGATGCCGAGCAGTTCCAGCTGTGGCAGGCCCTGTTGGAGGAGCGTACCGGGATGACGCTGGCGCCGGAGCGCAAGCAGTTCCTGGAAAGCAGCCTCAATATCCGCATGCGCGAGCTGGGGCTGGACGACTACGACACCTACTACCAGCAACTGGTCACCGGGGCCACCGAGTCCCGCGCCATGGAATGGTCGACCCTGGTGGACCGGCTGACGGTGCAGGAAACCAGCTTCTTCCGTCACCCCGGCTCCTACGCGCTGGTGGAAGATTACCTCGGCCAGTTCGCTGCCGAGCGGGGCACCGGCGCCACCCTCAACGCCTGGAGCGTGGGCTGTTCCACCGGCGAGGAAGCCTATTCACTGGCGATGCTGATCAGCGAGCGGTTCCGTGCCCACGGCAAGGAACTGTTCTACGGCATCACCGGCACGGACATCAGCCTGCCAACCCTGGCCAAGGCGCGCCGCGGGCTGTTTCCCCGGCGCCGCGTAGAGCAGATCGACCCGGCGCTGCGCGAGCGGTATTTCAAGGACGCGGACCGGCACACCATGCAGGTGGCGGACGGTCTGCGCGAACGGGTCTGCTTCGCCCATCTGAACGTGCTGAATCTGGATCAGGCGCCGATGGACGATATGGACCTGATCTTTTGCCAGAACATGCTGATTTACTTCCGCCGCTGGCGGAAGCGGCAGATCGTTAACCAGTTGGCCGGGCGCCTGGCGCCCGGCGGATTGCTGGTGCTGGGCCCCGGCGAAATCACCGATTGGCACGACCCGCGCCTGGAAAGGGTGCACTTCGCCGACACTCTGGCGTTCCGACGCCGGCAATGAGAGGCCTGAGTTCCATGGGGGAAAGGGCATGAGCGACCGTCACGACTATCTGGCGCTGGACTGGGTCCGGGGGGAGATTCAGGAAACCCTGAATCAAGCCCAGCAGGCCCTGGAAGCCTTCGTGGACAATCCCAACGATTCCACGCGCATGCGCTTTTGCCAGACCCACCTGCACCAGGTGTGCGGCACCCTGCAAATGGTGGAGTTCTACGGCGCCGCCCTGCTCGCCGAGGAAATGGAAAAGCTGGCCCGGGCGCTGGTGGATCAGCGCGTCGGCAATGTGGCCGACAGCCAGGAAACCCTGATGCGGGCGATCCTGCAGCTGCCGCCCTACCTGGACCGGGTGGCCAGCAGTCGCCGCGACCTGCCGCTGGTGCTGCTGCCGCTGCTGAACGACCTGCGCGCCGCCCGTGGCGAAGCGCTGCTGTCCGAGACCGCCCTGTTCAAGCCCGACCTTCAACACGCCCAGGGCGACGGCCGTCTGCCCGAGGCGGTGCTCAACGATCCGCGCTTCGCGCAACTGGCGCGCAAGATACGGCAAATGTTCCAGCTCGCCCTGGTGGGGGTGATGCGCAACGAGGACATGGACCGCAACCTGGCCTACATGCGCAAGGTGTTCGCCAAGCTTGAGCAGGTCACCGGAGAGGCCGCCCGCGGGCCGCTGTGGCGCATCGCCGATGCCCTGGTGGAAGGCCTGCAGGCAGACGCCATCGCGCTGGGCACCTCGGTGAAACAAATACTCGGCCAGATCGACCGCACCCTGCGCGAGCTGGCCGCCGACGGCGTCGACAGCCTGGAACGCCCGGCGCCCACCGAACTGCTTAAGAACCTGCTCTATTACGTCGCCAAGGCCGACCACGACAGCCCCCGCATCCGCGAAGTGCGCGCCGGCTTCCGCCTCGACGACGCGCTGCCGTCGGAAGACCTGGTCAACGCCGAACGCGAGCGTCTCACCGGCCCGGATTCCATGGCGATGAGCTCGGTGGTCACGGCGCTGTCCGAGGAACTGACCAAGATCAAGGACGCCCTGGAGCAATTCGTTCACCAGGGCGACTCCAACCCGGCCACGCTGGCGCCGGAGGCGATCCGCCTGAAACAGGTGTCCGATACCGTCGCCATGCTCGGCCTCGGCCAGCCCCGCACCCTGGTGGAAGAACAGCTCAAGGTGATGGAGGCGATCGTCGACGGCCGCCGCCCGGCGCACCGCGACACCCTGATGGACGTGGCCGGCGCGCTGCTCTACGTGGAAGCGACCCTGGCCGGGATCGGCGGCGACAACCGCCGGCCGGCCCCGGCCACCGGCGCCGACCTGCCCCGCCATGTGGGCCAGGCCCTGGACGCGGTGCTGCGCGAATGCCGCGCCGGCCTGGAAGAGGCCAAGGACGGCATCATCGAGTTTATCGCCTCGCATTGGGACCACCAGCACCTGAAAACGGTGCCGGACCGTCTCAATGCGGTGCGTGGCGGGCTGGAAGTGGTTCAGCTCGACCGGCCGGCGGACATTCTTCGCCAGTGCGTGCGCTTTATCGAAGAACAGCTGATGGCGGAACAGTCCAAACCGGACTGGCGCAGCATGGATACGCTGGCCGACGCCATCACCTCGGTGGAGTACTACCTGGAGCGTCTCAGCGACGACCCGGAAACCCGCGACGACATTCTCGGCCTGGCCCGCGCCAGCGTCAGCGACCTGGGCTACCCGTTGCCGGAGCCCGTCGACAACGAGGAAGCTGAAGAGCCGGATCACGCCGAGCAGCCGGACGACGTCGAAGACGCGCTGTCCGATTCGCTGGATGAACCGCTTGATGAACCGCTGAATGCGCCACCGGATGAACCGCCGGTGCTGCTCTCCGAAGACGCCCCCGAGGACGATGACGCGCTCCAAGCGTCGCCCGACGAAGCGGTGGCGCCGGAGCCCGCCGACCAGGGCGGCATCGAGGAACACGACGAAGAGCTGATCGACGACGAGATCATCGAGATCTTCGTCGAGGAAGCCGACGAAGTGCTCGAGGCACTGGATCAGTATTTCCCGCGCTGGGCGGCCAACACCGGTGACGAAACCGCGCTGGTGGAATTCCGCCGCGCCTTCCACACACTCAAGGGCTCGGGCCGGATGGTCGGCGCCACCACCGTGGGCGAGCTGGCCTGGTCGATCGAGAACATGATGAACCGGGTGATCGACGGCGCCATCAAACCCGACGCCACCCTGATCGAGCTGGTGCGCACCGTGCACGGCCTGATCCCGGAGCTGGTGGACGCCTTCGCCCACCGCCGGCCGATGCCCTACGACGTCTCGCCACTGCAGGAAGCCGCGTTCGCGCTCGCCGATGGCCAACACCTGGACGCGGTGCCACGGATCGACCGCCCCGACACCGAACCCCAACAGCCGGCCGCTCCGCACCAGGACGACGACCCCCTGGCGGATCTGGACGCCTTGGATTTCCAGATCGACGAACCGGTGGATGCCCTCGGCGACGCCGTCGACCCGGTGCTGCTGGACATTTTCCGCAGCGAGGCGGCACGCAATCTTGAGATGGTCCGCGAGTGGCTGGACCAGATCGACCCGGACTTCGCCGAGCACATCCTCGACGACCAGGTGCACCGTGCCCTGCACACCCTGAAGGGCAGCGCCCGCATGGCGGAGATCAACGCCATGGCCGAGCTGGCGGAACCGGCCGAGAAGCTGGTCAAGGAACTGATCAACGGCGGACGCCGCGCCGACGCCGACACCGTGGCGATGATCGACCAGACCCACCGGCTGCTGCACGCCGGCCTGGCGCAACTACAGGACGGCGCCACACCGGAATTACCCGGCGACGCGCACACCCTGATCGAGCGGCTGGTACAGGCCCGCGAAGCGCTCAACGAGCACCGCGAAGGCGCCGACCCGCACATTCTTTCGGTGTTCCTGTCCGAAGGCATGGACCTGATCATCGACACCGACAACCTGCTGGAACAATGGGCGGAAGAGCCGGGCCACACCGAAGAGCTGGCGCGCCTGCGCGACGAACTGGAGCTGCTGGCCAACAGCGCCCGCACCGCCAACCTGGATGAAATCCACGGCCTGGCCAAGGCCCTGGCCAGCGTCTACTCCGGGGTCAACCAGGGCCGCCTGCCGTTCAGCGAGGCGCTGCTGGAGCTGGCGCGCGAGGGCCACGAAGCCCTGATGAACATGATGGACTGTCTCGCCGCCGGCCAGACGGTACGCGCGGAACTGGGGCTGGTGGACAGCCTGCGGGACCTGGCCGAAACCCCCGACCCGGACGGCCCCGGCGGCGGCATGCCGGCCCCGGCGGCCACCGACCTTCCGGCCGGCGACAGCGTGGACACCGACAAACACGATGCCGCGCCGCTGGACCCGGAACTGGTGCTGCTGTTCCTGGAGGAAGCGGAAGACCTGCTGCTCTCATCCAGCGAACACCTGGCCGCCTGGGAACACGGCGAAACCGACAGCCTGGCCGCGCTGCAACGGGACCTGCACACCCTCAAGGGCGGCGCCCGCATGGCCGGCGTCACCGCCGTCGGCGATCTCGCCCATGAGTTGGAAAACCTCTACGAAATGGCCGGGGCACCGAACCAGCCGGCGCCCGCGCCCTCGCTGTTCGACGTGCTGCACCGCGGCCACGACCGGCTGGCGGACATGATCGACACGCTGCGCAGCGGCGGTAACCCGGAGCCCGCCCCGGCGGTGATCCAGGCGCTGCGCCAGGCGATGTTGCGCCAGGCGCCGGCCGCCGCGTCGCACGCCGACCCGCGCCCGCCAGCGGCGTCCGAGGCGGCGCCCGAAGAGACACAGGGTGATCCCGAGCTGGTGGCGATCTTCCTCGAGGAGGCCCACGACATCCTGGAATCCGCCGGCCGTAGCCTGGAGACCTGGATCACCGACACCGGCAACAGCCTGGAAATTCAGTCCCTGCAGCGGGATCTGCACACGCTCAAAGGCGGCGCCCGCATGGCCGAGGTCCAGCCCCTCGGCGACCTGGGCCATGAACTGGAAACCCTCTACGAAGCGCTGGCCCTGGACCGCCTGCCGGTACAGCCGGTGCTGTTCGACCTGTTGCACCGCTGCCACGACCGGCTGGCGGAGATGGTCGACCAGCTCGCCGCCGGGCAGCCGCTGACCGGCGGCGACGACCTGATCGTCGCGCTGCACGACTATCTGCGCGCCCCGGACGCCTTCACCCTGCCCGCCGCGTCCACCGGCCCGGCGCCGGCACCAGCGCCGTCGGCGCCACCGCCCGCGGCCGAAAACGAACGCGACGCGGTGCTGCCCGACGAGGTCGACCTGGAGATCCTCGATGTCTTCCTGGAAGAAGCCGAGGAACTCTCCGAAATCATCGACGGTTGCCTGGTGTCCTGGCGCGATCACCCGGAAAGCCGGGATTTCAGCGACGACCTGAAGCGGGCCCTGCACACCCTGAAGGGCGGTGCGCGGCTGTCCGGTCTCAATGAGCTCGGGGACATGAGCCACCGGTTCGAGACCCTGATGCACAACCTGGAAAGCCAGCGTCGCGACCCCGACGAGAGCGATTTCCAGGCGATGACGGCGGAGTTCGACGCCCTCAACGAGCGCCTGGTGGAACTGCGCCGGGCGGCGGCCACCCAGCCGCTGCCGGCGCAGCCACCGGCGACCCGGGAGACGCGCCCCGAAACCAGCGCGCAACCCGGCGTTAAACGCGAGGAACGGCGCCCCCAGTCGCAACCCCAGGAAATGGTGCGAGTCGGCGCCGACGTGCTGGAAGCGCTGGTGAACCTGGCCGGCGAGACCTCCATCAACCGGGGCCGGGTGGAACAGAGCATCAGCGAGTTCGGCTTCAACATCGGCGAGATGAGCTCCACCGTGGTCCGCCTGTACGAGCAACTGCGCCGGCTCGACGCCGAAACCGAAGCGCAGATCATGTCCACCTACCAGAAGGGCGTGGACAGCGGTGAAATCGACGGCCGTTTCGACCCGCTGGAAATGGACCAGTACTCGGAACTGCACCAGATCACCAAGCAGCTTTCCGAATCCGCGTCGGATTTGCTCGACCTGAAGAACACCCTGCTGGATCGCACCCGCGATACGGAAACCCTGCTGCTGCAGCAACAGCGCATTAACACCGACCTGCAGGAAAAGCTCATGCGCACGCGCATGGTGCCGTTCTCGCGGCTGGTGCCGCGCCTGCGGCGCATCGTGCGCCAGGTGTCCGGCGAAGTGGGCAAGCGCGTCGCCTTCGATGTGCTCAACCCGGAAGGCGAGCTGGACCGCACCCTGATGGAACGGGTGGTGGCGCCGCTGGAGCACATGCTGCGCAACGCCGTGGACCACGGTATCGAGGACCCGGAACAGCGCCGCGGCGCCGGCAAGGAAGAGAGCGGCCACATCAGCCTGGAGCTGTCCCGGGAAGGCGGCGAAGTGGTGATCACCCTGGCCGACGACGGCAAGGGCATCGACACCGACGCGGTACGCCGCAAGGCCATCGAGCGCGGGCTGATGGCGGAAAACACCCCGTTGCCCGACCACGAAGTCCAGCAATTCATCTTCCACGCCGGCTTCTCCACCGCCAGCCAGGTGACCCAGCTGTCCGGCCGGGGCGTGGGCATGGACGTGGTGGCCAGCGAAATCAAACAACTGGGCGGCTCGGTGACCATCGATTCGCGCCCCGGCCAGGGCACCCGCTTCGTGGTGCGCCTGCCGTTCACCCTGGCCATGAACCGGGCGCTGATGGTGCGCGTCGGCGAGGACGCCTACGCCATCCCGCTGAACCAGATCGAAGGCATCGTGCGGGTCAGCCCCTATGAGCTGAACGACTACTTCCAGGCCCGGCAGGAAGGCGGGTTGCCGGTCTACCGGTACGCCGGCCAGGAATACGACCTGCACTACCTGGGCCGCTTCGTGCACGATGTGGCGCAGCCGCATCTGGACACCCACAGCCAGCCGATGCCGGTGCTGTTGATCCGCAGCGCCGACCACACCGTGGCGCTGGTGGTGGACAACCTGATCGGCTCCCGGGAAGTGGTGGTCAAATCGGTGGGCCCGCAACTGGCCAGCGTCGCCGGCATCAGCGGCGCCACCATCCTCGGCGACGGCGCGGTGGTGATCATTCTCGATATTCATTCGCTGATCCGCGCCGCCCAGGCCCAGCAAGCGGCCCTGCCGGCGGCACCGGAAGCGCTGCCCGCGGAGCCCGAAACGCCGGACTACGACGACGAGCGCCACGTGGCACCGCTGATCATGGTGGTGGACGATTCGGTGACGGTGCGCAAGGTGACCGGCCGCCTGCTGGAACGCAGCGGTTTCGAGGTGATCACCGCCAAGGACGGCATCGACGCCATCGCCACCCTGGAAGAGCACACCCCCGCCGCCATGCTGCTGGACATCGAAATGCCGCGCATGGACGGCTTTGAAGTGGCCACCCACGTGCGCCACGACGAACGCCTCAAGGATGTACCGATCATCATGATCACCTCGCGTACCGGCGAGAAGCACCGGGAGCGGGCCTTCGACATCGGTGTGAACTGCTATCTCGGCAAACCGTTCCAAGAAGGCGAACTGCTGGTCACCCTGCGCGAGCTGCTCGGCGAAACCCGGGAGACCAGCCACTAATGGCCGCCCCGGGCCGGGTCGGCGTGATCGCCGACGACACCCTGCAGGGGCACCTTCTGGCGGGCGCCATCAAGGGCCAGGGTTATCAGGTGGTGGTCAACACCGACCCGGAACACCTGGAGGCGCGCTGGCTGGCCGCCGACGCCCTGGATCTGTGGGTAGTGGACCTGTCCCGGGAGGACCGCTGGCAGCGATTTCTGGACGGCCTGCTGGAAAACGCCGCCGCGCCGCTGCTGTTCTGCGACGGCCAGGCCCCGGCCCGCACCGCCGACCATTACCCGCGCTGGGAACGGCGCCTGATGACCAAGCTGGTGGGCTACATCGGCGCGCCGGCGCTGGAGGAAAACCTGGCCGCCGTGCCGCAGGCGCCGCTGGCGGCGCCGATCCCCGAGCCCCGCGAGTTCCGTACTCTGGCCGGCGGCACCCTGGCGCAACGGGTCTGGGTGCTGGGCGCCAGCCTGGGCGGCCCGGCGGCGGTGAAACAATTTCTCGACTGCCTGCCGGAACATCTGCCGGTGGCGTTCGTGCTCGCCCAGCACATTGACGGCGGCTTCCTGGACACCCTCTGTCAGGTGTTGCGCCGGGACAGCCCGTTCAGCTGCCAGGTGGCCGGCGACGGCGACCGGCTCGGCCACGGCCGGGTGCTGGTGGCGCCGGTGACGCAAAGCCTGGCGTTCGACACCGACGGCGTGACGCGGCTCACCGGCGAACCCTGGGAAGGCCCCTACGCGCCCTGCATCGACCAGGTGATGAGCAACCTGGCGAAGGGCTTCGGCCACTGCGACGGTGCCATTCTGTTTTCCGGCATGGGCAACGACGGCGCCATCGCCGCGCCCCGGCTGGCCGCCCAGGGCGCCGCCATCTGGGCGCAATCGGCGGACAGCTGCGCGGTCAGCAGCCAGCCGGATTCGGTACGCGAAACCGGCTGCGTCGGGTACAGTGGCACACCGGAACAACTGGCGCGGCAATTGGTCGACCGAGTGCGCCGGGAGGTGGCCGATACGGCCGTGGTTTCCGGCGAACCCAGAATAAGTTGAGGAAGTCGCATGTCCGAGGCGCAAATTCCCGAGTTCCTGCCCAGCCTGCTGATTCCGATGAACGGCCGGCCCTGGCTGATCCCCAACATCGTGGTGGCGGAAGTGATCCCGTTGCGTCAGCCGGACCGGCCGGGGCACGGCCCGGAGTGGTTGCTCGGTTGGATCAACTGGCGTGAGCAGGACCTGCCGCTGATCTCCTACGAAAAGCTGAACGAGTCCGGCCAGGTGAACATCGGTCCGGACGCCCGTATCGCGGTGATCAATACCGTCTCCGGCGTGTCCCGTTTTTACGCCGTGGTGGTGCAGGGGATCCCCCGCCTGCTGCGCGTGGACAAAGGCGACCCGGTGGAAGAACCCGGCGACACCGGCCCGGCGGAAGCCATGTACGTTCAGGTGGGCGGCGACCTGGCGGTGATCCCGGACCTGGACGCGGTGGAAGGCGCCGTCGCCGGACTGTCGCGATGACCGACTGGGCGCGCCTGGAACAGCTGGCGGCGGAGCGGCCCCACGACGGGCGCCGCTTTATCAACCGCTACCCGACACCGCACCACGGCCTGCGCGAATTCCTGCGCTGGCAGCGCGAGAGTGGCGGCCGTTTTCCGCGCCGCCAGCCGTTTCCACTGCGCCGCCCCGATCCGTCGGAACTGGCGGCGCCCGCGCCACAACCCCGCTTCACCTGGATCGGCCACGCCACCTATCTGATTCAATACCAGGGCTGGAACCTGCTCACCGACCCGGTGTTCGCCGAGCGCTGTTCGCCGCTGTCGTTCGCCGGCCCCAAGCGCGCCGTGGCGCCGGCACTGCGCATTGACGAACTGCCGCCGATTGACGCCGTGCTGGTGTCCCACAATCACTACGACCACCTGGACCGCGCCGCCGTGGACGCCCTGTACCGCCGTTTTGGCGATCAGGTGCTGTGGTTCGCGCCCACCGGCGTGGGCGCGTGGCTGCGCCGGCGCGGCATCGACCGGGTGGTGGAGCTGAGCTGGTGGCAACATCACCAGGAAGGCGAGGTGGAGGCCTTCTGCGTGCCGGCCCAGCATTTCAGCGGCCGTGGTGCCCGCGACCGCAACCGTACCCTGTGGTGCGGCTGGCGCCTTAACTGGCCGGGCTTCAGCCTGATGTTCGCCGGCGATACCGGCTACGCGCCGGTGTTCAAGGAAATCGGCGAGGTGCTGGGGCCGGTGGACGCGGCCCTGCTGCCGATCGGCGCCTATGCGCCGCGCTGGTTCATGGCGCCGGTGCACATTAACCCGGACGAGGCGGTGCGCATCCATATGGATCTGCGTGCCCGCCAGTCGCTCGCCATGCACTGGGGCACCTTCGTGCTCACCGACGAACCCCTGGACGAGCCGCCCAAGGCCCTGGCCGCCGCCCTGGCGCGCCACGGCGTGGCGGCGGACGCTTTCCGGGTGCCGGGGCATGGCGATACCCTGACTTTGGATAATCTCTGAGCGTGCATTGGGAGGAGCCGCGACCATGAAGACCCAGCGTGGACGACGCCTTTGGTGGCTGATCCGCTTGATCGCCTGGCTGCCGCTGCCGCTGGCCGCCGGTCTGGGCGCGGTGCTCGGTGACCTGATCACCCGGGTGCCGTTGCGCTACGCCAGCGCCTACCGCGTAGTGCTGATCAATCTGCTCGCCACGCAGCCCGGCATCAGCCTGGCACAGGCGCGTGCCATCGGCCGGCAAAGCCTGCGCGAGCTGGGCCGCTCGTTCTGCGAATTCGCCCATGTGTGGAGCCGGCCGGTCGACGAAACCATGGCGCGCATCAGCCGCATTCACGGTGAGCAGGAATATCTGGACGCCTGCGCCAGCGACCAACCGGTGTTGCTGCTGTCGCTGCACCTGGGCAGTTGGGAAACCATGAACCCCTACCTGGGCCGCCAGGGCACCAACATCATGTATCAGCCGCACCCGGCGACCCTGGTGGACGAGCTGGTCAAGCAGGCCCGTGAGCGCAGCGGCTGCCGTCTGATACCGACCAACAATCAGGGCATCAAACACGGCCTGGCGACATTGCGGGCCGGCGGCACCCTGGCGCTGCTCGCCGATCACAACCCTGGCAATCGCAGCAACCCCCACGCGCCCTTTTTCGGCCATCCGGTGCCGACCCCGGCCCTGGTCGGCAAGCTGGTGCAGCGTTTCCGCCCGCGGGTGTTTCTGGTGTCCTGCTACCGCGGCGAGGGCGGTATCAAGGATGTGGAAATACACTTCCAACCGGCCCCGGAAATAGAGAGCGCCGCCGACACGGACACCCTTCTGAGCGCCATGAACCGGGCCCTGGAAAAGTGTATTCAAAGCAACCTGTGCCAGTACCAGTGGACCTATAAACGCTTCAAGTGGCGCCCCGGTGGCCGCCGGCCATGGTACCGTCAGTCCTACCCGCTGCTGCGCCGCGCCGCCCGTGGCGAAGACCGTGCGTCCCTCGGCCTGGCGCCGGACAACCCCCCGAACCCCTGAGACGGAGACCGCTCCCGCATGCCCATTGAAAAAGACAAGGTCGTCACTCTGCACTACACCCTGATCGACGCCGACAACGACCTGACCCTGGAGAAAAGCGGCGCCGACGCGCCGATGGTCTACCTGCACGGCGCCGGCAACATCCTGGCCGGCCTGGAGCAAGCCCTGGAAGGCAAGGACAGCGGCGACCAGCTCACCGTCTCCCTGGACCCGGAGCAGGCCTACGGCCGCCGCGACGAGTCACTGCGCCAGCGCTTGTCGGCCAAGTACCTCAAGCACGCCGGCAAGCTGAAGCCCGGCAAGATCGTGCGGGTGCAAACCGAGGAAGGGCCACGCATGGTCACGGTACTCAAGGTGGGCCTGAAAACCGTGGACGTGGACGCCAACCACCCGTTCGCCGGGCGCCCCCTGCGCTTCGAGCTGGAAGTGGTGGATGTGCGTGACGCGGACGCCAACGAGAAAGCCCACGGCCATGTGCATGGCCCCGGCGGTCACGCCCACTGACACCCAATAGTGCTACTGTTAGCGACCATTCAAACAAAGCGGGACAATGCACCATGCCGGAATACAGCTATTGGATTATTTTCGGGCTGATCCTGATCATCGGCGAGTTCGTGGTCTCCGGTCTGGTCCTGATTTTCCTCGGGCTGGCGGCGGTGATCGTCGGCGGCCTGGCCTACTTCGGCCTGATTAACGACCTCACCTGGGAAATCACCCTGTTCGCGGTGCTCAGCCTGGCGCTGCTGGCCGGCGCCCGGCGCTTCCTGCGCGACTGGCTGTTCGGCAAGGAGACCCAGGGCCGCACCAGCGACGACAGCGCCGGCCTGGTGGGCGGGCGTGCCACCGTGGAGGCGGACTTCGTCGACGGTGTCGGCTCGGTGCGCTACCGGGGCGCCCGCTGGCAGGCGCAATCGGACCAGCCTTTGAAAGCCGGCCAGATGGTACGCATCAGCAAACACGAAGGACTCTGGCTCACGGTTCAGGCCTGGTCCGATACTTCTTCCACGGACCAAGAAAAGGACTCTGAACAATGATGGGACTCATTATTCCCGCCCTGCTCGCGCTGGCGGTGATCACGCTGCTGTTCATGACGGTACGCATCGTGCCGCAACGGCAAATTTACGTGGTGGAACGGCTCGGCAAGTACCGCACCTCCCTGGAGGCCGGCCTGCACATCCTGATGCCCTTTATCGACCGCGTCGCCTACCGTCACTCGCTCAAGGAAATCGTCCGCGACGTGCCGCGCCAGAGCTGTATCACCAAGGACAATATCGAAGTGTCCGTGGACGGCGTGATGTATCTGCAGGTGGTGGACGCCAAGGCGGCCAGCTACGGCGTCGACGACTACGTGATGGCGTCGCAGCAACTGGCGCAGACCACCCTGCGTTCGGTGATCGGCAAGATCGACCTGGACAAGACCTTCGAGGAACGCGGCGAGATCAACATGGAAGTGGTCAAGGCCGTGGACGAGGCCGCCCAGCCCTGGGGCGTCAAAGTGTTGCGTTACGAAGTGGCCGACATCAACCTGCCGGCCTCGATCAAGGACGCCATGGAGAAACAGGTGCGCGCCGAGCGGGAGCGCCGTGCGGTGGTGGCGGAATCCGAGGGCGACCGGCAAGCCGCGATCAACCGATCCGAAGGTGACCGCCAAGCGGCCATCAACCGCTCCGAGGGTGAGAAGCAGGAAATGATCAACATTTCCGAAGGTGAGAAGCTCAAGCAGATCAACGAAGCGGAAGGCCGTGCCCGTCAGATCGAGCTGCTGGCCCAGGCCACCGCCACCGGTCTGCGTGAAGTGGCCCTGGCGGTCAAGGAAGACGGCGGCGACGAAGCGGTGAGCCTGCGCATCGCCGAGCAGTATGTGGCCGCGTTCGAAAAACTGGCCAAGGAATCCACCACCCTGTTGCTGCCTTCCAACCTCAGCGACGTGGGCGGCACCGTCGCCGGCCTGCAGAAAATTCTCAAGAAGATCGACGCCACCGCGGCCTGATAGAAAGGTAATGTTCCATGCCACGTCATTTTGAAAACGCCGAAGGTCTTTGTCAGCAACCCGACGCGGAAACCCAGCGTTATCTGTTCAACCAGACCATGCTGCGGATCAAGGATCCGAAAGTCAGCCTGGACTTCTACACCCGGGTGCTGGGCATGCGCCTGGTGCGCAAACTGGATTTCCCGGAAATGAAATTCAGCCTCTTTTTCCTCGCCTATCTGGGCGACGAAGAAGCCGCCCGGGTACCCGAGGATGACGCCAAACGGCTCACCTACACCTTCGGCCGCGAAGCCATGCTGGAACTGACCCACAACTGGGGCAGCGAGGACGACCCGGACTTCCAGTACCACAACGGCAACGACGAACCCCAGGGCTTCGGCCATATCGGTGTCACCGTCCCCGACGTGTACGCCGCCTCACAACGGTTCGAAAAACTTGGCGTCCCGTTCGTGAAAAAACCGGACGACGGCAAAATGAAAGGCCTCGCCTTCATCAAAGACCCGGACGGCTACTGGATCGAAATTATCCAGGCCGACATGATGGAAAAGCAGCAGAAAGGTTAGCAGAACTTCTGGGGAGGGATGGGGGAGCGGGCCATGCCCGCTCCCACCATTCCTGGGTTACAACTCCGGGGTAAAGGTCGGCGCCACCCGCGGCTGGAACTGCTCCTGATAGGCGTACGCCAGCTTGATCAGGGTCTCCTCATCAAACTCGCGGCCCAGCATCTCCATGCCCACCGGCATGGCCGGCTCCAGGTCTTCCGCCATGCCGGCCGGCATCACCAGCGCCGGGAACAGCGAGAACGGGCTCAGACGGTTGTTGCTGCCGGCGGAGGGACTGTTGCCCAGATCGCCGGCCAGACCGGTGATGGCCGGGTAGAGCAGCACATCGTAGGCTTCGCCCAGCGGATTACCGTCCACGTCCAGATTATCCAGCGCCCGCATCAAACGTTCGCGTACGAACACCGGCCGTTCAATCGTGTTCTTTTCGTACACCACCCGTTGCTCGTCGGTCAGGTTGTTCAGGTCGATGCCGCCCCGGAACTCAAGGCCGGACTTGTAGCTGTCGAGGTAACCGCCGCTGGCGACCAGCTCGTCATAATCGAGGATGTGGCCGTCCATGGTGTTCGGCCAGCTGTTGAGGTATTCCTCCAGGTCGTGGCGGAATTCGTAGCTGGACATGGACTGGTAGTCGCCGAGGATGGTGCCGAGGTCGTCGATGGTCACGTCTTCCACCACGGCGCCGGCGGCTTCCATGTTGGCGATCGTCTGATCCATCACCGCCAGCACGCTGTCGTTGGTGCCGAAAAGATCACGGACCACGCCGATGCGCGCGCCGTCCAGACCGTCGGCGTCGAGGAATTCGGTGTAGGTTTCCGGCACGCCGGTAACCTGCTCATATTCCTCTTCGTTGTTGATCAGGCGGGCGTCGATTTCAAAGCTGACCCGCTGGTTGCTGGCCGGTGAGGTGTCGAAGCCGACCATGGCGTCCATCAACAACGCACAGTCTTCCACGGTACGGCACATGGGCCCGCCGGTGTCCTGCCAGGTCGCGAGCGGCATGATGCCGTCCAGGCTTACCAGGCGCAGGCTGGGACGAATGCCGACCAGACCGTTCAGGCTGGAGGGCACGCGCACGGAGCCGCCGGTGTCGCTGCCGGTACCCAGCAGGGCCAGGCTGGCGGCGATGGCGGTGCCGGTGCCGGTGGACGAGCCGCCGGAGCCCTTGGTCAGATCGTAGGGGTTTTTGACCAGGCCGCGCACCGAGCTTTCGCCACGGAAACCGAACGCGAATTCATCCATGTTCGCCTTGCCCAGCACAATGGCGCCGGCCTCGCGCATCCGGCGCACCGTGTAGGCGTCCCGGGTGGGCTGATTGTACTGGAACGCCAGCGCACCACCGGAGGTGGGCATCTGCTCCGTATTGAAGTTGTCCTTGGGCAGAACCGGCACGCAGTACAGCGGGCCATCAATGCCGGTGACCGCGAAGTTCAAATCCTTTTCCCGGGCGTCGATGATCGCCTCCGGGTTGATCGCCACCACGCTGTTCAGTTCGGTGGTGGAGCCGGTGTCGTCATAGGCTTCGATACGGTCAATGTAACCCTGAACCACTTCCTCACAGGTAACGCCACCGGTTTCCAGAGAGGTATGCAGATCGGCGACGGTCGATTCAACAAACGAAAACGCGACGCCATCGTCGCCACCGGACGGCGGTGTGCCCGCATCGTCGGACGAAGAGGATGAGCCGCCGCAACCGCTAAGCAGCGCTGCGAGCACCGCGGAGCCCACCAGTAATTTGGGATCAAACATGAACATTCCTCAGGCAGAATCAAGACAAGTCACCCCATAGAAGGAGGCCGTAAAACACAACAAAAAGCGGGCGTCCGGGCAGAGGATCGGAAACGCCCGAAGCAATTGCATCAAGAAACATGCCAGAGTTTGGAAAGGCTTAGACGACGTGGACTTGCAAGACGGTGTGTCTTTTTCCAGGTAATTAAACAGGTAAATTTAGATGTATTTTGGTGCACCTGATGCCCTGTTCCGAGGCTCCGGCCAGGGCATTCGCATGGCGACCGTGTGTGCCGATTATCGCGGGTTCAGAAACATCCGGTTTCTGCCCTGAACCAGATCCACCGATCTGCCGTCGCTGAATTCCAGGGTAGCGTTGCCGTCGCTGTTGATATCCAGATCAATGGCGCCGGGCAAGCAGCTGTCGGACACATCCACCGTCAGGTGATGGATGTTTTCCAGAGACCCGGACAACGTATTGCCGCCCGGTAAGTCCGCGTCCCGGGTGAGCGTCCGCTGCGTGCTGGCCCAGGGCACCGGGTAAGCACCCAGGCCTGTATCGAAATCGGCGTCGGTGCGCGGTGTACCGCAGCCGTCGCTGTACAGGGAGATGCGGCTGGGGCTGGTCGAGCGGTTGGTGATATTACTCACCCAGTAGGCCCGGTTATGGTCGATTCCGTATTCCGGATAAGCCTGCGCCGGGTCGTAATAGTACTCCACGGTGGCGGGCTGGCTGACGGCGGCGCGGTCGGCGCTGTAGTCCGCCATTTTTTGCCATTCATCCAAAAGAATGTAGGTCAGATGCTCCGCCGGGAGATGCAGATAGAAGACATAGTCCGAGTCCCCGGCGACGAATTTTTCCTGAAGCGCCAGGGCCGTGGTGATATGTACCAGTTCATCGGCCGCGCTGTAGGCATTGGCCATGGGTATGTGTTCAAGATTG
The DNA here is from genome assembly GCA_002389055.1 of Alcanivorax sp. UBA4485. GTDB lineage: Bacteria > Pseudomonadota > Gammaproteobacteria > Pseudomonadales > Alcanivoracaceae > Alloalcanivorax. Next base: position 17,798 of record DGNT01000030.1, read on the forward strand.
CCGAGGTAATCCAGAACATTGTCTTCGGCGCCGATGCTGAACTGTTGCTGAAGCTCCTGGAAGGCACTCAATGGAACATCAAGCAGCTCAATGCCGGTGAGGTCCGCCAGGGAACCCAACAGGGTTCTCTCAAGCGGCAGGTTCAGCAGGCTGCCGGTGAACCCAACCCAGTTCACGCCCGCCGCATAATCCTGGGGATACAACGACGCCAGGCGCAGAGTGCCGTAGCCCCCCATGGAGTAACCGCTCACCTGCACCCGGCGCTCGTCGATTTCATAATGCGCCTGTACGTCCGCTCGCACGTCCAGGACGTCCCGTTCCGACAGGCCGGTATAGAAGCCGCGAGGGCCCCGGCCCAGGGGCGCGGCGAGTATCCGGTTATGGGCGTCGCCGAAGGCGGCCTGGAAATTCGGCTGGTTGATCTGGCTGGCATGGTTGGCTTCGCAGCCATGCAGCACCAGCTGCAGCTCATGGGGCCCGGGCGCCTCCGGCACATAGACGCCGTAGGGCTGGTATTTCCCTAAATAGTGGAAGTACTGATCGCAGGGCAGGCCGGTGTCGCCCTGGCGACCGGGCACGCCGCGCAGGGACACCCCTTCGCCGGGCGGCAGGGTGTAATCGGACGTGTAGACACGCTGCTGGAACCCGGTGACCGGCTCCGCCGGGCGGGTCACCCGCCTTTCCATGTCACTGCGCGCCACCACTTTTCCAAACAGGGAGATGTCGCCGTCACCCAGGGCGCGGGCCTGGCGGTCCTCCCAGAAATTGCCGGCGTCGGGGAGTATCTGTTCCGGCACGGAGGCGGCGCGGGCCAGCTCCCTGGGACCCCGGAACGCGACGTTCATGACCGTGCCATCGCTCTGGGCCACCACGGCCTGCACACGCCATTCGTCGCTTTCCGGGGCGGGGATCCGCCCTTCGATCACGTTATTGATCGGGTCGCCTTCCCTAAAGGTGTGGATGACGTCCCAGCCGTCGCTGTGAATGCCCAGGCCGGGCCAGACGCCCCCACCGGTGCCGCGGTTATTGTCGGTATCGATGGCGATGGCGGCGATGCTGTCGTCATCGCCGTAGAGCGTATTCAGCTCGAAGCGTACCGCCAGCTCATCGCCGTCGAGGGACAACGCCAGCGACACCAGATCCGCGGTGTTCTCCATTCCGCTGGGATAACGCTGGTCACCGGCCGTGGGCGAAAGCAGGCCTGGCGTATTGGCCACCGGGTTAAACAGGCCTCCACCCCGCGATATCAGATTGGCCACCGTCAACGGCGACAGTCCCACCAACCCGACATCGGCGCCGTAGTCATCGTAAATATAGTCGCGGTAGATAAGCGTGCCGTCACAGAGTTCGGTGGTACCCGCTACCCAGCTGGTCTTGTGGCAATCCACCGGAATCACTTCCGGTTCTTCCGGTTGTTCGGGGACACTGGGGGACGGCTGCCGCGCGGCATCCGGGGCTGGTGGCTCACTGTTGGAGCCACCACCACCGCAGGCGCTGAGTAACAGCGCCAGGCCGGCGAGTGACACAATAAACTTGCTCATGATTATTATTCGTCTGGTAAGAATGGCGATCAGATAATCTGATGTTCAGAGCAAGAGGGTACCGCCGCTCACCGCGATATTTTGTATCGGTCTTGTTGTCCTTCGGCGATCAGGCCATCAACGTCCACAAGGACGCAAGCAAGGCCACCGGCGCGGTCTCGGCGCGCAGCACCCGTTCGCCAAGGGCGAAGCCGACGAAGCCCGCCGCTCGGGCGGCCGCCAGTTCGTCGTCGGAGAAGCCGCCTTCCGGGCCGGTGAGCAAGGCGATGTCGGTGGCGTCGCGCACCGCGCCGGCATCCAGCGCCCGTTCGCCGGGATGGGCGATCAACTTCAGGCCCCGAGCCTGTTCCATGAAGGTGTTCAGAGGCATAACGCCGTCCACCACCGGCGGCCGATTCAGCCCGCACTGTTCGCAGGCGCTGATCGCCACCTGCCGCCAGTGCTCCAGCTTCTTGTTTTCACGGTCGCCCTTGAGGCGCACTTCGGTGCGCTCGCTCTCCAGTACCCGGATCGCCGCCGCGCCCATTTCCACCGCTTTCTGAATCGCGAAGTCCATGCGGTCGCCTTTGATCAGCGGCACACCCAGGGTCACCGGGCGGGGCGCGGTACGGTCGATGTCCACGAAGGTGTGCGGCAGCACGGTGACGGTTTTCTTGTCCACCGCTTCCAGGGTGGCGGACCATTCACCGCCTTCGCCGTTGAACAGGGTGAGAGGGTCGCCGGGACGCATGCGCAGCACCTTGCCGATATGATGGCTGGCCTGCGGGCCCAGCTCGGCGGCGTGGCCGGCCTGGAAAGGTTGCGGATCAAAGAAGCGACGGCTCATGGGTTTCGGTCCTGGTCAGCGGGGACGAAGCAGGCGTGAAAGGCTAACATAGGCGGCCGTTGATTCACTGGACAGAGACTCCCAACCCATGGGCGAAATCATTCCGGCCGCCTTCCAGCCGCCGGCCTGGCTGCGCTCGGCGCACCTGCAGACAATGTGGTCGACCTTCTTCCGGCGCCCCGAGCCGCTCAGCCGGCGCCGGGAAACCCTGCCGCTGGCGGACGGCGACCATCTGCTGCTGGACTGGGCCGGGCCGGCGCCGGAAACCGGCGCCTTGAGAGTGTTGCTGCTGCACGGCCTGTCCGGTTGCAGCGACTCCCATTATATTCGCGGCACCCAGGCGCGGCTGGCGGCGCTGGGGATCACCTCGGTGGCGATGAACTCGCGCGGCGCGGCGGCGCCCAACGACACCGCCCTGTGCGCCCACGCCGGCGAGATCGAGGACCTGGACGCGGTGATCCAGGCGCTGCGCCAGCGCGACCGGCACGGCCCGCTGATCGCCATGGGCGTGTCCCTGGGCGGCAGCCGCGTGCTCAACTGGCTGGCGCGGGCGGACGACGGCTCGCTCAGCGCGGCGGTGGCGGTGTGCAGCCCGCTGCGCCTGGACCTGTGCGCCAACCGCATGGACCAGGGGCTGTCGCGGATCTACCGGCGCCATCTGATCAGCAATCTGCTGGCCACGCTGAAACGGCAGCGGCGGCACCTGGAGCGGGTCGATCCGGCCCAGGCGAAGCGGCTGGCGGCGCTCAACCTGCACGGCATCCGGTCGTTCTGGACCTTCGACGAACGGGTGATCGCACCGCTCTACGGTTTTCGCGGTGCCGCCCACTACTACGCCGAAGCCTCCGCCGGGCCGCGCCTTCGGGCGATCCGCACCCCGACCCTGATGATCCAGGCCGAGGACGACCCCTTCATGACCCCGGCGATGCTGCCGGCCCTTGGCGAGCTGGGCCCCGGCGTCACCCTGGAACTCTCTTCCGGCGGCGGCCATGTGGGCTTTGTCGGCGGCCGTCCCCGGCACCCCGAATACTGGCTGGAGCAGCGGCTGGCGGCGTTCGCCAGCGGCTTTCTGCCGGTCTAGCCCGCCGGCGCCAACAGCAGGGTCAGCAGGGCGCCCAGCCCGCCGGCCACCAGCAGCGCCACCGCCGACAGCGGCCAGTTCCAGCGCAGCGCGCCGACCCGCGCCGGATAGCCGGTGAGGCGCTCGAGCAGCAGGGCATTGGCGGAATAGGGCGTGCCGGCGATGGTCACGCCCCAGCCGCACACCATCGCCAGCGCCAGGCCCAGGGTCGCGCCCGGCGGCCAGATTGGCGCCAGCACGCCGCCCACCAGGGCGCCGGTGACAATCGGGTTGAAACCGGCCAGCCCGGCGACGAAAAACAGCCAGGGCACCAGCAGGGCGGCCAGCGGATACCCCCAGACCGGCAGCACGAAATCCGCGCCCAGCCCGCGCGCCGCGAAGGTGCTCACCAGCGCCCCCAGAAAGGCGGAGCCGCCGACGATCACCAGCTCGTTGGTGACCGGCGCCAGGGACGGCAACGACGGGCGGTGCCCCCGCCAGCGCTCCACCAGCAGCCCCAGCACCACGGTGGCCAGACAGCTCAGGGTCACCGCCCGGGAATAGCTGAGCCCGGCGAGACCACTCAACCCAAAGGTGGCGGCGCAGATAGCGGCGATCACCGCAGCGAACCGCAGCCAGGGCGCCCATCCCGTGGACGGTGCCGGCTCACCGTCGGCGGCGGCCGGCTCCGGGTCGCGCAGAAGCGCGCCGCCCAGCAGGTACAGCAACGCCAGCGGCAGGCTGCAGGCGATCAGCTGCCAGCCCGGCAGGTCGGGCAGGAAGGTGAGGGTCACCACCACCGAAATCGACAACGGCGAGCAGATCGGCGAGGCGCCGAAGCCGCGCAGGGTGGCGCGGGCGGCGTTGCGGGTGACGGCGGAATCGCCGCGCTCGCTGATGCGGCCGCCCACCAGGGCGCCCACCACGCCCACCGAGCCGAAATTCAACGGCACCGACAGGAAGGCCGTGCCCAGGGAAAGGCTGAAGTAGCGGCCCAGAGGCCGGCCCGCGAACAGGCTGCCGGAGATCCGGCCCAGATCCGGAAAGCGGCCCAGCACCGAGGACAGCAACATCACGGTGAGAATCAGCGCGGTCAGCCGGGTCATGGCGTCGGCGGCGTCGATCAGCACCACCGGGCCGTCCGGCAGGGCCAGCACGGCGGCGACGACGACCAGCACAAAGATCACCCGTGCCATCCGGCGCAGGTCGCGCCAGCCCAGCACGATGGCCGCGAACACGGCGGCGGCGCCCACCACGCCGGCACCGGGCAGCGGCGCCAGCACCCCCGCCGCCAGCGCCAGCCAGGCCAGCGCCGAGCGGGGCCGGGCCAGAGCGGTGACCGGCGCCGTCATGCGCGCCGCGCCGGTGGCGCCTCCGCCGCCGCGAACAGCAGGTCCATGGTGGTGTCGCCGGTGCGGAACTCCTGCTTCATGGCGTCCAGATGATCAAGCGCCTCGCCGCGCAGGTAGGGCGCCTCCAGACAGATAATCTGGTAGATGCCCTGGCGCAGCAGGGTGCGGTCCAGCGCCTCGTCGCCGGTGGCGTCCGGGTTCAGGCCGTGGGTGAAACCGGGCCACGACGCCGCCAGCACCCAGGTGTTGACCAGCAGGCCGCGCAGCTCTTCGTCGCTGGCCTCGATCAGACCGCTGTCGCGCAGGCTGCGGTAGATCACCAGGCCGCGCTCCAGGCTGTCCTGGACGAACACCTTGTAGCGCCGGCGCAGCTCCGCGTCCTGGTGGAGAAAGTGGGCCAGGTCCCGGTGCAGGAAGCGGGCCTGCCACATGGACTCCAGGATGCCCTCGAAATAGCGCATCTTGTCCTGCCAGGTGAGCGGCCCTTCCGGCACCGTCAGCAGATCGCGGATCTGCTCCTGGTAGCGTTCGAACAGCGCCGCCACGATCGCCGCCTTGTTGCGGTAGTGGTAGTAGAGGTTGCCCGGGCTGATGCCCAGACCCTCGGCGATGTGGTTGGTGG
>DGNT01000055.1 GCA_002389055.1 Alcanivorax sp. UBA4485
TTCAGGGCATGACCGTCACCGAAGTAAAAGGCTTCGGCCGTCAGAAAGGCCACACCGAGCTCTATCGTGGCGCCGAGTACGTGGTGGACTTCGTGCCCAAGGTGAAGCTGGAGCTGGCGGTGGTCGACGAGCGCGTCGACCAGGCCGTGGAAGCCATCGCCCAGGCCGCCAGCAGCGGCAAGATCGGCGACGGCAAAATCTTTATCACCGCGCTGGAGCAGGCGCTGCGTATCCGCACCGGTGAAACCGACGACGACGCCCTGTAAGGAGGCCCCATGCGATATTTGATTGCGGGCCTTCTGGCCCTGACGCCGTCTCTGGCGCTGGCGGATACCCTGGATAAAAGCGACAGCGCCTGGATTCTCACCGCCACCGCGCTGGTATTGTTCATGACCCTGCCGGGCCTGGCCCTGTTCTACGGCGGCCTGGTGCGCAACAAGAACGTGCTGTCGGTACTGATGCAGTGCTTCGCCATCGCCTGCGCGGTGTCGCTGGTGTGGCTGGTGGTCGGCTACTCCCTGGCGTTTTCCCACGGTGGCGCGGCCAACGCCTGGATCGGCGGCTTCAGTAATGTGTTCTTCGACGGCATCGGCCGCGACACGCTTGAAGGCAGCCTGCCCAAGAGTCTGCACGGTCTGTTCCAGATGACCTTCGCGATCATCACCCCGGCGCTGATTGTCGGCGCCTTCGCCGAGCGTATGCGTTTCGGCGCCATGCTGGCGTTCTCGGTACTGTGGGTGCTGGGTGTGTACGTGCCGGTGTGTCACTGGGTCTGGGGTGGCGGCTGGCTGGCCGAACTGGGCCTGTACGACTTCGCCGGCGGCACCGTGGTGCACATTACCGCCGGTGTGGCGGCGCTGGTCGCGGCGGTGGTGCTGGGCCGCCGTCAGGACTGGCCCGGCCAGGCCATGAAGCCCCACAACATGACCATGACGGTGATGGGCGCCGGCATGCTGTGGGTGGGCTGGTTCGGCTTTAACGGCGGCTCCGCCCTGGCCGCCGACGGCAACGCTTCCATGGCGATGCTGGTGACGCATATTTCCGCCGCCGCCGGCTCCCTGGCCTGGGTGACGCTGGAGTCGATCAAGTTCGGCAAGCCCTCGGCGCTGGGCATCGCCACCGGCATGGTGGCCGGCCTGGGCACCATTACTCCGGCGTCCGGTTTCGTGGGCCCCGGCGGTGCGCTGTTGATCGGTCTGGCCGCCGGTGTGATCTGCTTCTACATGGTGCTGGTGGTCAAGCAAAAGTGGCGCATCGACGATTCCCTGGACGTGTTCCCGGTGCACGGCATTGGCGGCGTGTTGGGCACGCTGTTGGCCGGCGTGTTCGCCTCCACGGAGCTGGGCGTGTTTTCCGGCTACGGCTTCGCCAAACCGGAGTACGGCATGCTGCAACAGGTGGGCGTGCAGGCGCTGGGCGTGGTCGCGACGTTCGTGTACACCGGCGTGGTCACGTTCTTGCTGCTCAAGCTGGTCGGCCTGTTTACGCCATTGCGCGTCACCGCCGAGGAAGAGGCGCAGGGCCTGGATATCGCGCTGCACGAAGAGCGCGGCTACGACATCTAACGGCTTTGCCGGCCTTTCGCTTGCAAGCAAGCTCCCACAGCCCGCTCCCACAAGGGCTTCGCGCTGACCGTTTTGGCCTGGCCTGACCTCTGCCGGGTCATTGTCAGGGCAGGGGGCTTTGTATAAGGTACAGGAAAGTTTCGAACGCTCGTTTGAATATCGCTCAGGCGAATCGAGCGGCCCATGAACCCGGGCGTCGAGACCCTCGCAACCAAGGAGATAACAATGAGCCTGGAATTTTTGTCCGACGAGTGGTTTGCAAAGGTTAAGGAAATCCGTGAGTCCGCCGGTGACGTGGAAGCGCCCGCCGCCCTCGCGGACCTGGTGATCAACATCACCGTGAAAACCGATGACGGCGAGAAGCACATGGCGATGGCCGGTGGCATGATCGAGGAAGGTCACCATGACGACGCGCCCACCACCCTGATCCTGCCCGCTGATCTGGCCAAGCGCATCTTCATCGAAGGCGACCAGTCCGCCGGCATGCAAGGCTTCATGAGCGGCCAGATCAAGATCGAGGGCGACATGAGCAAGCTGATGGCGCTGCAGTCCGCTCAGCCCACCGACGAGCAGAAGCAACTGATGAAGCAGATCCAGGACGTAACCGCCTGAACCGGCTTTTTCATCCTTCTCGGTGAACGACAATGCCCGCCTCGCGCGGGCATTGTCGTTTTTGCGCCGCGCGGTTGGGCGCGGGCCGGGTTATCCGCTATCCTCTCAGCCCCGAAAGCGGGTGTTTCCTCCCGCATGGCGAGACCCGAGAGACAGTGAGTGAACAGCGTCGGTGAATTCCAGAGTGCCCGCGATTACCTGAACGACAGCGCCCGCTTCGGCGGTTTGCTGGAGGGCTATCGTCCCCGCGAGGCGCAGTTGCGCATGGCGGACGCGGTGGCCGAGGCCATCGAGGCCCGTGGCACCCTGCTGGTGGAAGCGGAAACCGGCACCGGCAAGACGCTCGCCTATTTGCTGCCGGCGCTGTTGTCCGACGGCCCGACGCTGGTGTCCACCGGCACCAAAAGCCTGCAGGACCAGCTGTTCTTCAAAGACCTGCCGATGGTCCTCAAGGTGCTGGGCATGGCCCGCAAGGCGGCCCTGCTGAAAGGGCGCGCCAACTACCTGTGCCCCTACCGCCTGGAACTGCACCAGGAAGAAGCCCGCTTTCTCACCCGGGAAACCGCCGAGCAGATGCAGGTGGTGGCCCACTGGGCCGGGCGCACCCGCACCGGCGATATTGCCGAACTCAAACAGCTGCCCGAGGACGCGCCGGTGTGGCCCTGGGTGACCAGCACCGCGGACAACTGCCTGGGGACCGAGTGCCCCAAGTACAGCGAATGCCCGCTAATGAACGCGCGCAAGGAGGCTCAGGAGGCGGACCTGGTGGTGGTCAATCACCACCTGTTCTTCGCCGACGCGGCGCTGCGCGGCGAGGGCGTTTCCGAGCTGCTGCCCAGCGCCAACACGGTGATTTTCGACGAGGCCCACCAATTGCCGGAAATCGCCGCCAACTTTTTCGGCGATTCCCTGAGCACGCGCCAGGTGCAGGAGCTGGGCCGTGACGCGCTGTCCGAGGCGGCCCATTCCGCGCTGGATCTGGCCGCCCTCAACCAGACCGTGGCGGCGGTGGACAAGGCCTGCCAGGACCTGCGTCTGAGCCTGGGCGAGGCGGAGCGGCGCGCCCCCTGGTCGGAGGTGCAGGACAGCCCGGCGGTGGTGGAGGCCGGCACGGCGCTGCTGGATGCGCTGGTGGATCTGGAAGCGTCGCTGGCGCCGCAGGCCAAGACCAGCCGCGGGCTGGACGCCTGCGCCCGGCGCGCCGCCGAGCAGGTGATCACCCTGAAGACCATTCTCGACGGGTCGGCACCCAACCGGGTCTACTGGTTCGAGACCTTCAAACGCACCCTGGTGCTGCACAGCACGCCGCTGTCGGTGGCCGCGCAACTGCGCGCCCAGCGCGAGAAACACCCCTGCACCTGGATTCTCACCTCCGCCACCCTGTCGGTGGCCGGCCGCTTCGAGCATCTGCAGAAGCGGCTGGGTCTGGAGGAGGCCGACACCCTGCGCCTGGAAAGCCCGTTCGATTTCAAACGCCAGGCGGTGTTCTATGTGCCCGAGGGGATGCCGGCGCCGTCCTCGCCGGATTACACCGCCACCCTCACCAAGGCGATGATTCCGGTGATCCGCGCCGCCGGCGGGCGTACCTTCTTCCTGTTCACCAGCCACCGCGCCTTGCGCGAAGCCGCCGGCCTGCTGCGCCAGGCGCAGCTCGAGTACCCGCTGCTGGTGCAGGGCGAGGCCGGCCGCCGCGAGCTGCTGGATAACTTCCGCAGCCTCGGCAACGCGGTGTTGCTGGGCACCAGCAGTTTCTGGGAGGGCATCGACGTGCGCGGTGAAACCCTCAGTTGTGTGATAATCGATAAGCTACCGTTCGGCTCCCCGGGGGACCCGGTGGCGGCGGCGCGTATCGAGCACATCAACAGCAGTGGCGGTAACGCCTTCCGCGATTACCAGCTGCCCCAGGCGGTGCTGGCGTTGCGCCAGGGCGCCGGGCGCCTGATCCGCGACCCCAGCGACACCGGGCTGCTGGTGGTGGGCGACCCGCGCCTGATCACCAAGGGCTATGGGCGCCTGTTCCTGGACAGCCTGCCGGGCATGACCCGCACCCGTAAGGCGGAGGTCGTGCAACGGTTTTTCACCTATATTGCCAACCGCGAGCACCTTCAATGACCTGCATTCTGGCCCTTGAAACCGCCACCGACGCCTGCTCCGTGGCGCTCTACCGCAACGGCGACATCCTCGAGCGTTTCGAGCCCGGCGCGCGCCGCCAGACCGAGCGCATTCTGCCGCTGGTGGACGAACTGCTGGCGGACGCCGGCGTGACGCTGGCGGCGGTGGACGCTCTGGCGTTCGGCCATGGGCCGGGCGCGTTCACCGGGGTGCGCGTGGCCACCTCGGTGGCGCAGGGCCTGGCCTTCGCCCGCGACCTGCCGGTGGCCGGCGTGTCCACCCTGGCGGCCTGCGCCCTGGCGGCGTTCGACCGCTACCCGCATCGGCCCCGGGTGCTGGCCGCGTTCGACGCGCGCATGGGCGAGCTCTATCTGGGCGCGTACCAATGCGGACCGGACGGCGTCGAGCCGCTGCTCGCCGACGGCCTGTTCCACCCGGACGCGGTGCCGGCGCTGGACGGCGACGATTGGCTGCTGGCCGGCTCCGGCGTCGTGTATCGGGAACAGATCGGTGCCCGCGTACGGCTGGCGGAGGTGGACGCTGACGTGGCGCCCCGCGCCGGCGCCGTGGCCCGCCTGGCGTTACCGATGGTGGAGCAGGGCCGCACCGTGCCGGCGGAACAGGCACAGCCGGTCTATCTGCGCGACCGGGTGGTGAATTAAGCCGCTGGCGTGCGGCAAAAAAAGGGAGAGCAATCACGATGATCCATTGGGACCTGCCGGACGTGCACCAGATCGAAGTGGTGGTGGCGCCGGAATCCATCGACGTGCTCGGCCACGTCAACAACACCGAATACCTGCGTTACATGGAAAAAATCGCCTGGCAGCACACCCAGGTGCTGGGCCTGGGCTGGGACGAGTACCAGCGCTTGAACCGTTGCATGGTGGCGCGGCGCACCGAGGTGGATTATCTGGCGCCGGCGTTCGAAGGCGAAAAGCTGCTGATCGGCACCTGGATCGTCGACAACGACCAGCGTATCAGCATCACGCGCCGCTACCAGATCGTGCGCGAGAGCGACGGCGTGACGCTGCTGCGTGGCCGCACCAAGTGGGTGTGCGTGGCACTGGACTCGGGCAAACCCCGGCGCATGCCCCCGGAATTCCTGAGCGGCTATCAGCCGACGGCGAAGGAATCTTCTTAAATGGATAACGTCCAGGCTCTGATTCTCGCCCTGATTCAGGGTCTCACCGAATTCCTGCCGATCTCCAGCTCGGCACATTTGATCCTGCCGGCGCAGATGTTCGGCTGGCCGGATCAGGGCCTGGCGTTCGACGTGGCGGTGCACCTGGGCACGCTGCTGGCGGTGGTGGCCTACTATCGCCGTGACCTCTGGGCGATGACCCGGGGCGCCGGCGACGGCGTCATGCACCGACGCATGAACGCGGACCTGCGTTTGGGGCTGCTGGTGGTGCTGGCCACGGTGCCGGCGGTGGCGGCGGGTTTTCTGGCCAAGGATCTGATCGAGAACGAACTGCGCTCGGCGGCGGTGATCGCCGTTACCACCGTGGTGTTCGGCGTGTTGCTGTGGCTGGCGGATGTCTACGGTGCCCGCAAACGGGCGGTGGCCGAGCTGGGTGTGGGCAGCGCGCTGCTGATTGGCCTGGCCCAGGCGATAGCGTTGATTCCCGGCACGTCGCGCAGTGGCATCACTATCACCGCGGCGCTGGCGCTGGGCTTTCGCCGCGAGGACGCGGCGCGGTTTTCCTTCCTGTTGTCGATTCCCGTGATCCTCGGCGCCGGCCTGCTGAAAACCAAGGACCTGCTGGAAAGCAGCGTGCCGGTGGATTGGGGGCACATGGCCTTGGGCGTGGTGGTGAGCGCGGTGACCGCCTACCTGACCATCATGCTGTTCCTGCGGCTGCTCGACCGGGTCGGCATGCTGCCGTTCATGCTGTACCGCCTGCTGCTCGGGGCGGTGCTGTTGGTGTGGTTCGTGTGAACCTTGTGGGTCGCCTGCCCGGCGCCCCCGCCGTGGCGGGCAGCGTGGCGGTGACGTCGCCGCAGGCGGCCCGTGATGGCGGCCAGACGCTGGTGCTGGGGCCCGTCGGTGACCATGCTGCGTTGTCGCTGTGGGATCCGGCGGACCGCGCCACGCCGCTGAGCGTGGATTTCCTCGCCGGCCGGCAGGGCTACCGTCTGGCCGCGGACCGGGCCCGCCACGAGCGGCTGGTGAAAGCGCTAGGGCGCTGCCAGGACGGCGTCGACCGGGTGCTGGATCTGACCGCGGGCCTGGCGCGGGACGCGGCACTGATGGCCGCCGCCGGCTATCCGGTGAGCATGGTGGAGCGCCAGCCGGTGCTGCACGCGCTGATCTCCGATGCGTTGGCGCGGGCGCAAGGGCAGGGCGCCGCCGCCTTGCTGACGCTGCTGGATAACGGCGACGCCGAGGCGCTGCCGCTGCCCGCCGGCCCCTGGCACGCGGTCTATCTGGACCCGATGTTTCCGGCGCGCGGCAAAAGCGCGGCGGTGAAGCAGGACCTGCAATGGCTGCAGCAGCTCTGCCCCTATCCCGACGACGAGGAGGAGCACCGCCTGTTGGACGTGGCGCTGAGTCTGCCCGCCCGCAAAGTCGTCATCAAACGGCCCCGCCGCGCACCGCCCCTGGCCGGCCGCGCGCCGCACCACGTCCTGGAAGGCAAGACCGTCCGCTTCGACGTCTACCATGGCAGTGGATAGTTGACAGTTGATAGTTGACAGCGAAAACAGCACGCACCAATCGAAGTTTGCGCGCTAGCAGTCTCTGTCATGCGTTTTTGCAACGGGTCTTTCTAGCTATCAACTGTCCACTATCAACTGTCAATTGATTTATTTGTCGGCTTCGGTGCCTTTGGCGGTGTTGCCGTCGTCCTGCTCTTCGTGCTCGGCGGTTTCCGCCAGTGCCCGTTCCAGCTCCGGCACGCGGGTGACGCGCTGGATCGCCTGGCTGATGTCCGGGCTGAGGATGCGCCGGGCTTCATCGTCCAGGGCGCGCAGGTTATCGCCGAAGCACAGCGCCTGGTCGTCGTCCTGCCAGACCAGGTCGGTATCGCGCAGCTGATTGATGAAGTTGCGCAGCACCACCTTGTCGAAGAATTCCGGTGAGTTGAATTCGTACAGCAGCGACAGCCGCTGCGCGGTATGGTGGGCCAGATCGCTGAGGGCGTCGGCGTCCAGCTTGCCGCTGCCGTACTGCACCAGCAGGCGGATGGTGAGGTAGAAGCGCTCCAGGGAGGGCATCACCGTCTGCCCCAGGTGCGCCAGCATGTCCGACGCATAGGTGTGGATCGCGGCGCCGTGCAGGCAGTCGTCCTCGCGGCTTACCAGGCCGTGCTCTTCCAGCACCGAGGCGATGCGTTCCACCGCCGCCGGCAGTTCTTTGTCCTCGCGCCAGTGCAGCAGGTATTCGTTGCGGAAGAACGGGTAGAGCAGGGCGATCATGCTTTGCAGCATGTCCATGCGGATGCTGCGCGCGTTAAGAAACAGCGAGCAGATCAGGCCGGGCAGGACGAACAGGTGCAGGCTGTTGTTGCGCACATAGGCCATTTGCAGCGCGGTTTTCGGGTCGGTGGTGACCACATCGCCGAGCGGGTGGGCGACACGAATCAGGAATTCATGCTCCAGACCGTATTCGATGATCACATCCGGGTCGTGCTCCGCCAGCCGGGCGCTTTCGCTGTAGGGCGCCTGATCCAGAAGGTTGATGTACAGCTGCAGCTGCTGACGCAATTGCTGCAGGTCCATGGTGTGCTTGGGCGTGGCCAGTAGCGCCAGGCTGATCAGGTTGACCGGGTTGGCGACGGCGGCGGCGTTGATGCCGGTGACCACGTCACGGCCCAGGTTGTTGATGGTGGTTTTGAACCAGTCCGGCGTTTCATGCACGGACAGTTCTTCGTTGCGCCAGCCTTCCCGGTGGCTGTCCAGGTAGTCCACCAGCTTGATCGGCTCGCCGAAGTTCACGTGCACCTGGCCGAAATGACTGCGCAGCACCTTGAGGGATTTCATCAGGCCGCCCACGGATTCTTTCTTCTTTTTGCCGCCGTGCAGTTCGCCGATGTAGGAGCCGCCTTCGATCACTTTTTCATAGCCGATGTAGACCGGCACGAAGGCGATCGGCTTGCGCGCGTCGCGCAGGAAGCTGCGCACCGTCATCGCCAGCATACCGGTGCGTGGCTGCAGCATGCGCCCGCTGCGGCTGCGGCCGCCTTCCACGAAGTACTCAATGGAAAAGCCCTGGGTGGTGATGCTGTGCAGGTATTCGTAGAACACCGCCGCGTACAGCGGGTTGTCGCGGAAGCTGCGGCGCATGAAGAAGGCGCCGCCACGGCGTAGAATGGTGCCCACCACCGGCAGGTTCAGGTTGATGCCGGCGGCGATGTGCGGCGGCACCAGACCATTGCGGTACACCACGAACGACAGCAACAGATAGTCGATGTGGCTGCGGTGGCAGGGCACATAAATCACTTCGTGGTCGCGGGCCACCTGGGTGAGGTTGTCCAGGTTGTACAGCCGGATGCCGTCGTAGAGGCGGTTCCACAACCAGTTCAAAAACAGTTCCAGCGCGCGGATGGTGGTGTGCGAATAGTCCGCCGCGATCTCCATGGCGTAGCCGCGGGCCCGCGCCAGGGTTTTGTCCTCGCTTTCCTTGTTTTCCTCGGCGGTGTGCTGAATCGCCTCGCGCACGGAGGCGGCTTCCATGATGGAATTGGTCAGCGTGCGGCGGTGGGACAAGTCCGGGCCGATGGCCGCTTCCTGCTGGCGGCGGAAATGCACGCGCAGAATCCGCGACGTCTTGCGCACCACCTGGTCGTCCGAGCGGCACTGATCCACCAGCTGACGCAGGGACATGGGCGAGCTGAACTGCACGTACAGATCGCGCCCCTGGGTGAGGACGATAAAGAACTTCTTGATAAAGCCCGGCGGCGACCAGTTGTCGGAGAAAATAATCCGCCACAGGGAGTTCTCTTTCTCCGGCTGTCGGCCCCAGAACACCGATACCGGCACCAGCTGCACATCCAGTTCCGGGTTGTGCTTGAGGCCGGACACCAGGCGTTGCAGGCGCGCCGGGGTGATCGCCCGGCGCTGGCGGCTGATGGTGGTTTCCCGCTTGTAGAGATGGAAGTAGCTGCGCGACAGATGCTGCTTGCCCAGGTTCAGCGATGCCTTGGGCGCGCGCAGCCCGAGGCGGCGGGCCGCCTGGTCGGCCACCGCCGCGTCCGCCAGGGAGCGGTCGCGCAGCACGTAAACCACCGGTATGTCCGGGTTGAGCTGCAGCTCGGCCGGGTCGCCGGGCAGGGCGCGGATACGCGTGCAAAGACGCATAAAAGCGCGAATCAGCAGGAAAAAGAGACGATCAAGTCCTAACCAGGGCGTCATAAGGGCCGAAACTGTGGGAAAAGGTTTGTGAATTCTACCTAAAGGGCGGCCCCCCGGACATCACCGGATATTGCAAGATGTTACCGTCCGGCGAACGCCTGAAGGGCGCTCAGACGGCACCTGCCCGGGCAACGGGATGTTGCTACAATCACGGTCTTTCCATTGCTTGCAGAGGAAGTTCACCGTGTCCGAGCACCAAGCCGGTATTTTCGACCGTAGTTTCACCGAGCATTTGTTCCTGGAATTCGCCCTCGGCGGCGGCCATTCGGTTGAAGCGGTGCGCGGCGCCCTGCGTGAAGCCCTGGCGGTGGCGGAGGAACGCACCCCGGTGCTGATGGCGTTCGGCCCGGGGCTGTGGGACCGTCTCGGCGACGGCTTCGACTTCCCACCGTTCTCCCTGGAGGGCATGGTGCCCGCCACCCAGGGCGATCTGTTGATCTGGATTCAGGCGGACAACCGCAGCGCCCTGTTCGATGCCGGCCTGCGGGTGCACCGCATTCTCGGGCGGGAGCTGGACCTGCAACTGGAAGTGCAGGCGTTCGTCTACCACGACCTGCGCGACCTGTCCGGCTTTGTCGACGGCATCGGCAACCCGGAGGGCGAGCGCGCCAAAGAGGCGGCCATTATCCGTGAGCCGCATCCGGCGGCCGGTGGCAGCTGGGTGCTGACCCAGAAATGGGTGCACGCCGGTCTCGAGGACTTCCATAAATTGCCGGAAACCGAGCAGGAGAACGTGTTCGGCCGCACCAAGGCCGACGCGGTGGAATTCGACGACGAACGCATGCCCGCCAACGCCCATGTGGGCCGCACCGACGTGGACTATCACGGCGTGCCGCAAAAGATCTGGCGGCGCTCGGTGCCCTACGGTAACACCACCGAGTACGGCCTGTATTTTATTGCGTTCAGTTGCGAGCTGGACCGTTTCGACTATCTGCTGCGCCGCATGTACGGCCTGACCGAGGACGGCATCCGTGACCGCCTGCTGGACTTCACCCAGCCGGTAACCGGCGCCTGGTGGTACGCGCCCGCCCGGGAGTGGCTGGCGGCCCTGTGACCATCGACGGCACCGGCAAAGCCGCCGGCCGCCCGTTGCTGGGCGTCGCCCTGATGGCGCTGGGCGTGGGCATCCTGCCGGTGATGGACGGGCTGGCCAAGCACCTGAGCGCCGAATACCACGTGGTGCAGGTCACCTGGGCCCGCTATCTGTTCCACTTCGTGCTGTTGGCGACGTTGTTGCTGTGGCGGCTGCCGCTGCGCGAACTGATTCCGCGACACCCGGGGCTGCAGATACTGCGCAGCGCCTTTTTGTTGTCCACCACCCTGTGCTATTTCGGCGCCATCGCGTTCCTGCCGCTGGCCAACGCCCTGGCGCTGGCCTTCATCGGCCCGCTGGTGAGCACCGCCCTGGCGCCCTGGCTGCTCGGCGAACACGCCGGGCCGCGCCGCTGGGTGGCGGTGGTGGTGGGCTTTGCCGGCACCCTGGTGGTGATCCGGCCCGGCTGGGCGGCGTTCGAATGGGCGTCCCTGCTGGGCGTGGCCGCCGGCGTCTCCTACGGGCTCTATCAACTCACCACCCGCCGCCTGTCCGGCAGCGGTCGGGCCTCGGTGACCCTGTTCTATACCTCGGTGTTCGGCTTCGCCGTGCTCAGCCTGGTGGTGGCGCCGTTCTGGACCTCGCCGGATCTGGCCGGCTGGGGCCTGATGCTGATCATGGGCAGCGTCGGCGCGCTGGCGCACTTCCTGATCATCAGCGCCTTCGAACACGCCCCGGCGCCATTGCTGTCGCCGGTCAGCTACATGGAAATGATCTCCGCCGTGGCGGTGGGCTGGCTGGTGTTCGGCGATTTCCCCGACGCCTTCACCTGGACCGGTATCGCGCTGATCGTCGTGAGCGGCCTCCTGGTGGTCACCGGAGGCCGCCTGCCCAAAACCTAGTCGGCCTTCCAGCCGGTGAACATCTTGCGGATCAGGAAGGGGGTGAGCTTGAGGCTGGCGCCCAGCCACTGGCCGAGGCCGGTGGGGAAGGCGAAGCGCAGGGCGTGGATCAGGCCCTTGTAGGTGGCCTGGTCGAACGGGTACCACCAGAGGTTGCGCTTGGCGGGCAGCAGGTCCCAGTTGATCACCTTGGCGTTGGTCATTTCCAGCAGGCCTTCCGGGCCGTGGGTGCGGCCGATGCCGGATTCCTTCCAGCCGCCCCAGGGCGCTTCCGACAGACCGTGGGTGTAGAGGTGGTCGTTGAGGGTGGTGACGCCGCTTTCCAGGCGCGCCGCCAGTTCCCGGCCGCGTTTGTTGTCGCCGGTCCAGATTGACGAAGTCAGTGCCAGGTTGGAGCGGTTGGCTTTTTCCAGCGCCTGTTCGGCATTGGCGACTTTTTCCACCGCCAGGATCGGGCCGAAGGTTTCCTCGCACACGGTGAGCATGTCGTCGGACATTTCCGTGAGCAGGGTGGCGGGGAAGAAGAAGCCCTGGTCCACGTCGCCCACCGGCCGGGACTGCGCCTGGATGCGCGCGCCTTTGGCGAGGGCGTCCTCCAGGTGCTGCTGGACGGTGCGCAGCTGGCCTTCGGTGGTCAGGCTGCCGATGTCGGCGGTGACTTCCTTACCGTGGCCGGGGCCGTGGCGCAGGGCGCGGGTTTTCTTGGCCAGCCGTTCCACGAAGTCGTCGTAGACGGCGGCTTCCACGTAGATGCGTTCCACGCCACCACAGCTCTGACCGGCGTTCTGGTAGCCGGCCCAGGCGGCGCCGTTGGTGGCCCGTTCCAGGTCGGCGTCGGCGAGCACGATCATGGCGTCGTTGCCGCCCAGTTCCAGGGACACCGGCGTCAGGGTCTGCGCCGCCTGGGCCATCAGGGTCTTGCCCGCCGGTACGCTGCCGGTGAAGAACAGTTTGTCGATGCCGTTTTCGAAAAAGGCGGTGGCCACTTTGGAGCCCGATCCGACGATGTGCTGGAACAGGCCTTCGGGCAGTTCGCCGGCGTCCAGGATGCGCTCAATGGCGCGGCCCACCGCCGGGGTGGCGGCGGCCACCTTGAGCAGTACCGCGTTGCCGGCCATCAGCGCCATGACGATCTCGCCGAACGGGATCGACAGCGGGTAGTTCCAGGGGCTGATGATGCCCACCACGCCCAGCGGCAGGTGGCTGACTTCGGTGCGTTTGTTGGCGAACAGCAGGTGGCCGGCGGCGCGTTTTTGCGGGCCGAGCACTTTGCCGGCGTTCTTGGCGTACCAATTGCAGGCCAGGGCACAGGGCAGGACTTCCGTGGCCAGGGCGTCGATGCGGGTCTTGCCGTTGCTGTCGCTGACGGTGGCGGCCAGGTCCTCGGCGCGGTCGACCACATAGCGGCGCATCAGATCGATATGGCGGGCCCGTTCCTTGAACGACTTGGCGGCCCATTGGCGTTGCGCGGCGCGGGCGCGCTGCATGCGCTCGGGCATGCCGGCGAGATCGGTTTCGTTGAGCTCGGCCACGGCGGCGCCGGTGGCGGGATTGAAATCGGTGACGGTCATCTCGTGGCTCCGGCCATGGACGATAAAACGGGTTGATGATAGCGGCTAATGGAAGCATACGCCCCCGGCCCGGGGAATGGCGATGCCGCCGTTGTGAGCGGCGCCGCTGTCAAACTTTGCTATGCTGAGCGACAGGTAAAAAAGGGAGCGACGATGATCGAGGATATCAATGCATGGCTGCCGTTCTACGGCGCCTGGGTGGTGGTGTGCACGCTGCTGAGTTTCATGATTGCGCGCAACAAGGGGATGAAACCGTTGCTGCCGGCGGCGGCCGGTTTCGTGGCCGCGTTCATTCCGATCGTGGGCTTGATCTATCTGGTGGTGCTGGGCACGCGGCCCGCGAAATAGCGGGCTTTAACCGGCGAGCAGGTTTTTCAGAATGCCCTGATAGATATCGGTGAGCGTGTTCAGCTCGGATATCGAAGTGTGCTCGTCCACCTTGTGGATGGTGGCGTTGACCGGCCCCAGCTCCACCACCTGGGCGCCGGTGGGGGCGATAAAGCGGCCGTCACTGGTGCCGCCGGCGGTGGACAGGTGCGCGTCGCCACCGGTGCGTGCCTTGATCGCCGCCACGGTGGCGTCCACCAGGGCGCCACGGTCGGTGAGGAACGGCTGGCCGGACAGCTTCCACTCGATCTCGTAATCCAGGCCGTGGCTTTGCAGGATGGTTTCCGTGCGCTGGCGCAGCTCGAAATCGGTGACTTCGGTGGAAAAGCGGAAATTGAACAGCACCTGGCAATCACCGGGAATCACATTGGTGGCGCCGGTGCCGGCGTTGATGTTGGAAATCTGAAAGCTGGTGGCCGGGAAGAAATCATTGCCCCGGTCCCATTCCGCCGCCGCCAGTTCCGCCAGGGCCGGTGCCACTTCGTGTACCGGGTTGCGCGCCAGGTGCGGGTAGGCGACATGGCCCTGCACGCCTTTTACCGTGAGCAGGCCGCCCAGGGAACCGCGCCGACCGTTCTTGATCACGTCCCCGACGGTGTCCGTGGAGGAGGGCTCACCGACCAGGCAGTAGTCGATGTGTTCGTCGCGTTCCTGCAGGGTTTCCACCACCTTGACGGTGCCGTTGACCGAGGGACCTTCCTCGTCGGCGGTGATCAGGAAGCCGAGACTGCCCTGATGATCGGGGTGGGCGGCGATAAAGTCTTCCACCGCCACCAGCATGGCGGCGATGGAGCCTTTCATATCCGCCGCGCCGCGGCCGTAGAGCAGATCGCCGTCTTCGGTGGGCACGAAGGGGTCGAAGCGCCATTTGCCGGCGTCGCCGGTGGGCACCACATCGGTGTGGCCGGCGAACACCAGCAGCGGGCCGTCGCTGCCGCGCCGTGCCCAAAGGTTACGCACTTCCTCGAACCACAGCGTCTCGCACTGGAAGCCCAGGGCTTCCAGCTTTTCGATCATCCAGTCCTGACAGCCTTCGTCCTCCGGTGTTACCGAGGGGCGGCTGATCAGTGCCTTGGCGTACTCGAGGGTTCTGCTCACGGACACTCCGGTTTTAGTTGTGTTTATGCAGCTCTTCGTTGAGCGCCACGGCGGTTTTGTTGGTCTGGCATTGCACCGCGCCGTTCACTGAATTGCGGCGGAACAACAGATCGGACTGGCCGGCCAGGTCGCGGGCTTTGACGGTGTCCGCGACTTTGCCGTTCTGGTCGAGTACTTCCACCTTGGTGCCGGCGGTGATGTAGAGGCCGGCTTCGATGGTGCAGCGGTCGCCCAGCGGGATGCCGGTGCCGGCGTTGGCGCCGAGCAGGCAGTTCTCGCCCAGGGAAATCACGATGTTGCCGCCGCCGGACAGGGTGCCCATGGTGGAGGAGCTGCCGCCCAGGTCGGAGCCCTTGCCGACGAACACACCGGCGGAGATGCGGCCTTCGATCATGCCCGGCCCTTCGGTGCCGGCGTTAAAGTTGATAAAGCCTTCGTGCATGACGGTGGTGCCTTCGCCCACATAGGCGCCCAGACGCACGCGGGCGGTGTCGGCGATGCGCACGCCGGCGGGCACCACGTAGTCGGTCATCTTGGGGAATTTATCCACGCTGTTCACTTCCAGCACCTTGCCGTTAAGGCGGGCGAGAAGCTGGCGCTCGGGCAGTTCGTTCAGGTCCACGGCGCCTTCGTTGGTCCAGGCCACGTTGGGCAGCAGCGGGAAGATGCCGCTGAGCACCACGCCGTGGGGGCGCACCAGGCGGTGAGAGAGCAGGTGCAGCTTGAGATAGGCTTCCGGGGTGGAGGCCGGTTCCGCGTCGCTTTCCAGAATGGTCAGCACCACCGGGCGCTCGGATTCCTGGAACGCCACCGCGTAGCTGGCTTCGTGTTCAAAGCCGGCGTCGCGCCATTCCCGGGCAAGGTGTTGGATCTGCCGGTGGGTCAGTTCCAGGGCCGCGTTGCCGCCCTCATAACCCACTTCCTCGCTGACCACGTCCACCAGCTTGCTGTCCGGGTTAAGCACCGGGTCCGGGTAGAACACTTCCAGCCATTGGTCGTCGCGGTTCTTGCTGCCGCAGCCCAGTGCCATTGCGAAAATATTGCTCATGTTTGCCTCTCTGTTACTCGGTCCGGCGGAGTCTGTTGCTCAGCCCAGCAGTGTTTTCCAGCGGCCTTCTTCAAAGCCGGCTTCGATGATGTTGTCGCTGTGCAGAATCGGGCGTTTGATCAGTGACGGGTTGTCCCGCGCCGCCGCCACCGCGCTTTCCGCGTCCATATTGTCGCGGGTGCTCTGGTCGAGCTTGCGCCAGGTGGTGCCGCGCCGGTTGATCACCGTGTCCCAGCCCAGAGCGTCGATCCAGCGCCGCAGCGGTGCTTCGGGCACGCCGTCCTTTTTATAGTCGTGAAAATGATACTCCAGGCCCTGCTGGTCGAGCCATTTCAGGGCCTTCTTCATGGTGTCGCAGTTCTTGATGCCGTAGACAGTTATCGCCATGGGGTCCTTCCTCCTGGGGCACGTTTACAGACGTTCGATCAGGGCGCGGATGCGTTTGGCGCCTTCCACGCATTGATCCAGTTCCGCGACCAGCGCCATGCGCACCCGGTTCTTGCCCGGGTTGCGGCCCTGCACGGTGCGTGAAAGATAGCGCCCGGGCAGCACGGTCACGTTCTCTTCAGACTTGAGACGGCGGGCGAAGGTTTCATCATCCACCGGCGTTTTGGGCCATAAATAGAAGCCCGCGTCCGGGGCGCTAACCTTAAGCGGCTCGCCGAGAATGTCCAGTACGGCGTCGAACTTGCGCGCGTACAGGGCGCGGTTGGCGCGCACATGCTCTTCGTCGTTCCAGGCGGCGATGCTCGCCACCTGGTGATGGTTGGGCATGGCGCAGCCGTGGTAGGTGCGGTAGCGCAAAAAGCGGCGCAGGATTTCCGCGTCACCGGCGACGAAGCCGGAGCGCAGGCCGGGCAGGTTGGAACGCTTGGACAGCGAATGAAACACCACGCAGCGGCGGTAATCATGGCGGCCCAGTTCCGCGCAGGCCTGCAGCAGACCGGCGGGGGCGCGGTCGCGGTAAATCTCCGAATAACATTCATCGGACGCGATCACGAAGTCGTACTTGTCCGCCAGGTCGATCAGCGCCTTGAGTTGCGCGCTGCTCAGGGTGGCGCCGGTGGGGTTGCCCGGGGTGCAGATAAACAGCACTTGGGTGCGCAGCCAGGTGCTTTCGTCGACGGCGTCGAAGTCCGGTTGCAGGCCGGTGCCGTCGGTGCAGGGCAGGTACACCGGCTCGCCGCCGCCGAGCAGGGCGGCGCCTTCATAGATTTGATAGAAGGGGTTGGGCATCAGCACCAGCGGGCTGCGCTGACGGTCCAGCATCGCCTGGGTGAAGGCGAACAGCGCTTCGCGGGTGCCGTTCACCGGCAATACCTGGTGGTCGCTGCTGACCTGTTGCAGCTTAAACCGCCGGGTCAGCCAGCCGGCGATGGCGTCGCGCAGTTCCGGCAGGCCGGCGGTGCCCGGGTACTTGGCGAGCAGGGCGGTGTTGTCGCGGAGCGCCTGCTGTACGAAATCCGGCGCCGGGTGTTGCGGTTCGCCGATGGAAAACGCCACCGGGCTTTTGTCACTGGCGGGCAGGTCGGCGAATAACGTGCCCAGCTTCTCGAACGGATACGGATGCAGGCGTTCCAGATCGGGATTCATGCTGTTCCTTAAATACGACGCAAGTAATTAAATAGTGACCGACATGGGGTCGGTTTTGCTGTAATCGTCCAGTTCCTGTTTGAGCGTGGCCTGCAGGCGCTGGCACAGCTCCGGGTCGGAGACCGGTTGGCCGTCCAGGTCGGTGACGAAGAACACGTCCTCCACTTTTTCGCCCAGGGTGGCGATGCGCGCGTTCTGCACCAGCAGCTCGAACTGCACGAAAATACGGCCGATATGCGCCAGCAGACCGGGGCGGTCGAGACTGTGCACTTCCACCACCGAGCGGTCGTTGACGATGTCGTTGCTGATCATCACCTGGGTGGGCACGTCGAAATGCTTGTGGCGACGCGGCATGCGCCGGCTCACGGTGGCGCCGAAATTGGCCGGCTGCTTGAGCGTTTCGGTGAGCGTTTTGCGGATGTATTCGATACGCGGCCAGTCGTTGCCGATCGGCGTGCCGTTCTCGTCGAGCACGATATAGGTGTCCAGGCTGAAGCCGTCGGCGCTGGTGATAATGCGCGCGTCCATAATGGTCAGCCCGAGGCTGTCCAGGGCGTTCACCGTGGCGGCGAACAGGTTGCGGGTGTCCGGCGTGTAGATAAAGATCTGCGAGCCGCCTTCCAGGTTGCCGGGGCTGGTTTCCGACTCGCGGATCAACACCAGCGGGTCTTCCTTGTTGGTACGCTCCAGCAGCGCCTCGGTGTGCCAGGCGATATCCCAGGGCGTTTCACGCAGGAAGTATTCATCGCCGATGTTGGCCCACAGTGCTTCGATGGCCTGCGGGTCATGGTCCCGCTCGGTGAGCAGTTTGAGGGCGTCGTCGCGGGTCTCGTCGATCCAGTCCTGCTTGTCCTGGGGGTTGTTCAGGCCGCGCCGCAAGGCGCGTTTGGTTTCCAGGTAGAGCTGACGCATCAGCGACGCGCGCCAGGAATTCCACAGCGCCGGGTTGGTGGCGTTGATGTCGGCCACGGTGAGCACGTAGAGATAATCCAGGTGCACCAGGTCACCCACGGTGCGTGCGAATTCATGCACCACGTCCGGGTCGGAAATGTCCTTGCGCTGGGCGGTCACGCTCATGGTCAGGTGGTTGCGCACCAGCCAGGCCACCAGCTTGGCGTCCCAGTTGGTCAGGCCGTGGCGCTGGCAGAAGGCGATGGCGTCGTCGGCGCCCAGCTCGGAATGGTCGCCGCCACGACCCTTGGCGATGTCATGGTAGAGACCGGCCACGTACAGCAGCTCGGGCTTGGGCAGCCGGTAAAACACCTCGCAGGCCACCGGGAATTCGTCGCGCTGGTCGTCGTAGCGTAGACGCCGCATGTTCTTGATCACCAGCAGGGTGTGCGCGTCCACGGTGTAAATATGGAACAGGTCGTACTGCATCATGCCGATGATGCGACCGAACTCGGGCAGGTACTTGCCGAGAATGCCGTAGCGCTTCATGCGGCGCAGTTGCGAGAACAGCGCGTGGGGGCTGCGCAGCAGTTGCATGAACAGAGCGGTGTGGGCCGGTTCCTGGCGGAAGGCGTCGTCGATCAGCGGCCGCGACTCGATCAGCGCGCGCACGGTGGCGGCGCGCACGCCTTTCAGGTCCGGGTTCTGGGCCAGCAGCACGAACACCTCGAGAATCGCCGAGGGTTGTTTGCGGAACACGTCCGGGGCGCTGATTTCCAGATAATCGTTACGCACCTGAAAACGGCGGTTGAGCGGGCGCACCTTCTCGGGCTCGCCGGCGCGCAGGATCACCTCGTCGAACAGCTGCAGCAGCATCTCGTTGAGCACCGACAGCGCCAGCGCCACGCGATAGAAGCGCTTCATCAGTTGTTCCACCGCCAGGTTGGCGTCGGAGTCCTTATGGCCGAGGCGCTCGGCGAGCTGGCGCTGATGATCGAACAGCAGGCGGTTTTCGTTGCGACCGGTGAGGCCGTGCAGCTGCCAGCGGATCCGCCACAGCGACTCCAGGCACTTGCTCAGCACGCGGTGCTCGGCGGCGGTCAGAAAGCCCGCGTCGACCAGGGCTTCCAGGCTGTCGGCGCCGA
>DGNT01000052.1 GCA_002389055.1 Alcanivorax sp. UBA4485
GGCAGGTCCGCCGGGGTCACCGGCCGGTCGCCGCCCTCTTCCCGGGCCCGCATAAGGCGGAACGCCCACACCAGCACTTCCGCCACGGCGGTATAGAGCGGCCCGGGAATCTCCCGGTCGATGTCCACATGGCGGTACAGCGCCCGCGCCAGCGGCGGCGCTTCCAGCAGGGGCACGTGGTGTTCGCCGCCCAGCTCGCGGATGCGCGCGGCCACTTCGTCGGCGCCCTTGGCGATCACCCGGGGGGCGCTCATATTGCTTTCGTCGTAGCGCAGCGCCACCGCGTAGTGGGTCGGGTTGGTGACGATCACGTCGGCATCCGGCACCTGGCTCATCATCCGGTTGCGGGCCATGGCCTGCTGCTGGGAGCGGATCTTGGCTTTCAGTTGCGGGTCGCCTTCGGTCTCCTTGTGCTCGCGCTTGATCTCTTCCTTGCTCATACGCAGCTTCTTGGCGTGGCTCCACAGCTGGTAGGGCACGTCGATCAGAATCACCACCACCAGCGACAGCACCATCAGCCCGCAGGCCATGGCGGCGAGACGCAGCGCATTGGCCAGCGCCTGCTGGGTGGGCTGGTCCATCAGCGCCATGAATTCGCCGCGCTTGGCACTGAGGAACGCCACCGCCACCGAACCCACCAGGATCGATTTGGCGATCGCCTTGGCCAGCTCGGCCAGCGCCTGGGAGGAAAACTGCCGCTTGAGGCCCTTGATCGGGTTGAGTTTGGAAGGCTGCGGTTTGAGGGATTTGGCGGAAATCAGGAAGCCGCCCAGCAGGTTGGGCGAGATCAGGGCGATCACCGCCAGCATCAAAAACAGGGGAATCAGCGCGAACAGGGTGCGCGCGCCCAAGTCCACGGCGTGGGTGAGCATCACCGTGCTGTCGAAGCCCTGGCGGCGGTCGAACAGGAAGGACTGCTCCATCACCATGCCGACCTGGTCGAACAGCGTCGGCCCCATGGACCACAGACCGCCGACGCCGCCGAACAGCAGCATCACCGTGGTCAGCTCCCGGGAGCGGGCCACCTGGCCGTCTTCACGCGCCTTTTCCAGGCGCCGGGGCGTGGCCTCTTCGGTCTTTTCCTGATCTTCGGTTTCTTCGGCCATGGCGGCGACATTCCGGGCATCATTACTTCAATGCCCGGATTGTCGCCGATGGCCCGGCAAGCCAATCCAAGGATAAGAGGGGTTTGCGGGCGGTTATTCCCTAGAAGCCGAGTTCGTCGAGCAGGTCGTCGACCTGGTCCTGGTTGCTGACGATGTCTTCGCCTTCCGGTTTGATCTGAGGGCCGTTGACCAGCGACGCTTCCTCGCGCTTGCGGGTGTCGGCGGCGTTGCGGTCTTCCATGCGCCGCTTGAGGGCGTCGCGCTCTTCACCTTCCGGCACGCTCTCCAACAGCACCTGAAGAAGCTGGTTCTCCACCTCCAGGATCACTTCCATCATCTTCTTGATCACCTGACCGGTGAGGTCCTGGAAATCCTGGGCCATCATGATTTCCAGCAGTTCCTTGCTGGTGTCACGGGTCATCGCCGGCACCGCCGCCAGATAGCCGCGTGTGTCGTTGACCAGCTGGCGGGCCTGGTCCAGTTCCATGGGGTTCTCGAACCAGGTCTGCCATTGCTGGTCGAGGCTTTCCGCACGGCTTTCGATTTCATTCTGCAGCGGCTGAGCCCGGTCCACCGCGTTCAGCGCGCGGTCGGCGGCCTGCTCGGTCATCGACGCCACATAATTGAGACGGGCGCGGGCGTCGGGAATCGCCTCCGCCGCCTTCTCCACTTCCTTGTCCAGACCCAGTTCCCGCATGCTTTCACGCAACATGCGGGTAAGCTGTCCGATGCGCACCACCAAGTCGTCGCTCTGCGCGCCTTCGTGTGCCGCCACTTGCCGAGCCTCACCACTCATATTCGGTTCTCCTCACCAGGGAAGCTGGACCCCGCATCGCTTATTTGCCCAGCTTCTCGAAAATCTTATTGAGTTTTTCTTCCAGGGTGGCGGCGGTGAACGGCTTGACGATATAACCGTTGGCGCCGGCCTGGGCAGCGGCCACGATGTTCTCTTTCTTCGCCTCGGCGGTGACCATCAATACCGGCAGCGCTTTCGTGGCGTCGTCGGCGCGGATCTGCTTGAGCATCTCCAGACCGTCCAGATTGGGCATGTTCCAATCCGAAACGACGAATTCGAAATCGCCGCCTTTCAGCTTGCCCAAGGCTTCCTGGCCGTCCTCGGCCTCTTCCACGTTGGTGAAGCCCAACTCCTTGAGCAGACTGCGAACGATGCGTCGCATGGTGGGAAAGTCGTCCACCACCAGAATACTCATGCCCTTATCCATCGTTTCCTCTCACTGCGTCATGGCGCCGGGTGGCGGGAGCGCGTCCCCGGCGCGGTTCGGGGTGTTTAAAACTCTTCCCAGTCGTCCTCGGTGGTGACCGGTTCACGGCGCGGCGCCGGGCGGCTTTCGCGCGGTACCTGCTGTTCGGCACGTTGCCGGGGCGCGTCGTTCACGGCGTGCGGCTTGGGCTCGGACGGGTTCTCGTCGTCCTGGGCCGCGTTGTCGTCGTGGTCCTGGATGATCACCGGTACCCTGGCACTGCCAATGTCGTCGGCGGCTTCGCTGTCGAGTCGGAAGATCGACACCGCTTCTTCCAGACGACGGGCCTGTTCTTCCAGGGACGCGGCCGCCGAGCTGGCCTCTTCCACCAGGGACGCGTTCTGCTGGGTCACTTCGTCCATCTGGCTGACCGCCTGGCTGACCTGCTCGATGCCACCGCTCTGTTCCTGGGAGGCGGCGGAGATCTCGTCCATGATGTCGGTCACGCGCTTCACCGCGGCGACCACTTCCTTGACGGTTTCCGAGGCCTGTTCCACCAGCGTGGAGCCTTCCTGCACTTCCACCGCCGAGGTCTCGATCAATTGCTTGATCTGGCGGGCGGCGTCGGCGCTGTTGCCGGCCAGGTTGCGCACTTCACCGGCGACCACCGCGAAGCCACGGCCCTGTTCGCCGGCGCGGGCCGCTTCCACCGAGGCGTTAAGCGCCAGAATATTGGTCTGGAAGGCGATCGAATCGATCATCGTGGTGATGTCCGCCACTTTCTTGGAGCTCTCGGTGATGCCCTGCATCTTGGTGGTGACCTGCTGCATCACGTCGCCGCCCCGGGACGCGGTGCCCGAGGCGTCGTTGGCCAGGCTGCTGGCCTGGCGGGCGTTGTCCGCGTTCTGTTTCACGGTGGCGGTGAGCTGCTCCATGCTGGTGGCGGTTTCTTCCAGGGAGGCGGCCTGCTGCTCGGTGCGCGAGGACAGATCGGTGTTGCCACGGGCGATCTCGGAGCTGCCCACGAAAATCGAGTTACTGCTGCTGCGCACGTCGGTGACGATCCGGGAAAGACTGGCCTGCATATCGCGGGTGGCGGCGAACACCTTGCCGATTTCGTTGCGGCCGGGCACATGCACCTTTTGCGAAAGGTCGGCACGGGCGATGCGTTGCAGGTGCTCCACCGCCTCATAGAGGGGCTGCACCACGGTCTTGCGCAGGCCCCAGTAGATCAGCAGCAGCACCACCGCGGTGGCCGCCAGCGCGGCCAGACCGATACGCCCGAACAGCGCGGTCTTTTCGTGGTAGTTGGCCATGATGGCGTCGCCGCGCTGGTTGGCGTATTGAGTAAAGTCGGTAAGGCTGCCATCGAGACTGTCGCCCGGGGTGAGCAGCTCCTGGCGCAGGTCTTTGTACTCGCCCAGATCACCGGCTTTGAGCGCGGCGTACTGGTCGCGTACCAGCGCCATGACGGCGTTGAAACCGGTGGACAGCTCGCTGGCGCGGGCCTCGCCCATCTCGGTTTTGGGTGTGTCGTCGAAGTTCTTGAAGCGGTTCTGAGCACGCTCCAGCAAGTCTCCGACGCCGTCGATCTGGTTCTCGGCCACCAGGCGCATGCCCTGGTCCAGGTAGTCGGCGGCCAGATCCATCTGAATGCGGGCGCGGTTGAGCAGCACCGCCGCCCGGCTCACTTCGTTGAGCTGCTCCACGTTCACCTGGTTCAGGGTGGTGATCGAATCGTCCACCATTTCGTTGGTGGTGAAACGCAACACCGCCAGCACGCTGACCAGCAGCGCACAGCACACCAGCGCGCCGGCCACCGTGGTATTGATATTGAGGTTGCGTAGTACTTTCATCATAGCCGCCGTTCCTCTCTCAGGAGCTTGCTTAGAAAATTCATGTTGTTATTCAAACCCGCTGCGCGCGGCCGGAGGCCGCCGCCAGCGCCAGCATGCGCGGCGCCACTTCATGCAAAGACAGTGTTTCCGTGGCCGCGCCGATGGCGATTGCCTCACGGGGCATGCCGAACACCAATGAGGTGTCCTCGTCCTGGGCGAGCGTTGCCGCCCCGGCGCGACGCATGGCCAACAGACCCGCCGCGCCGTCCTTGCCCATGCCGGTCAGCAGCACGCCGATGGCGTTGCGTCCGGCCTGTGTCGCCGCCGAGTGGAACAGCACGTCCACGGAGGGACGGTGGCGGTTCACCGGCGGGCCTTCATCCAGGCGCACGACATAGTTGGCGCCGCTGCGCACCAGTTTCAGATGCCGGTCGCCGCGTGCGATGTAGGCGTGGCCCGGCAATACCCGTTCACCGTCTTCGGCCTCTTTGACGGTGATGCAGCACAGTTTGTCCAGCCGCAGCGCGAAGGAGTGGGTGAACCCGCCGGGCATATGCTGGGCGATCAGAATCGCCGGGCAGTTGGCGGGTAACGGCTCCAACACTTGCCGTATCGCTTCCGGGCCGCCGGTGGAGGCGCCCAGAATCACCAGCTTTTCACTCGACACCATCACCGACTTAAGCGGCTTGGGGGCGTCACGCTCACCGGCCTGGATACGCCGGGGCCGGGAACGGGCGGCGGCGCGGATTTTTTCCGCGATCAGTTCGCTGTACTCGATCATGCCGCTGCGAATGCCCAGGGCCGGCTTCTGCAGAAAGTCCACCGCGCCCAGTTCCAGCGCCCGCAGGGTGACCTCGGAGCCGGCCTGGGTGAGCGACGAGACCATCAGCACCGGCATCGGTCGCAGACGCATCAGCCGCTCGAGAAAGTCCAGGCCGTCCATGCGCGGCATTTCCACATCCAGGGTGAGCACATCCGGGTCGTGGCGTTTAATCAGATCCCGGGCCACCAACGGGTCCGGGGCCACCGCCACCACTTCCATATCGGCATGGCTGTTGATGATTTCGCTCATCAGATCGCGAATCAGAGCCGAGTCGTCGACGCACAGCACCCTTATTTTTTTCCCGGCCAAGATCGGTCTCCCCCGTTTCCAAGACGACGCCGTCACCGGCGCGGTTCGCCTTTGTTATTCACGCTATCGGCGGATAGCGGTGCTTCTTTAGGATTTTTAGCCTCCCAGCTTGACGACTTGTGGGAGCGGGCCCTGCCCGCGAGAGGGAGCGAAGCTCCCGGCAGGATTCCAGAGACTTTGTTGGAGCCGCCGTTAGAAAAGCCTCTGGGATCCTGCCGGCCGGCAAAGCCGGCCTTTCGCTTGCAAGGCAAGCTCCCACAATCCGAGCTTCGTAGAGAGGTTCGGTGTTACCGGTCGGCGAGGGTATAGACAGTCTGGCCGCGCAGCCGAAAACGTTCGCTGATGTAGGAGAAACTTTCTGAATGACCGGCGAACAATAACCCGTCGTGCTTCAACAGAGGCGCGAAGCGGTCGAGGATCCGCGCCTGGGTGCCCTTGTCGAAGTAGATCATCACGTTGCGGCAGAAGATGGCGTCGAAGCGATCTTCCATCGGCCATTTCGGCGCCACCAGGTTGAGCGTCTGGAAGCGCACCCGCGCCGCCACTTCCGGGCGCACCCGTGCGAACCCGGAGCGCGCGCCGCTGCCCTTCTGAAAGAAGCGCTTGCGACGTCGCTCGTCGAGCTTGTTGACCTGGTCCATGGGATAGATGCCGCGACGGGCCCGATCCAGGGCCTCGGTGTCGATGTCGGTGGCGAGCACCTGGAAATCGGCTTTGTCACCGAGCACCTCGGTGAGCGCCATGGCGATGGAGTACGGCTCCTCGCCGGTGGAGGCACCGGCGCTCCAGATGCGTATCGGCCCGCGTCGGTCGCGCACCAGATCGGCGAGCAACGGGAAGTGATGGCTCTCGCGGAAGAAGGCGGTCAGGTTGGTGGTCAGGGCGTTGGTGAACGCTTCCCACTCCGGGCCGCCGCTGTCCTGCTCCAGTTTGGCGAGATAGTCCTGGAAGCGGATCAGGCCGTGCTTGCGCACACGCCGGCCGATACGGCTGTAGACCATATCTTTTTTATGTTCCGCCAGGACGATACCGGCGCGGCGATAGATCAGCTCACGGATGCGCGCGAAATCCGCGTCGCTGAGCATCAGGTCGCGGTCCGGCGAAAAACGCCCGGCGTCGCCGGCGGCGGTGGGGCTGATAGGCACTCGACTGCTCAAAGGGGTCATCCGGCTAGGGTCTGGGTGG
This sequence comes from Alcanivorax sp. UBA4485, assembly GCA_002389055.1. Lineage (GTDB taxonomy): Bacteria > Pseudomonadota > Gammaproteobacteria > Pseudomonadales > Alcanivoracaceae > Alloalcanivorax. The sequence continues at coordinate 6,464 of DGNT01000052.1, forward strand.
TGGACGCGGAGCGCGGCCGGGACGGCGACGCAGGCAACCGGCGAACATCGGCGGCCTTCGCCGGCGCCTGCTCGGCGCCGCCCTGAAGACGGAACACTGCGATCGAATGGGTGAGGCTGTCCACCTGAGCCTCCAGGGACGCGGCGGCGCGGGCGGAAGCCTGCACCCGTTCGGCGTTCTGACGGGTGACGCCGTCCATCTGCGCCACCGCCTGGTTGATCTGGTTGATGCCGGTACTTTGCTCTTCGGAGGCGGCACTGATGTCGCCCATGATGTCGTTGACCCGGGTCACCGAGGTGACCACGGATTCGATCGCCGCTTCCGCGCGCCGCACCAGTTCCGCGCCGCTTTCAATCTCGCGGCCGGAACCGGCGATCAGGTCGCGGATCTCCCTGGCGGCGTCCGCGGAGCGGCCGGCCAGGTTACGCACTTCCTGGGCCACCACCGCGAAGCCGCGGCCGTGCTCGCCGGCGCGGGCCGCTTCCACGGAGGCGTTGAGGGCCAGAATGTTGGTCTGGAAGGCGATGCTGTCGATGGTGCCGATGATCACCGCCATCTTTTCCGAACTGGCGGTGATGCGGCCCATTGTGTCGACCACCTGCCCCATCACTTCGCCGCTCTCGGACACCGCCCGCGACGCCTCGCCGCTGAGCCGGCTGGCCTGGCGGGCGTTCTCCGCGTTCTGACCCACGGTGGCGGTGATCTCTTCCATGCTGGAGGCGGTCTGTTGCAGCGAGGCGGCCTGCTGCTCCGAACGCGAGGACAGATCTTCGTTGCCCTGGGCGATATCGCGGGCGGCCGGGGTGACCACCTCAATGCCCCGGTTCACATCGCCGACGATGCTGCCCAGACTGCGGCGCATCAGCTTCAGCCCCATCACCAGCAGCCCCATCTCGCCGGTGAGACGGCGCGGCGGTTTGGCCGCCAGATTGCCGGCGGCGATCTGCAGCGTGAACATGCCGGCCTCGCGCACCGGGCCCAGCACCGAACGGGCGGTGGCCCAGAACAGCAGCGCCAGCAGCGGCAGGCCCACCGCCGCCAAGGCCATCAAGGCGGTGGACAACGGCGCCGCCTCACCACGGCCGAGGAAGCCGATCACACCGGCGCCCAGCAGCGGCGCGGCGCTGGCCAGGTAGAGCAGCGTCATACGGCTGCTCACCGAACGCGGGTTCCAGCGTCGCAGCGCCGCCACTACCCCACGACGGCGAATCTCGCCACGGTGCAGGTAAAGGTGGCCGCCGCGCCCTTCCCGCAGTGCGGTGTAGGCCTGTTCCGCGGCGTCGATGGAGCCTTTGTCCGCCTTGAGGCGCACGGATACGAAGCCGGCGATTTCACCGTCTTCAATAATCGGGGTGACGTGGGCGCGTACCCAGTAATAGCCGCCGTCCTTACGCCGGTTCTTGACCAGGCCGATCCAGGTGCCACCCTCTTTCAGGGTGCGCCACAGGTTCTCGAACGCCTGCTCCGGCATGTCCGGGTGGCGCACGATGTTGTGCGGGGCGCCGATCAGCTCTTCGCGGGTGAAGCCGCTGACTTCGATAAACGCCGGGTTGGCGTAGGTGATACGCCCCCTGCGGTTGGTCCTCGAAATCAGAAAGTCATCGCCCTTGAGCGCATACTCACGGTTTGTCACCGGCTGATTGTTACGCATTCCCACTCTCCCCGATTGCCCGGACCCG
>DGNT01000197.1:0-10731 GCA_002389055.1 Alcanivorax sp. UBA4485
AAAATGGCTTTGACCACCGAGCAAAAAGCACAAATCCTGAAGGATTTTGCCCAGAAGGAAGGTGATACCGGTTCCCCGGAAGTGCAGGTCGCCCTGCTGTCCGAGAACATCAACCAGCTTCAGGGTCACTTCAAGGATCACCACAAGGATCACCACAGCCGTCGCGGCCTGATCCGCATGGTTAACCAGCGTCGTAAGCTGCTGGACTACCTGGCCGGCAAAAATCGTGACCGCTATCTGAAGTTGATCGAACGTCTGGGTCTGCGCCGCTAAGCAGGCCCCGGTGTGACCGGTGATTGAAACGGAAGCTCGGCCCGGTGCCGGGCTTCTGTTGTTTTGGGCGCAGGGTTATGATGCCCCGGCACGCGATGATAAAGCGAAGAGACGAAAGACGAGACGAGACGAGAGACGAGAAGCGATATGTTCAATATAGTGCGTAAAGAGATTCAATACGGCGGTGACACCGTTATTCTGGAAACCGGGCAGATCGCCCGCCAGGCCACCGCCGCTGTTATGGTCACCATCGGTGACACCCAGGTGCTGGTCACCGTGGTCGGTAAAAAAGAGGCCGACCCCAACAAGCCGTTTTTCCCGCTGACCGTGAACTACCAGGAAAAGACCTACGCCACCGGCCGCATTCCCGGCGGTTTCTTCAAGCGTGAAGGCCGTCCCAGCGAGAAAGAGACCCTGACCTGCCGTCTGATCGACCGGCCGATTCGCCCGCTGTTCCCCAAGGGCTTCATGAACGAAGTCCAGGTGGTCGCCACGGTAATGTCCTCGGATAAGAACCAGGACCCGGATATCGCCGCGATGATCGGCACCTCCGCCGCCCTGGCGATTTCAGGCATTCCGTTCAGCGGCCCGATTGGCGCCGCCCGCGTCGGCTTCAAGGACGGCCTGTACCTGCTGAACCCGACCTATTCCGAGCTGGAAGAATCCGCCCTCAACCTGGTGGTCGCCGGCACCGAAGCGGCCGTGCTGATGGTGGAATCCGAAGCCCAGGAGCTCAGCGAAGACCAGATGCTGGGCGCGGTGCTGTTTGGCCATCAGGAAATGCAGGGCCTGATCCAGGCGATCAACGAGTTCGCCTCGGAAGTCGGCACCCCCGCCTGGGAATGGCAGCCGGCGCAGGAAAACAGCGAACTGAAGAACGCCATCAAGGGCAAGTACGAAGCCGCTCTGGCGGACGCCTACACCATTACCGACAAGATGGCCCGCCAGCAGAAAGTCGGCGAGTTGCGTGACGCCTGTGTGGCCGAGTTCGCCACCGAAGAGGAAGGCGCCCCGGAAGCCGGCGAAGTGAAGGACCTGTTCGGCAAGGTGGAAAAGAACGTGGTGCGCGAGGCAGTGGTCTCCGGCAAGCCGCGTATCGATGGCCGTGCCCTGAACGCGGTACGCCCGATCGAATGCAAGGTGGGCATGCTCAAGAAAACCCACGGCTCCGCGCTGTTCACCCGTGGTGAAACCCAGGCGATCGTCACCGCCACCCTGGGCGGCATGCGCGATGCCCAGTTCATTGACGCCCTGGAAGGCTCCCGCCAGGACCACTTCATGCTGCAGTACAACTTCCCCCCGTACTGCGTTGGTGAAACCGGCATGATCGGCAGCCCCAAGCGCCGCGAAATCGGCCACGGCCGCCTTGCCCGCCGTGGCGTGGAAGCGGTGGTGCCCGACGAGAAGCAGTTCCCGTACTCGATCCGCGTGGTGTCCGAAATCACTGAGTCCAACGGCTCCTCCTCCATGGCTTCGGTGTGCGGCACCTCCATGGCGCTGATGGACGCCGGCGTTCCGTTGACCGCGCCGGTGGCCGGTATCGCCATGGGTCTGGTCAAGGAAGAAGACGGCCGCTTCGCGGTCCTGTCCGACATCCTGGGTGACGAGGACCATCTCGGCGACATGGACTTCAAGGTGGCCGGTACCGCCCGTGGCGTGACCGCTCTGCAGATGGACATCAAGATCGAGGGCATCACCGAAGAGATTATGGAGAAAGCGCTGGGTCAGGCCCAGGAAGGCCGGCTGCATATTCTGGGCGAGATGGCCAAGGCGATTTCCGAATCCCGTGCCCAGGTGTCCGATAACGCCCCGACCCTGCTCACCCTGAAGATCAACCCGGAGAAAATCCGCGACGTGATCGGCAAGGGCGGCGCTACCATCCGCGGCCTGACCGACGAAACCGGGTGCACCATCGACCTGGAAGACGACGGCAGCGTGAAGATCTACGGCGAAACCCGCGAAGCGGCCCTGGAAGCCAAGCGGCGCGTGGAAGAGCTCACCGCCGAAGCGGAGATCGATAAGATCTACGAAGGCAAGGTGATGCGCGTGGTCGACTTCGGCGCCTTCGTGCAGATCATGCCCGGCACCGAAGGCCTGCTGCACATTTCCCAGATCGCCGAAGAGCGGGTGGAGAAGGTGTCCGATTACGTCAACGAGGGTGACATCATCAAGGTCAAAGTCCTCGACGTGGACCAGCGTGGCCGCATCAAGCTGTCCATGAAGGAAGCCAAGGAAAGCTGATCTTTCCCGGCTCTCGCAAGATAAAAAGACCCGCTTCGGCGGGTTTTTTTATGTCCCGCCATAAAAGACAACCAGGTTGCCATAGTTGATTCATTATCGTAAGCTTGCTTATGATAAGTGCGCTTACCAATGCGCCGATGACCCGCCGGGAGATCTTGCCGATGACCAGAGAGACCACTGTCGGGCTCAGCGTCCACGACGTGGCGCGCATGATCCGCCGCGACTTCGACCGGCGTGCCCGCGAACAGGGACTGACCCGCGCCCGCTGGCAGGTGCTCTGGCATCTGGCCCGCCATGAGGGCGTGCACCAGGCGGCGCTGGCCGAGATTCTGGATGTGGCGCCGATTTCGCTGACGCGGCAACTGGAACGGCTGGAACAGGAAGGCCTGGTGGAGCGCCGGGCGGACCCTTCCGACCGGCGCCGTCGGCGGCTTTATCTCACCGAAGCCGCCGCGCCGGCGTTGGAGCGGCTGCGCGAACTGGCCGCGCTAACCCGTGAACGGGCCTTCGACGGGCTGACCAGCGAGCAAATCGATACGTTCAGAGAGGTGCTGGAGGCGATGCGCGCCAACCTCTGTGATCGACCGGACCAGGGGGACGGACAGTGACCACGACGCAACGCAACCGGCGACTGGGAATGGGCCTGGGGCTGTTGATCGCCCTGGCGGTGGTGCTGTGGCTGATATTCGGCGGCCACCGCTACGTGAGCACCGAGAACGCCTACATTAAAATCGACATGATCTCGCTGACCGCCGACGTCAGCGGCCCTCTGGTGGCGGTGAACGTGGAGCGCAACCAGCCGGTGCGGCGTGGCCAGGTGCTCGCCGAGGTCGACCCCCAGCCCTACCGCATTGCCCTGGCGGAGGCGCAAGCCGATCAACGCGCGGTGCGTAACCGCATTCTGTCCGAGCGGGCGGATTACGCCCGCCTGCAGGCGCAGCGCGCCCAGGCGCGCCGGGACCTGAGTTATTATCAGCGCGAACTGCAGCGCTTCCAGGGCCTCGACAAGGTGGCGGTGTCGCAATCCCAGTTGGAGGCGGCGCGGCAGAAGCGGGACAAGGCCCGGGCCGAGGCGGAGGTGATCGACCAGCAACTCGCCAGCCTGCGCGCCAGGTTGGGCGGTGGGCCGGACGTGGCGGTGGAAGAGCACCCGGATTACCAGGCGGCCACCGCCAAGCTGGAGCAGGCCGAATACGATCTGGCCCACACCCGCATTGTCGCCCCCGCCGATGGGGTTCTCGGCGGCGCTACGCCGATGGTCGGTGAGCGCGTCAACGCCGGCGTCCCGGTACTCACGCTGGCCCGCGACCGGTCCGCCTGGGTGGAGGCCAACCTCAAGGAAACCCAGCTCACCCATGTCCGCGAGGGGCAGACCGTGGAAGTGGCGGTGGACACCTATCCCGACGTTATCTGGCGGGCCCGGGTGCAGAGTCTCAGCCCGGCCACCGGTTCCGAATACGCGCTGATTCCCCCGCAGAACGCCAGCGGCAACTGGGTCAAGGTGGTGCAACGGATACCGGTGCGCCTGCGGTTACTGGATGTGGACGGCAAGCCGCCGCTGCGCTCTGGCATGAGCGCGGAAATCACCATTGATACCGAGGCGTCGCCGCTGGCCGAGACGCCAGTGGCCGCCAGCGGCGAGCATGGCACGCCTTAACGATCAGCGCCTGGTCACCGTCAGCATCATGCTGGCCACGGTGATGCAGGTGCTCGACACCACCATCGCCAATGTGGCCCTGCCGCACATGCAGGGCAGTCTGTCCGCCAGTACCGACCAGATCACCTGGGTGCTGACCTCCTATATCGTCGCCGCCGCCATCATGACGCCCACGGTGGGCTTTATGGCCGGCCGCCTGGGCCGGCGCCGGTTGTTCCTCTGGTCGGTGGCGGGGTTCACGGTAACCTCGGGCCTGTGCGGGCTGTCCGGCTCGCTGGATCAGATGGTCATGTTCCGCATCCTGCAGGGGGTGTTCGGCGCCGCGCTGGTACCCCTGTCGCAATCCGTGCTGCTGGACGCCTACCCGGTGGAGAAGCACGGCCAGGCCATGGCGATCTGGGGTATGGGTGTGATGGTGGGGCCGATCCTGGGGCCGACGCTGGGTGGCTGGCTCACCGAGTGGTACAGCTGGCGTTGGGTGTTCTACATCAATCTGCCGTTCGGGCTGCTGGCGTTCGCCGGCATCTGGCTAAGCGTCAGTGAGACGGAAACCCGCAAAGTGCGGTTCGACGTCATGGGGTTCGCGTTTTTGGGCCTGGCCATCGGCGCCTTCCAGCTGATGCTGGATCGTGGCGAGCAGGTGCAATGGTTCGAAAGCTTCGAAATTCAGCTGGAAGCCGTACTGGCGCTGCTCGGCTTGTATCTGTTCGTGGTCCATTCGCTGACCCGCAAGGACCCCTTTATTGATCCGGCGCTGTTCAAGGACCGCAACTTCGTCACCGGGCTGGTGTTCATCTTCGTGGTCGGCATCATTCTGCTCGCCACCATGGCGTTGTTGCCGCCGTTTCTGCAGCAATGGAAGGACTACCCGGCGGTGACCACCGGGCTGGTGCTGGCGCCGCGCGGGCTCGGTTCGATGTTCTCGATGATGCTGGTGGGGCGCCTGATGCGCACCCGGCTCGACCCTCGGGTGCTGGTGATCACCGGGCTGCTGTTTATCACCTTCTCGTTGCACGAAATGGCCGGTTTCACGCTTGAGGTCAGCCGCAACACGCTGATCTGGACCGGGGTGCTTCAGGGGCTGGGCCTGGGGCTGGTGTTCGTGCCGGCCAGCGCGTTGACCTATGCCACCTTGAACCCCGCGCTGCGTACCGAAGGGGCATCGCTGTTTTCGTTGTCGCGCAACCTGGGGTCCAGTGTGGGCATCTCGATCATGACCGCCATGTTGTCGCGCAATATGTGGATCAATCAGCAGCAGCTCGGCGAGCATCTGCAACTGGCCCCCTGGCTGAGCCAGGGACTGCCGATCAAGGAAATGGTGGGAAGCGTGCCGGCGGCGGTCTATCAGACGCTGCTCAGCCAGGCGGCGGAGATCAGCTACATGAACGATTTCCGGCTGCTGATGTGGATCAACATGGCCGCGATTCCTCTGGTGTTTCTGCTGCGACACCAACAGCGGGCATAAAAAAGGCGGCCCCGGGCCGCCTTTTTCTTTATCACAAAAGAGCAGCTATCAGCTGTCGCCGTTGTTCTTGCGGGTCTTGATCAGCTCGTCAACCACGCCCGGGTCCGCCAGGGTGGAGGTGTCGCCCAGGCTGTCCAGCTCGTCCGCGGCGATCTTGCGCAGAATGCGCCGCATGATCTTGCCGGAGCGGGTTTTGGGCAGGCCGGGGGCGAAGTGAATCAGGTCCGGCTTGGCAATCGGGCCGATCTCCTGGGTGACCAGATCACGCAGTTCCTTGATCAGGTCCTCGCTGCCTTCGGCGCCGCGCATCAGCGACACATAGGCGTAGATGCCCTGGCCCTTGACCTCATGCTGGTAACCCACCACGGCGGCCTCGGAGATGCTCTTATGCAGCACCAGGGCGGACTCGATCTCGGCGGTGCCCAGGCGGTGCCCGGAGACGTTAAGCACGTCGTCCACCCGGCCGGTGATCCACCAGTAGCCGTCCTCGTCGCGGCGCGCGCCGTCGCCGGTGAAGTAATAGCCGGGGTAGGCGCTGAAGTAGGTGTCGATCATGCGCTGATGGTCGCCGTACACGGTGCGGATCTGGCTCGGCCAGCTGGCCTTGATCACCAGATTCCCGGAGGTGGCGCCTTCCAGCTCCTTGCCGTCCGGGTCCATCAGGCCGGGCTGCACGCCGAACATGGGCAGGGTGGCGGAGCCGGGTTTCAGGTCGACCGCGCCGGGCAGCGGCGCGATCATGATGGCGCCGGTCTCGGTCTGCCACCAGGTATCGACGATCGGGCAGCGTTCCTCGCCCACCACCTTGTGGTACCACTGCCAGGCTTCCGGGTTGATCGGCTCGCCCACGGTGCCCAGCAGTTTCAGGCTGGAGCGGTCGGTTTTGGTCACCGGCTCGTCGCCCTGGCCCATCAGGGCACGGATCGCGGTGGGGGCGGTGTAGTAGATGTTGACCTGGTGCTTGTCCACCACCTGCCAGTGGCGGGAGGCGTCCGGGTAGGTGGGTACGCCCTCGAACATCAGGGTGGTGGCGCCGTTGGCCAGCGGCCCATAGACGATGTAGCTGTGGCCGGTGATCCAGCCCACGTCGGCGGTGCACCAGTAGATATCGCCGTCCTGATAGTCGAACACATACTTGTGGGTCAGCGCGCTTTGCAGCAGGTAGCCGGCGGTGGTGTGCACCACGCCCTTGGGCTTGCCGGTGGAGCCGGAGGTGTACAGCGTGAACAGCGGGTCCTCGCTGTCGACCCATTCCGGTTCGCAGTTCGCGTCGGCCTTGGCCAGCGCGTCGTGATACCAGATGTCACGCTGGTCGTCCCATTCGATGTCGCCGCCGGTGCGTTCCACCACCAGGCAGGTGTGGACCGAGTCACAGCCGCCCAGGGCCTTGTCGGCGTTGGCCTTCAGCGCCACCACCTTGCCGCCGCGCACGCCTTCGTCGGCGGTGATCAGGGCGCAGGCGCCGGCGTTCTGAATGCGATCCTTCAAGGCTTCCGGGGAGAAGCCGCCGAATACCACTGAGTGGATCGCGCCGATGCGGGCGCAGGCGAGCATGGCGTAGGCCGCTTCCGGGATCATCGGCATGTAGATCACCACCCGGTCGCCTTTCTTCACGCCGCGGTCCTTCAGGGCGTTGGCGAAGCGCGACACCTGCTCGAACAGTTCCTGATAGGTGATGTGCTTTTCCTGGTCCGGCTCGTCACCCTCCCAGATGATCGCGGTCTGCTGGGCGCGCTTGGGCAGGTGGCGGTCGACGCAGTTATAGCAGGCATTGAGCTTGCCGCCCTGGAACCAGGCCGCGCGGCCTTCCTTGAAGTCCCAGTCGCTGACCGTGTCCCAGCGGGTCCGCCAGTCGAGCAGTTGGTCCGCGCGCTCGGCCCAGAAGGCATCGGGATCGTCGATCGATTGCTGATACCAGCGATCGTAGGTTTGCCGATCCATCAGTGTCTGGCGTTTAAACGCCTCCGGAACCGGGTAGGTCTTTTGCTCGGACATTTCAGCCTCCTTCGTACTGCCCGCTGATGTTTATTGTCTGGCCGCCCCGTCCTGAGTCGCGGGGGTAATGCGGCGCCGTATTATCGTGCCAACGGCGACACGCCTGGAATTAAACTATTGTCTAAAGACCGGCTTATCAAATGCCATTGGGCACAGTGTACCGCTAGCGGAGGCGGGAAAGGGACGTCTACTACCAAAGGCGAAGAGAAGCGCGCCCGGGGAGCGGGTAGCATCGGGGGGCTGGATACAAAAACGCCGGCGCGAGGCCGGCGTTCAGGGCGAGGGAGTACAGGCGGCTCAGGCCACCTGAACCGGGATAGCGTTGCTGGTCCCTTTCACCTCGTTGCCTTCGTCCATGTAAATCAGACGGGGCTTATAATTGATCAGCTCGGCGCTGGAGTAGTTGGCGTAGGCGCAGATGATCACGCGGTGTCCGGGCTTCGCCTTGTGGGCGGCGGCGCCGTTCACGGAAATCATCTTCGAACCCTCTTCGCCGCGGATCGCGTAGGTTTCGAAGCGCTCGCCGTTATCCAGGTTGTAAATCTGGATTTGCTCGTATTCAAGGATGCCGGCCATGTCCATAAGACGGCCGTCGATGGCGCAGGAGCCTTCGTACTCAAGTTCCGCGTGGGTGACGCGGGCCTGGTGCAACTTGGCTTTCAGCATGGTGCACTGCATGTTGGTACCTCTCTAAACAACCCTTGCGCGGGCACTGAATAACGGCCGCTGACAGGGGGGGCGGCAGTATGCATGAATCACCGGTCACATACAATAAACCGGTGGCGACTCCCCGTGCCTTGAGCCGACGCTGAGAGCGGCATTATAGGGCAGTCTCAGCCAGTTTCACGGTCACATTGTCGATCAATCTGGGGCGCCCCAGGCGCGCCGCCGCGGCGACCACCAGCGAGCGGTCCCCGGGGCCGGCCGGCGCCAGGCTGTCGGCGTTGGCAACGGTGACGTAGTCGACGTCAAAGCCGTGCCCGGCGAGTGACGCCACCAGACGCCGCTCGAGAGCCCGGTAATCCCGCTCGCCGGCCTCAATGGCCTGCCGCGCCTCCTGCAGATGCTGCTGGAGAAGCGGCGCCCGGGTGCGCTCTTCGGCGCTCAGAAAGCCGTTCCGGGAGCTGCGGGCCAGGCCATCCGGCTCGCGGTCGGTGGCGGCGCCGATCACACGCACCGGCATCAGCAGTTCCGCCACCATGCGGCGGATCACCGCCAACTGCTGGAAGTCCTTCTCGCCGAACACCGCCAGATCAGGCTGCACGATATTAAATAATTTGCTCACCACCGTGGTGACGCCCCGGAAATGCCCGGGCCGGTCGGCGCCGCACAGGTAATCGCCCAGGGCGTCCACGTCCACCCAGGTCTGGTTCGCCCCCAGCGGGTAGATTTCCTCCACCGGGGGGGCGAACGCCAGGGCCACCCCGGCGTCGCGCAGTTGCGCGCAGTCCGCGTCCAGGGTGCGCGGGTAGGCGTCGAAGTCCTCGTTGGGGCCGAACTGGGTGGGGTTGACGAAAATCGACACCACCACCTCGTCGCTGTGACGCTGGGCCTCGCGCACCAGGCTCAGATGGCCGTCGTGCAGGTTGCCCATGGTGGGCACGAAACCGACCCGTTTTCCGGCCTGGCGCCACTGGCGCACGCGCTCGCGCACCTCGGCGACGGTATGCAGCAATTCCATGACGGTCAGAAGCAGTGCTGTTCAGCGGGGAACTGGCCGTCCTTGACGGCCCGGTCGTAGGCGCGGAACGCCGCGGCGATGTCGCCGCCGCCGGTCTCCGCCATGAAGTCCTTCACGAAGCGGGCCGGGCTGGCATTGAGGCCGAGCATGTCGTGCATCACCAGCACCTGGCCGTCGCACTCCGGGGCGGCGCCGATACCGGTTACCGGGATGTTCACGGCGGCGGTGATTTCGGCGCTCAGGGCGCGCGGCACGCATTCCAGCAGCAGCATGGCGGCGCCGGCCTGTTCCAGGGCGACGGCGGCTTCCAGCAGTTCGCGCGCGCCTTGCTCGTCCTTGCCCTGAATCCGGTAGCCGCCGAAGGCGTTGACCGCCTGCGGGGTCAGGCCCAGATGCACGCAGGCCGGGACGCCGTTGCGTTTGAGCACGGCCACCGCCTCGGCCAGCCAGGCGCCGCCTTCCAGCTTGACCATGTTGGCGCCGGCCTGCATCAGCGCGCCGCTGGCCTCGAGAATGCGGTCCAGGGTGGCGGCGCCCAGGAAGGGCACATCGGCCAGCACCAGGCTGCCCTGGTTGGCACGGGCCACGCACTCAGTGTGGTAGACCATATTCTCCAGAGTCACCGGCACGGTGCTGTCACGGCCCTGGATCACGTTGCCCAGGGAGTCGCCGATCAGGACGGCGTCCACGCCCGCTTCGCTGATCAGACGCGCGAAGGTGGCGTCGTAGGCGGTCAGCATGGAGAACTTCTCGCCGTCCTGCTTGCGTTTGTTGAGAGTGCGGATGGTAACGGGCATGGGTGTCTTCCCCCGGGAAACTGCGTTTAGACCAGCGGCCGGGGGTTAAAATAGTGGCGCCCGGTGCGGATGTCCAGCAACTCGGCCACCAGTTGCTGGTAGTCCGCGTCACCGCTGACCAGATCGATTTCAGCGGCGTTGACGATCAGCAGCGGGGCGCGGTCGTAGAAGTGGAAAAAGCGGGTGTAAGCGTCGTTGAGGCGGTCCAGGTAGCCCGGATCGATGCGCTGCTCGAAGGCGTTGCCCCGTTTCAGCACTCGTTGGCGCAGAACCGGCGTGGGCGCCTGCAGGTAGATCACCAGGTCCGGCACCGGCGCGTCGATCAGCATGTGCTGGTAGACGTTGTCATAGAGGGCGAATTCGTCCTCGTCCAGATTGACCTCGGCGAACAGGCGGTTCTTGTCGACCAGGAAATCCGCCACCCGCGGGCCGGAGAACAGGTCCTGCTGGCGGAGCTGGCGCAGTTGGTCGGCGCGCTGGAACAGGAAAAACAGCTCGGTCTGCAGGGCGAAGCGGGCCGGGTCCTGATAGAAGCGGGTCAGAAAGGGGTTGTCGTCGGCGCGCTCGAACAGGGTATCGAAACCGAAGGTGTCCGCCAGGCGCTGGGCCAGGGTGGTTTTGC
>DGNT01000197.1:10772-12751 GCA_002389055.1 Alcanivorax sp. UBA4485
TTAATGCGTTCGGTCAGCAAAGTGGTTCTCCTCCAGGCAGTGCAGGCGCTGCAGTGGCTGGGCGGCGACCGCAGGCCAATAGTCGGCCACCGGGATGCCGTCCGGCAAGCGGCAATCGGGCAGCAGGTCGAGCAGCGGGCCGATCACGAAGGCGCGCCGGGTGAGCTCGGGGTGCGGGACGGTGAGGCGGGGGAGGTCGAGGGTCAGGTCGTCCCATAACAGGATGTCCAGATCCAGGGTGCGCTCGCCCCAATGCCGGTGCCGCTCGCGGCCGGCGGCGTTTTCCAGCTGTTGCAATGCGTCCAGCAGGGCAAGCGGGGCCAGCGTGGTTTCCAGGGCCGCCACCGCGTTGATGAAGTCCGGCTGGTCCTGGGGCCCCACCGGGGCGCTGGCGTAGAGATCGGAATGGCCCACCAGACGGGTGTCCGGCAGCGCGGCCAAAGCCTCCAGGGTCTGGCTCAGCCGCCGGCGGGGATCCGCCAGATTGCCACCCAGCCCGATCACCACCATGCGCCGTCAGCCCTGGCCGTTGGCCGGCTTACGCCGGCGCCGGCGGCGTTTGCCACCGCCGCTGGCACCCTGGTTGGGGCCGAGTGCCTGCACCATCGCTTCCCGCTGATCCTCGTCGGCGTCCTGGTAGCGTGTCCACCAGTCGCCGAGGCCGGCCGGCAATTCACCGGCCTGCTCGCGCAACAGCAGGAAATCATAGGCGGCGCGAAAGCGCGGATGCTGCACCAGCGCCTCGGCACGGCGGCCGCCCCGGCGGGGCAGGCGGTCCTGCAGGTCCCACATTTCGCGCATCACGGTGGAGAACCGGCGCGGAATGGCGGTGTGCTGCACCTGCTGGTTCAGGGCCCAGCCGGCGGCCTTGTGCAGCGCCGGGGCCGGCGGCATGCCGTCGGCGCGCAGCTTTTCCAGGCGCGCCACGGTCACCGGCCACAAGAGTACGGCGAAGATGAACGCCGGCGTCACCGGCTTATCGTCCGCCAGGCGCCGGTCGGTGTTGTCCATGGCGGCGAGAATCAGCTTCTCCCAGACCTTGCCCTGGGGGCCTTTCAGGCTGCGGTCGGTCTCCGGAAACAGGAAATGGAACAGGCCCAGGTCCTGCAGTTTCTGCATGGAAGCCCGGGCGTGGCCGCTGAGGAACAGTTTCAGCACCTCGTCGAACAGGCGTGCCGGCGGCACCTGCAGCAGCAGTTCGGCCAGTTCGGGAATCTTACGGCTCGCCTTCTGGTCCAGCCGAAACCCCAGTTTGGCGGCGAAACGGGCGGCGCGCAGCATGCGCACCGGGTCTTCCCGGTAGCGTTGTTCGGGGTCGCCGATCAGGCTGATTTCGCCGCGCTCGATGGCGCGGCGGCTGCCGACGAAGTCATAGAGCGCGAAGTCGGCGATGTTGTAGTAGAGAGCGTTGATAGTGAAGTCGCGGCGCAGGGCGTCTTCCTCGATGCTGCCCCAGGTGTTGTCGCGCAGTACCAGGCCGGTTTCTTCATGGGCGGAGTGCTGGTCGCGGTCGAGCGCCTGGTCGTCCCTTTGAAAGGCGCGGAAGGTGGAGACTTCGATCACCTCGCGGCCGAAACGCACATGCACGATCTGGAAACGGCGCCCGATGATGCGGCTGCGCTTGAACAGACGCTGCACCTGCTCCGGCGTGGCGTCGGTGACCACGTCAAAATCCTTGGGTTCGCGGCCGCACAGCAGGTCACGCAGACAGCCGCCCACCAGGAAGGCTTGAAAACCCTGCTCGTGCAACCCATACAGCACATTGAGCGCCGCTCTGGATATCTGCTTGCGGGAAATCGGATGCTGGTCCCGGGGGATGATGCGCGCTTCGGGCAGGGCGGTGCCGCTGCCGGAACCTTTGCCCGCGACGGCGGTCAATGTTCTCAGAGGGCGGCCCAGCAGGCGTAGCGGGTAGGTGACGATGCCGGCGAGCCGGGCCAGGGCCCAGGTAAGAATCGCGTCGGCCCAGACCACGGGCA
>DGNT01000081.1 GCA_002389055.1 Alcanivorax sp. UBA4485
CTCGGACACCTCACCAAAACTGATTGTCACTACCAGCTGGCCGCGCTCTGGTAGTCGCACGCGAGCGTGCTCGTTACTCGGGCTCACGCCCTCGCCCCTTCGGGGCCGTCACCGCTACGCGGCGACGTTCGCTTGCCTTCGGCAAGGCGTCAGCCACTCGGACACCTCACCAAAACTGATTGTCTCTGAGTCATCATCAGAGGGCGCGTAGGGTACCCGAGGGTCGCGGTTCAGGCAAGCGTGGCGGCGTCACTCAGGCGTTATCCGTGTTGTTTCTGGCCAGGTAAAGGCCCTGGTACTCGGAGACCACCACACCCTGGGCGTCGGTTGCCCGGGCCAGAATCGCCAGGCTCGCTTTGCCGCGCCGCTTCAGGCGCTGGTGAAACCGGCCGCTCTCGCCGTCGTCGGCCCAGGCGCGGATTTCAATGTCGCCGTGCAGCGGCGCGCGGAATTGCAGGCTGGATTCCACCGCCACCACATCGACGCTGGCCTCGCCTTCCCCCACCGCGGCATTGGCCGCCACCGAGTCCGCCATCAGCGTGGTGCAGGCCCAGCCGGCCAGGGTCAGCAGCGCCGCCTGGCTGCCGGCGAAGAAGGTGCCCTTGTCGTTGTGGTTGGGGGCCAGCGGCGCGGTCAGGGTGAGCCGTTCGCCGTCGAAGGCGGTGAACCGGAAGTCCAGATGGGTGGTGAGCGGTATCGCCGCGCGCACGCGGTCGGCCAGAGCGTCGAGATCACTCATCGCGCCCCCGGGGAAGCTCACGCAGAAAGGTTTCCGGTTGCTCGTCCGGCAGGTTCTTGAGCGCCCCCGCCGGGGTGCCCAGGTAGACGAAGCCCACCACCTGATCCTTGTCGGCGAAGCCCAGGCGCGCCTTGACGGTTTCGTCGTTGGCCAGGTCGCCGGTGCGCCACATGGCGCCGATGCCCAGGGCGTGGGCCGCCACCATGATGTTCTGCACCGCGGCGCCCACCGCCAGTACCTGTTCCCAGGCGGGCACCTTATGGCCTTCGGTGATCTCCGCCACGGCGACGATGATGGTGGGCGCGCGCAACGCCTTATTGCGGATGTTGTCGCGGGCGCACTGGTCCGCCTCCGGCTGCCGGCGCAGCAGGCGCCACTCCATGATGTCGCCGAGGCGTTCGCGCTCTTCGCCTTCCAGCACCAGAAACCGCCAGGGGCGCAGCATGCCGTGGTCGGGGGCGCGGATCGCCGCCGCCAGCAACTGTCTGACCTGATCGGCGGAAGGGCCGGGCTCGGTGAGGCGGGCCACGGAAACGCGGGTGTTGAGCGCGGTCAGTGTGTCCATCGGAACTCCTGTGGGCGAACGGTGACGCGCCGGGGATTGTACGGCAAAGCGCGCTTGCTTTCCTTGCCGTCGGGCGATCAGTCTTTTTTCTTAACCCACAACTGGGTAAGCTCCGGACAAACGTCCTGATTGGCAGTGCATGAGTACATCCAAGAACCGCCCCCGCAAGCCCTATCTGGATCCGATGGAGCGCGCGCGCCGGCTGAGCAATTATATCCGCCTGCTTGCCTTCGTGGTGGCGGCGACCATTCTGATGGCCGGTGTCGGCCTGCAGCTTTATCCCTCCCACTATCTGCTCGGCGTGGCCGGCCTGCTGGCCTATCCGCTGCTGGTGCAGACCCTGGTGGTGGTGGGCCAGCGCAAGGACCTGCTGCCGGAGCATTTCTCGCCGGTGGTGATGCAGCTGGACGCGGCGATCATCGGGGTGGCCTGCGCGCTGCTGCATTTCGCGGTGGTGCCGAGCCTGGTGCTGCTGATCATCGTGCACGCCAACGCGGTGAGCAGCGGCGGCCTGCGCCCCTGGCTGCTGAACGTGCTGATGACGCTGGGCGGCGCCGCTCTGGCGTCACTGCTGCTGGGCGTGCCGCCCACCCCCACCACGGTGCCGCTGAGTGTGTCGGTGCTGTCGCTGGTGGGGCTGGGGCTGTACGTGGGCGCCAGTTCCTTCTATGCCAACCGTCAGGCGCAGTTCCTGCGCCAGGCGCAGATCCGGGTGCGCGAGCAACAGCAGCAGGCGGTGGAGATGTCGCGCAAGCTGGCCAAGTATCTGCCGCCGCAGATCTGGGGCTCGCTGTTTTCCGGCAAGCGCGACGCCAAGCTGGAGACCCGGCGTAAACGGCTGACGGTGTTCTTCTCGGACATCAAGGGTTTCAGCGCGATCTCCGAGGAGCTGCCGCTGGACACCCTGACCCGCATGCTCAACACCTACCTCAGCGAGATGACGCGCATCGCCCTGCGCCACGGCGGCACCATCGACAAATTCATCGGCGACGCGGTGATGGTGTTCTTCGGCGACCCGAAGAGCGAAGGCGCCCAGGAAGACGCCTACCGGTGCGCCGCCATGGCCATCGAAATGCAGCAGCACATGCGCTTCCTGCGCCAGCGCTGGCAGCGCGAGGGCATCACCCAGAAGCTGGAAATCCGCATCGGCATCAACACCGGGTATGTGACGGTGGGCAACTTCGGCACCGACAGCCGCATGGATTACACCATCCTCGGCACCGACGTGAATCTGGCCAGCCGGCTGGAGTCCGCCTGCCGGCCGGGGCAGGTGCTAATCTCGGAAAGCACCCATGAGCTGATCAAGGACCGGGTGCGCTGCCGCAGTGTGGGCGAGGTGACGGCGAAGGGCTTCAGCCGGCCGATCCCGGTGTTCGAGGCCCAGGCGCTGAAGCGCAACGCCGGCGGCAAGCAGCGCTTCGTGAGCGTCGCCACCACCGGGTTCGGCCTGCACATGGACCTGGAGCGCATTCACAACGTGGACAAAAACCGCATACTGAAGGCCCTGGCCCGCTCCGCCTCGGACCTGAAGAAGCGCAAGACCGTGGCCGTGGATTTCGAGGCGGAAGGCTTCGCGCTGCATGTGCACTCCGAGAGCCTGCCCGACCGCGACCGGGAAAAAGTGCTGGATGTGATGGGCAAGGCGGCGGCCAAGATACAACAACAAGTACGGCTCTAAGGAGAACCGCTATGGCTGAACCGTCCTCCGGCTGGCTGGCCCGGCTGGAACGCGCCGGCAACCGCCTGCCGCACCCCACCCTGCTGTTCGTCTGGCTGTGTCTGTTGATGCTGCCGCTCAGCGCCCTGCTGGCGGCGGCCGGGCTGACCGCCACGCATCCGCTGGAGGACCGGAGCATCGCGGTGCGTTCGCTGCTCGACGGCGACGGCCTCAGCTATCTGTTCAGCGAGATGGTCACCAACTTCACCGGTTTCGCGCCGCTGGGCGTGGTGCTGGTGGCGATGCTGGGGCTGGGCATCGCGGAGCATTCCGGCCTGCTGGGCGCCAGCCTGGCGGCGGTGGTGCGGCGCGCCTCGCACCGCACGCTGGTGGTGACGGTGGCGTTCGCCGGGGTGATGTCGAGCCTGGCCTTCGACGCCGGCTATGTGGTGCTGATCCCCCTCGCCGGCTTTCTGTTTCAACTGGCCGGTCGCTCGCCGCTGGCCGGCATCGCCACCGCCTTCGCGGCGGTGTCCGGCGGTTACAGCGCCAACCTGCTGCTCGGCCCGGTGGACGCGGTGCTCGCCGGCCTGTCCACGGAGGCGGCGGCGATCGTCGAGCCCGACCGCGTGGTGTCGGCGGCGGGCAACTACTGGTTCATCATGGTCTCCACGGTGCTGGTCACCGCCGTGGTGTCACTGGTCACGGTGCGCATCACCGAGCCGCGCGTGGCCGACCGGCCCGCCGACAACAGTGACGAAGACCTGGCACCGCGCATGGACCGCCGCGCCCTGGGCTGGACCCTGGCGGTGCTGGCGCTGGGCGTGCTCGCGGTGGTGCTGCTGGTGGCGCCGGCGGATGCGCCGCTGCGCGCCGACGACGGCGGCCTGCTGCAGTCGCCGTTCATGTCGTCGCTGGTGGTGCTGATCGCGCTGCTGGCGGGGCTGTGCGGCGCGGTCTACGGGCGGGTGAGCGGCCGCTTCCGCTCCGCCGGCGGCATCATCGAGGCGATGGAAACCACCATGAGCTCCATGTCCGGTTACCTGGTGCTGATGTTCTTCGCCGCCCAGTTCGTGGCCTGGTTCAGCTACAGCCAGCTGGGGCTGGTGCTGGCGATCAAGGGCGCCGCCTGGCTGGGCGGCCTGAATCTGCCGACCGTGGCGCTGCTGTTGCTGTTCGTGGGGCTGGTGGCGCTGATCAACCTGATGATCGGCAGCGCCTCCGCCAAGTGGGGCATCCTGGCGCCGGTGTTCGTGCCCATGCTGATGCTGGTGGGCATCGACCCGGAAGCCACCCAGGCCGCCTACCGGGTGGGCGATTCCAGCACCAACATCATCACCCCGCTGATGCCCTACTTCGCCCTGGTGCTGGGCTTCGCCCGGCGCTACCGGAGCGACACCGGCATCGGCACGCTGATCGCGCTGATGCTGCCCTACAGCCTGGCGCTGCTGGCCGGCTGGTCGGTGCTGCTGGGGGTGTGGATCGGCTTTGGCTGGCCGCTCGGCGCGGGCTAGCCGTCGAGGTCTCTGGGATCCTGCCGGGCGGTCTGGGACCGCCCTTTCGCGGGCAGGGCCCGCTCCCACAGCCCGCTCCCACAACCCGCTCCCACAATTTCTACTGGCGGATGGTGCGCAGGTTGCGCGGCAGGTCTTCGTAGTCCGAACGGAACGGGTTGATGTCCAGCCCGCCGCGCCGGGTGAAGCGGCCGTACACCGACAGGTGGCGGGGCGCGCACTGGCGCTTCAGGTCGACGAACATCTGCTCGATGATCTGTTCGTGGAAGCCCTGGTGGTTGCGCAGCGAGACCACGTAGCGCAGAAAGCTGGCCGGGCTGATCTCGGCGCCGGTGTAGCGTACCTGAACCGTGCCCCAGTCCGGCTGATTGGTGACCGGGCAGTGGCTGCGCAGCAGGTGCGACACCAGCGCGCCGTTGCGCTCCGGCCCCTGTTCGGTGAACAGCAGATCCGGGCGGTACTCGAAATGCTCGAACGCCACGTCGAGATGATCGACGCTGTCGCCGTGGTCGTCCCAGACCGCGGCGCGGGCCGCTTCCTCCATGCTCATGACGCGCACGTCCACCGGTGCCCCGGCCACCTGGGCCAGATCGCCGGCGATCGCCTTGATCACCGCCTCGCGGGACGCGAAGCGGGTGTTGGCGAACGAGTTCAGATAGAGCTTCAGCGACTTGGATTCGATGATGTTCGGCGAGATGCAGGGCACCACCAGCTCGGCCATGGCCACCACCGGCTTGCCGCGCTCGTTGAGCCAGGACAGCTCATAGGCGTTCCAGATGTCCTGGCCGTGGAACGGCAGCCGCGGCTCGCCCTCGGCGGCGGTGTCCAGGTCCAGGCTTTCGCGGGCGTCCCAACGGGGCACCGGGCACAGCAACGAAGGCGTGTACTGGTCGATGAAAGCGCTGGTGCGGCCCAGCGGCGTGTCGTTGAGAAAGCTCATGTCGATTACCCGCGAATTCCGGTGCCCCGCCGCAGCAGCCACAGCGCCAGCAGAAAGAACACTACCGTAAAGGCGAAGATAGCAGCCAGGGAGGCGTATACGTTGACGTCGCTCACACCCAGCACGCCGTAGCGGAACGCATTGACCATGTAGACGATGGGGTTCACCAGGGTCACGGTGCGCCAGAATTCGGAGAGCAGGTCCAGGGAGTAGAACACCCCGCCCAGGTAGGTCAGCGGCGTGAGAATAAAGTTGGGAATGATGCTGATGTCGTCAAAGTTGTTGGCGAAGATGGCGTTGATAAAGCCGCCCAGGGCGAACAGCGCCGAGGTCATCGCCACCACCAGCAGGGTGATCCAGGCGTGCTGCACGTTGAGATCGGTGAAGAACAGGCTCACCGTGGTGACGATGCCGCCCACCATGATGCCGCGCACCATGCCGCCCACCACGAAGCCGGACAGAATCACGAACGGCGACATCGGCGACACCAGCATCTCCTCGATGGAGTGCTGGAACTTGGTGGAAAAGAACGAACTGACCACGTTGCCGTAGCTGTTCTGGATCACGCTCATCATGATCAGGCCGGGCACGATGTACTGCATGTAATCGAAGCCGCCCATCTCGCCGATGCGGCTGCCCACCAGGTTGCCGAAGATCACGAAATACAGGGTCATGGTGATCGCCGGCGGCAGCAGCGTCTGCGGCCAGATGCGCAGGAAGCGGCGCACTTCCTTGGTGACGATGGTCAGGAAAGCGACCCATTGTTGATGCAGCGTCATGAGGCGTTCTCCCGCTGCGGGTTCTGTTCAGGCAGGTTCTGTTCCACCAGGCGCACGAACAACTCCTCGAGACGGTTGGCTTTGTTACGCATGCTCATTACTTCGAAATTCTGCTCCGCCAGGGCCACGAACAACTGGTTCAGGCTCTGCGTCTTCGGCACCGCCACTTCCAGGGTGCCGGCGTCGCGCAGGTGCACGTCGAAACCGGGCAGCTCCGGCGCGTGGTCCACCGGCCGGGCCAGATCCAGGATGAAGGTTTCCACCTGCAGCTTTTCCAGCAGCGACTTCATGTCGGTGTTCTCGACGATGCGGCCGTGGTCGATGATGGCGATGCGGCGGCACAGGGACTCCGCCTCTTCCAGATAGTGGGTGGTGAGAATAATGGTGCGGCCCTCGTTGTTGAGGCCGATCAGGAAGTCCCACATCGAACGGCGCAGCTCAATGTCCACCCCGGCGGTGGGCTCATCGAGGATCAGCAGCTCCGGCTCATGAACCAGGGCGCGGGCGATCATCAGCCGGCGCTTCATGCCCCCGGACAGGGAGCGGGCCTGGTTCTTGCGCTTGTCCCACAGCCCCAGCTTGCGCAGGTACTTCTCGGCGCGCTGCCGGGCCAGCGGCGCCGGAATGCCGTAGAAGCCCGCCTGGGTGACGACGATGTCGAACACCTTCTCGAACTGGCTGAAATTGAATTCCTGGGGCACCACACCGATCTTCTGCTTGGCCAGTTCCCGTTCCTGGTCCAGGGAGTGGCCGAGGATGGTGACCTCGCCGCCGGTCTTGTTGACCAGCGAACTGACGATGCCGATGGTGGTGGACTTGCCGGCGCCGTTGGGGCCCAGCAGCGCGAAGAAATCACCCCGCTCCACGGTCAGGTCGATGCCTTTGAGCGCCTCGACACCGTTGGCGTAGGTCTTGGTGAGATTACGAAGGGTCAGGGCAGACAAACATCACCTCGCCGGCTGCGGAAAAGAAACAAGCAACACAGATGGGGGCGGCACCGCACGATTCAAGCCAGCGCCAGTTCCCGGTGCCCGTGATGACCGCGCCACACCCAGTGCATGCGGGCATCCTCGAACCACACCCACAGCCCTTCCATCATCCACGGCCAGTGTTCCTCGTCGATGGCGTCGCGGCCTTCCAGCTCCGCCACCAGCACGGCGAGAATGGTGTCATGGGTCACGTGCACCGCCAGTGAACCCGGCTCCGGCTCGCGCTGGTACAGATACGAAGCCAGCTTGGCGCGGCCCGCCGCCGGCGACAGCATGCCTTCGAACGGGGTTTTCAGGTGCTGGTTGAGAAAGCTCAGCGCCCCCATCTTGAGAAAGGTCGGCCCCACCCGGTTGATGTCTTCCACGTAGCAGCCGGGTTCCACCAGGGTCGGGTCGGTGACCACCTCCGGCATCGCCGGGATCAGGCCCGCCTCCAGGGCGCCCTCCGCCATGGCGGTGGCGGTGTCCACGCAGCGGCCCACCGGGCTGGAATAGAACGCCTGCACCGGGCGCTCCAGACGGGCGCCCCACTCACGGGCCATCGCCACGCCTTCCGCGGTGAGCGGGAGGCGGTAGTCGGCGAAGCCGTTCTTGGCCAGCTCCCGCACGGAGTGCCGGGTCAACAGGTGAGCCGGCCGGTGAGCCGGAAGCAGACGGATCGCATCGTGAAGGCGGGGGTGTAATCGGGCCATGGTCCCTCTCTAAGACTGTGCCATCTTACGGGCCAGGGGTGGCGCTGCCAACCTTGTGGGAGCGGGCCCTGCCCGCGAAAGGGAGCGAAGCTCCCGGCAGGATGCCAGAGACCTTGTTGGTGCTGCCGTTAGACCGACCTCTGGGATCCTGCCGGGTGGCTGGCGCCACCCTTTCGCGGGCCAGGCCCGCTCCCACAGCCCGCTCCCACAGATAGTGGTTCCACTAAAGAGGTGGCAAAAAAAAGGGACCCGGTCGGGTCCCTTTTGATTTTGGAGCGGGAAACGAGATTCGAACTCGCGACCCCAACCTTGGCAAGGTTGTGCTCTACCAGCTGAGCTATTCCCGCTTATAAAGAGTGGCGTCCCCTAGGGGAGTCGAACCCCTGTTACCGCCGTGAAAGGGCGGTGTCCTGGGCCACTAGACGAAGGGGACCCGGTGCTCTCAAGCGGCGCGTAGGATAGAAATCGGCGCCCCGGTCGTCAAGGAAAAATTTGCCGGAAGTGGTCATTGACCCGCCCCCCGCTCTGCTTTATCCCTAGGTGCCTGAGAAAAACGCCTGCCAAGAAAACCAACCGGGAGAGAAAACGCATGCCCATGAAACTGTACGGCGCGGTGATGTCGCCCTTCGTCCGCAAGACCCGCGTGGTACTGGCCCTGAAAGGCCTGGACTACGAAGCGGTGCACGTGGACCCCAACAACAAGCCCGAGGGCTACGAAAATATCAGCCCGCTGCAGCGGATCCCGGCGCTGGAAGTGGACGGCCACTGTCTGGCCGATTCAGCGGTGATTTGCGCCTACCTGGAAAAGACCCAGCCGGAACCGGCGCTCTACCCTAGCGACCCGTTCCAGTACGCGCGCACCCTGTGGTTCGAAAAGTACGCGGACTACGAACTGGCGCCGCACTGCACCTTCACGGTGTTCCGTAACCGGGTGGTGAAACGCCTGATGGGTCAGGACTGCGACGAGGAGGCCATCGCCAAGGCGCTGGAGAGTCGCATTCCGCCGCTGCTGGCCTATCTGGAGCAGGAGTTGGACGGCCGCGAGTATCTGGTCGGCGACAGTCTGACCGTGGCGGACATCGCCGTGGCCAGTCAGCTGGTGAATTTTCGCCACGGCGGCGAGACCGTGGACGCGGGCCGCTACCCGAACCTGGCGGCGCACGCCGAGCGCATGCACGCGCTGGCGCCGTTCGCCAGCACCATCGAGAAGGAAAGCGGTTTTATCAGCAAGATGCTGGGCTAGGGCGCCGAGTCCCCCCCGGCCTCCACGGCCACCAGCGCGGCCCGGCCGTCCGGCGCGATGCGGACCCGGGCCACGCCGCCGTCGGCCAGTTCCCGTTCCAGCCGCAGCGCTTCTTCCGGCGCGGCGAACCAGGCTTCGATGCCGTAACGAATATGCAGCTCTCCGCCGCTGACCCGGTCAATGGTGCCGCGCAGAAACAGCCTTTCGGCGTCCGGTTCCCGTAGCCGCACGCCGCCCGAGCGCCACAGCGCGCCGTCCCGCCGCAACAGTATGAACACCGGATCGCCGGCCCGGGGCAGTTCCATCTCGGGCAGCGGCTGGCGGGACAGGGCGTAGTTCAAACGCACGTACTGCCCCCGGAACAGATCGCGCGGATCCACCGGCACGGTGGCCAGGCGTACTTCGGTGCCCACCCACAGCGGATACTGGCTGTACACGAACAGGCCGCCCAGCACCACCGGTTGCAGCAGCACCGCGGCCAGCAGGGCGATCAGCCAGCGGCGGCTCATGAGTCCACCTCCCGGCGCCGCCAGTAGCGGCCGGCGACGAACAGCAGCGCGGCCATCACCAGGAACAGCCCGGCGGCGCCCAGATAGCCGCCGATCAAATCCAGGTAGCGCAGCAGCGCCAGGGTGAGAATGGCGATCAGGCCAGTGACGTAGAGACCGCCCTCCCCGTCCAGCAAACCGCGCCGCATCCAGTGCATCGCCAACAGCAACAGCAGCAGGTTGGCCGCCACCGCCCAGACCAGGGCCTGGTCGGGCACGCCGCCGGTGTGCACCGCGATCAGCAGCACCGCCACCGCCAACGCCACCAGGGGCCGCCCCAGCAGGGCCGCCGCCAGCAGCGCCACCAGCGCCGCCCACAGGCCCGGGTCCAGCCAGGTCCAGGCGTAAGCCAGGTAGTGCTCCCAGCCGTCCACGAAAGTAAACGGCAGGATCGCCAGCACCGTGAGGCGCGGCATCCAGTTGCCGACGCCGGCGTTCCACCAGCCCGGGCGGGCGGCGAGCGCGCCGGCCAGCACCAGCAGGCCGAGATTAAAGCTGATCATGCCTTCCTGGGCCTGGGGGCCGAAATCGGTGGCGTAGACCCAGGCCAGCATCAGGTTCAGCCACACGGCGGTGGCGGCCAGCGCCGCCAGGGCGAGCCCGGCCACGCGGCGCCGCCGGGCCACCCAGAACGCCACCGCCAGGAACAAAGGCATCAGCCAGGGGGCGGCGAAGCGGTACTCCAGCAGCATCCAGGCCACCGCCACCGCCAGGCCCTGCAGCGCCAGCAGGCGGCCTGTGCTGAGCACGGTTAGCGGCACCAGCCCCAGGGCCCAGAGCAGCAGGCCGTTGGGGAAATGCTCGCCGAGGTGGTACATCTGCCCGGTGAGCATGATCGAGGCGCCGTAGGCAAAGCCGCCCAGGAACAGCAGGCCACCGCCGCCACCGACGCGGGCCAGCCGCAGCACGCCCCAGCCGTTGAGCACGGCGGTCAGCGTCACCAGGCCGGCGAAGCGGGCCAGACGGGGCAGCTGCTCCCAGTTGGCGGACACCAGCAGCAGCAGGGCCAGCCCGGCGAACAGGCCGGCCAGGCCGGTCAGCAGCCCCAGCGCCGAGGGGCCGGCGTCGTTCAGGGAGGTGCCGTAGCGGCTCAGGATGCGCTCCGCCTGGAACGGCTCGACCAGACCCTCGTCCACCCAGCGGCGGGTTTCCCGGCGCAGCAGGTTCTTGCGCATCCAGCTCAACATCTAGAGCGGCAGCCCCAGCCGGCGGGCTTCCATGCGGCGCAGGAATTCCAGCATGATCTGCCGGTACAGGTCCTCGCCCAGCCACAGGTCCTCGACGCCGGCGTCCACGTTGGGGTTGTCGTTCACTTCAATCACCACCACCTGATCGCCGGACTGCTTCAGGTCCACGCCGTACAGGCCGTTGCCCATCAACCGCGCGGCCTTGAGCGCCATGCGCAGCACCTTGGCGGGCACGTCGCGCACCGGCAGGGTGGCGAAGCGCCCGGAGCTGGTTTTGCCGCTGTCCTTGTGGTGGTAGATCTGCCAGTGCCCCTTGCTCATGAAATACTGGCAGGCGAACAGCGGCCGGTTGTTGAGCACGCCGATGCGCCAGTCGTAATCGGTGTACATGAACGCCTGGGCCAGCACCACCGCGGACTGCTTCAGGTAGCCGCTCAGTTCGGCGCGCAACTCGGCTTTGTCCTTCACCTTGCCGATGCCCCGCGAGAAGCTGCCGTCGGGAATCTTCAGCACCATCGGCAGGCCCAGCTCGGCGATCAGGGTGTCCGCCTGGGCTTCGGAGTCGTCGAACACGAAGGCGGTGGGCGGCACCGGCACGCCGTTGGCCTGCATCAGCTCGGCCAGGTAGATCTTGTTAGTGCAGCGCAGGATCGAGCCCGGATCGTCGATCACCACCATGCCTTCCTGCTCCGCCTTGCGGGCGAACTGGTAGGTGTGGTGGTCGATGCCGGTGGTTTCGCGAATAAACAGACCGTCGTACTCGCCCAGGCGGGTGTAGGCGTCGCGGCCTATCGGATCCACTTTGATGCCCAGCTGCCGGCCGGCCTTGATAAAGCGCTTGAGGGCGGCGCGGTTGCTGGGCGGCATGGCTTCTTTTTCATCCACCAGCATGGCCAGGTCGTAGCGGTCGCCGCGCCGGCGGCGGGGGTTGCGCCACACCCGCGCGTTGAACTGTTCCAGGGCGCGGGCGAAGGCGTCCTCTTCGGGCCCCTTGAGCTGCTTGAGGCTCACCGGCCGGATCGATTCCAGCGTCCACTCTTCGCGGCGACGAAAGGAAACGCGCAGAATCGGGCAGGGCATCTGGTCGAAGATCTGGCGGCCCAGGTCGGCGAGCCCTTCTTGTTCGGTGTGGCCGAAATGGAGCGTCAGGGTGACGCGGGTAGCGTCGCCGCCCTGCTTTTTCATGGCTTTGTCGAGGGCCGTTTCGAAGCGCTCGAAATGCAGCCCGTAGAGCGCCTTGCGGCTGAGGTCGTTGACCGTGCGCACCGACGGCAGCACCCGCTGGCCGCGCGCTTCAGCCAGCAGCGAGCAGTAGTAGCCCGGCGACAGGTATTTGTAGCTGCGGCACAGGTTGATCACCTGTACTTTCTTGTCGGTGCACACCGGCTGGGCGGCCTGCAGGTAGTCCCGCGCCGACAGCAGGTGGCGGGTGGGGTAATAGGCGGCCCAGTCGGCCGGGTCGTCGACCAGGATGATCACTTGGCTCATTGAGGGCTCACTCGGCGCTTAATCCGACTCGTTGTAATCGCCCCGCGGGTAACCGGCATCCTTTTCCTTGGCGCCGGGCTTGCTCCCCGGGTGCCCGGCTTTTTCCAGTGCATCCTGTACCTCCGGCGGCATGTAGGTCTCATCGTGTTTGGCCAGGACCTCGTCCGCCTCGAAACGGTCGCGGCTCACCAGGGTGCCGTTGGCGACGATGCCCTGGCCCTCGCGGAACAGGTCGGGAAGAATGCCCTGGTAGTGGATATCAAAGCTACCTTTTCCATCGGTCACCGTGAAGACCACATTGAGGGTCTCCGGATCACGCTGCACCGAGCCGTCCTCGACCAGGCCGCCAACGCGCATTTTGGCGCCCACCGGCGCCTCGCCGTTGACGATTTGCTGCGGGGTATAAAACAGATTGATGTTCTGGCGCAGGGCGTACACCGCCAGCCCCACCGCCACGGCCAGGCCCGCGAGCACCGCCAGCACCACGAATAGACGTTGTTTGCGAACCGGATTCATTGATTGCTCTCCACACTCTTGGACGATGTTCTGGCCTTAGCCGATGACCCGACGTCATCACGGCGCGCCTGGCGGGCGATCTCTGCCCGCACCCGGCCCTGCCGCCGCACCGCCAGCAGCATATTGGCGACGATCAGCAGCGCGCTGAGTCCGTAGGCGCTCCACACGAAAAAGCCGTGCTCGCCCATGGCGATAAAGGCGGCCACACTGTCGAAATAGGGGTCGAACATGATCACGCCTCCCCGCCACGGACCAGCCGGCGCACCCAGCCGCTGCGGCGCTCACGGCTGAGCACCTCGGTGCGGGCGCGCATCAGCACATTGGCGGCGTACAGCAGCCAGAGCCCGGCCATGCTGATCAGCAGCGGCCATTTCATCGAGGCGTCGATGGACGACTCCCCGACCACCTTGAGGGTGGCGCCCTGGTGCAGGGTGTTAAGCCACTCCACCGAATACTTGACGATCACCACGTTGATCACGCCCACCACCGCCAGCAGGGCGGCGGCGCGGGCCGCCTGGCGCGGATCACGGATGGCGTTCTGCAGCGCCATGATGCCCAGGTACAGGAACAGCAGGATCAGCATCGACGTCATGCGCGCGTCCCACTGCCAGTAGGTGCCCCAGGTGGGCTTGCCCCAGAGCGCCCCGGTGAGCAAGGACACCGCCGCCAGCACGGCGCCGAACGGCGCCAACGCCTTGAGCATCACCTCGGCCATTTTCATGCGCCACACCAGCGCCACCAGCCCGGCCACGCCCATGGCGATGTAGCCCATCAGGGCGCCGCTGGAAGCCGGCACGTGAATATAGATAATGCGATAGCTGTCGCCTTGATAGCGCTCCACCGGGGCGTACACCAGCCCCCACACCAGACCCACCGCCAGCAGCGCCAACGACACCGGTACCAGCCACGGCAACACCGCCTCGCAGAAACGGTAGAAGTACCGGGGCGAACCCAGTTGGTGGTACCAGCGTTTAATCGTTTTCCACATACAACACCTGAATAGAGCCGCGGCGATTAATCGCCGGCACTGATGCGCAGGCCGAGCGCCACGGCCACCGGGCCGAGACTCACCGCCAGCGCCAGAATCGCGCCCAGCACCGCCAGCAAACCACCGGTGGGCAGGCCGTCCAGCGCGGTGCGCACCACGCCCGCGCCGAACACCAGCACCGGCACGTAAAGGGGCAACACCAACACCGCCAAAAGAATACCACCGCGGTTAAGGCCGACCGTGAGCGCCGCGCCGATGGCGCCCACCACGGTGAGCGTGGGCGTGCCCAGCAGCACGCTCACCATCAGCGTATCCAGCACCGCCACCGGCAGCTGCAGCATGTAGCCCAGCAGCGGCGCGATCAGCGCCAGCGGCAGCCCGGTCAACAGCCAGTGGGCGAGCAGCTTGGCGGCCACCGGCACCACGCTGACCACCGGCGCGGTGAGCAGCAGATCCAGCGCGCCGCTCTCCTGGTCACGGCGGAACAGGCCGTCCAGGGACAACATCACCGCCAGCAACGCCGCCACCCAGACCGCGCCGGGGGCCACCAGGGCCAGCAGCGCCGGCTTCGGTGACAGCGCCAGCGGAAACAGGCTCACCACCACCACGAAAAAAAACAAAGGCTGCACGATGTCCGCCGGCGAACGCCAGATCAGCGTCAGCTCGCGGCGCAGCGAGGCGCGCCAGACGGTGCCCAGGGACGGCGCGCTCATCGGGCCACCTCGATATCCTCGCCCAGGTGCAGGCGCTGCACGCCATCGCCGACCCGGTGATGCGAGGTATAGATCACCAGGACGCCCTGCTCCGCCGCCTGGCGCAGCCGCTGGTCCAGCGCGGCAACGCCGTGCTGATCGATGGCGGTGAACGGCTCGTCGAGAATCCACACGTCCTTGCCGTCCAGCCACAGCCGGGCCAGCGCGATGCGGCGCTGCTGGCCGGCGGACAAGCGGCCCGCCGGCACATCCTCGAAACCGTACAGGTCGAGCGCCGCCAGCGCGGCGTCCGGGTCGCCGGTCTGGCCGCTCAGGGCACGGCTGTATTCGAGGTTTTCGCGGGCGGTGAGTTCCTCACGCACGCCGGGCTGGTGCCCCAGGTAGAGCAGCGACGGGGACAACGGCGCCGACCATTCGACCCGGCCCTGGTAGAAACCGTGCAGGCCCACCAGGATGCGCAACAGCGTGGTCTTGCCGGCGCCATTGGCGCCGGTCACCTGCCAGATCTCGCCGTTGCGCGCGGAAAAATCCAGATACTCAAACAGCATCCGGTGATCCCGCTCGCAGCCGAGCTGCCGCACTGTCAAACGTGGTGCGTCCATGGTCGCTTCCGCCCCCTGAATCGGCCGCGGAGTATAGCATGCCTGGGCACCCCGACGAGCGTGAGCCCGCCTCGGTCGAACGGTGGCGCCAACCAGGGGTGTTTTCGGCTAAACTAGGGGATTAGTGTCGAAAGGATTCCGACTATGACTCTCCAAAAGGCTCTCCATAAGACTCTCAACTGCCTGCTGGTCCTTGCCCTGCCCTTGTTCCTGGCTGCCTGCGGCGGCGGCGGCGACCGGCCGCTGGCCACGGTGGACCGGGTGGACCTGCAGCGTTACGCCGGCACCTGGCATGAAATCGCCCGCCTGCCGCAATGGTTCCAGCGCGGCTGCTACAACTCCACCGCCACCTACAGCCTCAACGACGACGGTTCCGTGAAAGTGGTCAACCGCTGCCAGCGCGAGGACGACGAGCCGAGCGTGGCGGAAGGCGAAGCCCGGGTGGTGCCCGGCTCCAACAACGCCAAGTTGAAAGTCCGCTTCGACAACTGGTTTTCCCGGCTGCTGCCCAAGGTCGCTGAAGGGAATTACTGGGTGATCGCCCTGGACAAGGATTACCAGACCGTGGTGATCGGCGAACCGGGCCGCGAGTATCTCTGGATTCTGGCCCGCCAGCCGCGGCTGCCGGAGGACCAGTACCAGGCGCTGGTCGGGCTTGCCGAGGAGAAAGGCTTCCCGGTGGACGAGTTACAACGCAATCGGGATCTGGTGCCGGACGCGTAAACGGGAGGAGTCCGACCATGGCCGTGGAAATCGAGAGAAAATTCCGCACCAACGGCGTCGACTTTCTGGCCGACCAGGAAGGCGAACGTCTGACCCAGGGGTATCTGAGCCACGACCCCCGCGCCACCGTGCGGCTGCGCGTGCAAGGCGACCGCGCCTGGCTGACCATCAAGGGTAAGACCCACGGCGCCAGCCGCAGTGAGTTCGAGTACCCGATCCCCACCGCCGACGCGCACGCCATGCTGGAAGAAATGTGCCCGGAAGGCGTGATCGACAAAACCCGCTACCGAATTCCCGTTGGCGAGCATATCTGGGAAGTGGACCGGTTCCACGGCGACAACCAGGGTCTGGTGGTCGCCGAAGTGGAACTGGACAGCGAGGACCAGCCGTTCGAGCGCCCGCCCTGGCTGGGCGAGGAAGTCACCGACGACCCCCGCTACTACAACAGCGCGCTGAGCCGCACCCCCTATGGCCAGTGGTAACACTCAGTACGTCCTGTGGCAGCGGGACGACAACGGGCAAGTCCTGTTGATGTGCCGTTTCCATTCCAACAACCAGGCGCAGCGTGTGTGCGCGCGCTATCAGCGTAAAAAAAAGCCCCGTTATCACTACTGGGTGACCATCCTGGCCCCGCACGGCCCTCACTAGCCGGCTGCTAGCCGCCGGCGCGACGGATACCGCTGAGGTTGCCGAAACACTGAGCGCGGGCGGTATCCATGAATTCCTGGATGAACGGCACCCGCTCGTCACCGTCGCGCACCGCCGCATACAGGGTGCGCCAGACGCCCTCCCCGTCGCCGAGGCGCACCGCGCGCACCAGATCCAGGTCCAGGTACTCGGTGAGCGCCCAGTTGGGCAGCGCCGCCACGCCACGCCCGGCGGCCACCAGCTGCACCATCATCGGTGTCAGCTCGGCGGTGCGCAGCGCCGCCGGTGCCACCCCGGCCGGGTCAAGAAAGGCGGTGAACACGTCCAGCCGCTCGTGCTCCACCG
The DNA here is from genome assembly GCA_002389055.1 of Alcanivorax sp. UBA4485. GTDB lineage: Bacteria > Pseudomonadota > Gammaproteobacteria > Pseudomonadales > Alcanivoracaceae > Alloalcanivorax. The sequence goes on from DGNT01000081.1 coordinate 16,877, forward strand.
GGTAGGTGATCAGGGTTTCCTCCGCCAGGGCCTGGGGCGCCACCGCGCGCCCGGCGGCCAGCGCGGACTGCCGCGCCACCGCCAGCACCAGCTCATAACGGAACAACGGCAAATAGCGCACCGCGTCGTTATCCACCGGGTCCGAGGTGATCACCATGTCCAGGTCACCGCGCACCAGCGCCGCCTGGGGCGTGAAGCTGAAGGCGGCGGACAGGTCCAGCTCTACCTCCGGCCAGGCCTCGCGGAAACGGTCCAGGGCCGGCATCAACCACTGAAAGCAGGAATGGCACTCAATGGCGATGTGCAGCCGCCCGCTCTGGCCGGCGGCCAGCCGACGCAGTTCGGTCTCGGTACGCCTCACCTGGGGCAGCACCTGCCGGGCCAGGGCAAGTACCCGGTCGCCGGCGGTGGTGAAGCGGATCGGCCGGGTGCGCCGCACGATCAGCGCCACCCCAAGCCGGTGCTCCAGGTCCTTGAGTTGATGGGACAGCGCCGACTGGGTGACGTGCAGCCGCTCGGCGGCCTCCACCAGGCTGCCGGCCTCGTCGATGGCCTGCAAGGTGGCCAGGTGGCGCAGTTCAAGCACGGACGACATGAGCATCACTCATAGTAATGATTAGATATTTGATTTTGTCTCAACTCGGGGGTGGACCACAATAGCCGCCAATCGATCTTCCCCCTCTTCGCGAGACAAAGGATTCAACATGACCACCCTGCATAACCTGGGCTTCCCCCGTATCGGCGCCCGCCGTGAACTGAAACAGGCGGTTGAGGCCTATTGGGCCGGCACCCTGCAGCAAAGCGAGCTGGAACACGTGGGCCGCAGCCTGCGCGAACGTCACTGGACGCTGCAGGCGGGAGCGGGACTGGACGCGGTGCCGGTGGGCGACTTCGCCTGGTACGACCAGATTCTCGAGTTCTCCTGCCTGCTGGGCGTGGTGCCGCCGCGCTTCCAGCAAGCGAACGATCAGCCTGTGTCCCTGGACACCCTGTTCCGCATGGCCCGGGGCCGCGCCCCCAGCGGTGAGCCGGCGGCGGCCTGCGAAATGACCAAGTGGTTCGATACCAACTACCACTACATCGTGCCGGAGTTGGAAGGGGACCAGGATTTCCGCATCGCCCGCGAGACCCTGTTCGAACAGGTGGACGAAGCCCGGGCCCTGAACCTGGACGCCAAGCCGGTGATCCCCGGCCCGCTCACCTATCTGTACCTGTCCAAGGGCGAGTCGTTCGACGGCGCCGCCGACAGCGCCAAGCTGACGCTGCTGGAAAAATTGATCCCGGTGTACCGGACGATTCTGCAGCGCTTCGCCGACCAGGGCGTCACCTGGGTGCAGATCGACGAGCCGATTCTTTGCCTGGACCTGCCCGACGCCTGGCAGCGCGCCTACCTGCGCGTCTACGACCAGCTCGCCGGGGCCGCCTCGGTGAAACTGCTGCTGGCCACCTATTTCGAAGGCCTGCGCGACAACCTGTTCACCGCCCTGCAGCTGCCGGTGGCCGGGCTGCACCTGGACCGGGTGCGCGGCGCGGATTCCCTCGACCAGGTGCTGCCGCGCCTGGGCGACAAGGTGCTGTCGCTGGGTGTGATCAATGGCCGCAATATCTGGCGCGCCGACCTGGACGCCCTGCTCGACACCCTGACCCCGCTGAAGGCGGAGCTGGGCGAGCGCCTGTGGCTGGCGCCTTCCTGTTCGTTGCTGCACAGCCCGGTGGACCTGGACCAGGAAGACCGCCTCGACGACGAACTGAAAAGCTGGCTCAGCTTCGCCAAACAGAAGCTCGATGAACTGGCGGTGCTGGGCGGCGCCCTGGACGGTGACGACAGCGTGCAACCGGCCCTGCAGGCGCAACGCCAGGCGGTGGCCGCACGCGGCCAGTCACGGCGCATCCACAATCCGACGGTGGGCGAGCGCATGGCGGCGTCCGGCCAGGTGTCCCGCGACCGGCTGAGCCCGTTCGTGGAGCGCATCGGCAAACAGCAGGCGGCGCTGAAACTGCCCGCCTACCCCACGACCACCATCGGTTCCTTCCCGCAGACCAAGGAAATCCGTGCCGCGCGGCGTGACTGGAAAGCCGGCAAGCTGGACGACAGCGGTTACACCGAGCTGATGAAACAGGAAATCACCCGCGCCGTGCGCTACCAGGAGCAGGTGGACCTGGACGTGCTGGTGCACGGCGAAGCGGAGCGCAACGACATGGTCGAGTACTTCGGCGAGCTGCTGGAAGGTTTTGCCTTCACCCGCTTCGGCTGGGTGCAAAGCTACGGCTCGCGCTGCGTGAAACCGCCGGTGATCTTCGGCGACGTGAGCCGCCCTAACGCGATGACCGTGGACTGGACGCGCTTCGCCCAATCGCTCACCGACAAGCCGGTGA
>DGNT01000083.1 GCA_002389055.1 Alcanivorax sp. UBA4485
TACTGCCTGTCGCGCAACAAGGTGGACCAGACCGCCCAGTGGCTCACCGACCAGGGCATCCCCGCCCTGCCCTACCACGCCGGCCTGAGCGGCGCGATGCGCGCCGACCACCAGCAGCGCTTTTTGCGCGAGGACGGCCTGGTGATGGTGGCCACGGTGGCGTTCGGCATGGGCATCGACAAACCGGACGTGCGCTTCGTCGCCCACCTGGACCTGCCGAAAAGCATCGAAGCCTACTACCAGGAGACCGGCCGCGCCGGCCGTGACGGCGAGCCCGCCACCGCCTGGATGGCCTACGGCCTGGAAGACGCCATCCGCCACAAGCAAATGCTGGCGCAGTCGGAAGGCAACGAGCAGTTCAAACGCCACGAACACCAGCGCCTGGAAGCGATGCTGGGGCTCTGCGAAGTGACCCACTGCCGCCGCCAGGCGCTGCTGCACTACTTCGGCGAAAACCTGGAGCAGCCTTGCGGCAACTGCGACACCTGCCTGAACCCGCCGCAGACCTTCGACGCCACCGAAGCGTCGCAAAAGGCGCTCAGCTGTGTGTTCCGCACCGGCCAGCGTTTCGGCGTCAACCATCTGGTGGACGTGCTCACCGGCAACCGCAGCGACAAAGTGGCCGCCGCCGGCCACGACCACGTCTCCACCTGGAACATCGGCGGCGAGTTCTCCGCCAGCCAGTGGCGCGCCATCTACCGGCAACTGGTGGCGCGCGGCCTGCTCGCCGTGGACGCGGACGGCTACGGCGCCCTCAAGCTCACCGAGACCTGCCGCCCCTACCTGCGCGGTGAAGTGCCGCTGCATCTGCGCAAGGACGCGGCCAAATCCGCCGAGCGCACCCGCCGCAGCAAACCGCAGGTGGCGGAAGCGGACCGCCAGCTCTGGGAGGCGCTGCGCGCCCGCCGCAAGCAGCTGGCGGAGGAGGAAGGCGTGCCGCCCTATGTGATCTTCCACGACGCCACCCTGATGGACATGCTCGCCCTGCGTCCCCGCGACCGCTATGAGATGGCCGCCGTCAGCGGCGTCGGCGACCGCAAGCTGGAAGCCTACGGCGACGCCTTCCTCACCGTCCTCAACGAGCACACCGACGCCGCCTCCTGACCCGCTGGAAGAAAGGGTCATTGCGCCACCGAAAGTCCGGACTTACGGTAAATGCCTCCTCTTTCGACGCGAGCGGCACCATGGACTATCTGCGCACCCCGGACACCTGTTTCGAGAACCTGCCCGGCTATCCCTGGGCGCCCCACTACGCCCAGGTCGACGACGGCGAAGGCCACGAGATGCGCATGCATTACCTGGACGAAGGCGAGCGCGACGCTCCGGTGGTGTTGATGCTGCACGGCGAGCCGTCCTGGAGTTACCTCTACCGGCACATGATCGAGCCGGTGGTGGCCGCCGGCTACCGTGTGATCGCGCCGGACCTGATCGGCTTCGGCCGCTCGGACAAGCCGGTGAACCGCGAGGACTACACCTACAACCGGCACGTGGGCTGGGTGCGCAGCCTGCTGCTGGATCACCTGGACCTGCGCGACATCACCCTGATCTGCCAGGACTGGGGCGGCCTGATCGGGCTGCGCCTGGTGGGCAATCACCCCGAGCGCTTTGCCCGGGTGATCGCCGCCAATACCTTCCTGCCGGACGGCGAGCACGATCCCGGCGAGGCGTTCCGCAAGTGGCGGGACTTCTCGCAGACGGTGCCCGAGTTTCCGGTCAGCATGATCATCCAGGGCGCCACCACCACGGAGCTGCCGGCGGCGGTGCTGGCCGCCTACGACGCCCCCTTCCCGGAGGAGCGCTACAAGGCCGGTGCCCGCCAGTTCCCGGCGCTGGTGCCGGACCGCCCGGACGCGCCGGGCGCCGCCGAGAACCGTGAAGCCTGGCAATCGCTGATGGCGTTCGACAAGCCGTTCATCACCGCCTTCAGCGACAAGGACCCGATCACCGCCGGCGCCGACGCGGTGCTGCGCAAGCTGATCCCCGGTTGCCAGGGCCAGCCCCACACCACCATCGAAAACGGCGGCCACTTCCTGCAGGAAGACCAGGGCGAGGCCCTGGCCCGGGTGCTTACTGACCTCGCACGCGGCGCTTGATCGGCGAGGCGAACTGCAGGATCAGGAAGTTGATCAGCGACAGTACGATGGCGATCTCGTAGCGGTTGAACGCCACCGAAACGCCAATCGCGCCGGTATTCCACATGCTGGCCGCGGTCGCCGTGCCCGTGACGCTGGCGCCTTCCTTGAGAATGGCGCCACCGCCGATAAAGCCCATGCCGGTGATGATGCCGTACATCACCCGTGCCTGAGCGCCGTCGTCACCGCCGAACATCTGCAGCCCCACCAGCATGTAGCCGCAGGCGGCCACCGCCACCAGCGGGAAAGTGCGCAGCCCGGCCCCTTCGGCCCGGTGTTCCCGGTTCCAGGCCACCGGCAGCGCGATCAGGAACGCCAGGCCCAATTGCACCAGATGGGTGAGTATTTGATACCAATCCAGAGTCGCCATGATGGTGCCCTCGTTTTATTTTGATAAACAGTTCATCGATCTTTGTTTGTTCAAATAAAATTCATTTTGCTGTTATAAAACTAACGCGTTGCTCACGCATGCTTTCCCCGGGTTTTATTTTTTCTTTCTGGGGATAACCATGAAAACCATTCGATACTCCCTCGCCGCCGGATTGCTGGCGGCGACGCTGGCCGGCTGTGGCGGCGATTCATCCAGTTCCGACAGTACCCCCGGCGACGGTAACGGCAGTAACCCGCCGCCGGCCACCGCCTCGACGCTGAAAATCGGCCTGCTACCGGACACCCAGGGTGGCGGCGACAACGTTTCCATGCACCCGATGAAAGCGGTGCTCGATAAAGAACAGGCACTGGGCGTGGACATCGTGATCCCGGTGGGCGACCTCACCGACCACGGCACCACCCGCGAATTCGAGCAGTGGACCTCGGTGGCGGAAAGCTACCGCGACGCCGGCATCGAATTCCTGCCGTTGATGGGCAACCACGAAGACAGCTACGCCTACTCCGTGGAGTGGATCGAAAACATGAAGCACTACATCCCCAAGGATGCGGTGCACATGGCCGGCGCCCAGTACCTGAACTACTACGTGATCCGCGACAACGTGATGATCATCCTGCTCAAGTACTACAACCTGCCCATCGCGTTTGAATGGATCAAGCAGGAAGTGGCCGCCCACGAAGGGGAATTCGACCACCTGGTAATCGCCAGCCACGACGGCCTGATCGGCGCCAAATACGGCGAAACCCGCGAAATGATCGTCGAGGGTATCAAAGGCGACAACGCCCTGATGGACATGTGGGACGACATCCGCGCCTTCTTCGCCCGCTATGACGTGCTCTGGGTACAGGGCCACGAACACATGTACCAGCGCTCCGTGGTCACCGCGCCGATCTGGGTCGATCCCTCGTCCTGGACCACCGCCGACGGCAACTACCGTCTGCCGCAGTACACCCAGATCATGTCCGGCAACGCCTCCTACAAGGGCTATGAATTCCGCTACGGCGAGCGCGAGCTGGTGCAGCGCATCGTGCAGCAGAAAATGAACACCATGGACGACGGCTCCCCGGCTTATGACGCCAACGCCTCGGTGCTCACCTTCCAGGGCGACCGGGTCGATTACGAGTCCTGGTTCGTGGAGCACACCATCGGCAGCAACGAGGACGGCGTCAAAGAACTGGCCGACCCGCAATGGAAACTGATGGACCGCTTTTCACGCACCAAGAACCGCTGCGAACGGCTGGTCTACCCCAACTCCATCCCCGAGGGCACCCGCCCGGTCATGTACCTGGACGCCAGCTACATCAGCAACGACTGCACCGGCGACGACGGCAGCGTGGCGCGCATGGTGGCCGGCACCAACAACACCTTCAACCGGGTCGAAAGCCGCACCCGCGACATGGGCATCACCCCGGGCTTCAGCCGCGCCGAGACCGTGACCGACCTGATGCGCCTGGGCTACCAGTTCCTGTTCCAGTATCACGAGTCCTGGACCCCGAACCTGAACGGCAACCAGCGCCTGGTGCCGCTCAACGACAGCGAAGTGGAGATTCCCGAAACCACCATCGACCTGAAGGAACTGGTCACCATGAGCTGGCAGCAGGGTAACGCCGACACCGCTTCGGACATCCTGATCGTCAGCGGCACCCAGAACCAGACCGGCACCTACTCCAGCGCCTACGGCGCGGTGAAGGACATCGAAACCATGGTCGGTCTGCCCGCCAGCCAGCCCGACGGCACCGCCAAGCAGCCGCACACCCTGCCCGCCGGCGCCAGCAAGGACTGGGACCTGGCCACCGCCGTCGCCGACGCCTACGGCCTGACCTTCGACGCCCCGGAAGGCAGCGACGTGGACAGCCTGACCCTGGGCGTGCGCACCGCCGACGGCTGGCAGCCCCTGGCCAGCGCCGAATGCCTGGTGGAAGGCCCGTTCGACGGCGGCTACCTGAGCACCCCGCCGACCCGCCCGGACACCTGCGCCGACCAGCCGCTGGTCGGCGTCGACCCGGACCACGGCCGCCGCTTCTGGACCGTCCTGCAACAGGACGCCGAACTGGCCCTGCTGCGCCGCTAACCCCCCCCGCCCGCCCCATTTCAGGGGCGGGCTTCCCCCGCCTTCCACAAATAACACTCGTACCCAGCCCCACAATCCGTTAGGCTTGCCCGCCCTTCGGGCTACGCCCTCCTTGTTTTCTGAAAGACTCTTCATATGGATTTTGCTTCCCTCGGATTGATCGATCCTCTGCTGCGTGCTGTTGCCGAGCAGGGTTACACCACCCCGTCACCGATCCAGGCACAGGCGATACCCGCCGTCCTGGAAGGTCGCGACGCCATGGCCGCCGCCCAGACCGGCACCGGCAAAACCGCCGGCTTTACCCTGCCGCTGCTGCAGCGCCTCAGCGAAGGCACGCCCGCGCCGGCCCGCCAGGTGCGCGCGCTGGTACTCACGCCCACCCGCGAGCTGGCCGCCCAGGTGGCGGAAAGCGTCGCCCTGTACGGCAAATATCTGCCGGCGATGCGCTCGGCGGTGGTGTTCGGCGGGGTCAAGATCAACCCGCAAATCGACAAGCTCAACCGTGGCGTGGACGTCCTGGTGGCGACCCCCGGCCGGTTGCTGGACCTGTTCCAGCAAAAGGCAGTGCGCTTCGACAACCTGGAAATCCTGGTGCTCGACGAAGCGGACCGGATGCTGGACATGGGCTTCATCCATGACATCCGCCGCATCCTCAAGGTGCTGCCGCAAAAGCGTCAGACCCTGATGTTCTCGGCCACCTTCTCCAACGAAATTCGCGGCCTCGCCAAAACCCTGGTCAACGACCCGGTGCAGATCGACGTCAGCCCGCGCAACAGCACCGCCGAGCGCGTGCGTCAGTGGGCGGTGTCGGTGGACAAGAGCCACAAGGCCGCCCTGCTCACCCACCTGATCGACGACGAACAGTGGTTCCAGGTGCTGGTGTTCACGCGCACCAAGCACGGCGCCAACCGGCTCGCCAAACAGCTGGAAAGCGCCGGCATCCAGGCCGCCGCCATCCACGGCAACAAGAGCCAGGGCGCCCGCACCCGGGCCCTGGCCGGCTTCAAGAACGGCGAAGTGCGCGCCCTGGTGGCCACCGACATCGCCGCCCGCGGCCTGGACATCGACCAGCTGCCCCAGGTGGTCAACTTCGACCTGCCCAACGTGGCCGAGGATTACGTGCACCGCATCGGCCGCACCGGCCGCGCCGGCGCCAGCGGCCAGGCGGTCTCCCTGGTCAGCGGCGAGGACCGCAAACTGCTCAAGGACATCGAGCGGCTGATCAAGAAGCCCCTGGAACGCAAGGAAGTGACCGGCTTCGACGCCAGCAAAGCGGCCCCCGAGCCGGCCGACGACCGTCCGCCCCGGCCGCCCCAGCGCCCCCGTGGCGGTGGCGGCGGCCGCCCCGGCGGCAACAAGCCCGGCGGCGGCCAACGCTCTGGCGGCGGCGCGCGCTCCGGCGGTGGCGGTCGCCCCGGCGGTGGCGGTCGCCCCGGCGGTGGTGGTGGCTCTGGCCGCCCCAACCAGGGCGGCCGCGCCCGCCGCTCCGGCGGCGGCAACCGCGGCGCCTGACCTGTAGGACCGGACCTTGTGGGAGCTTGCCTTGCAAGCGAAAGGCCGGCCTTGCCGGCCGGCAGGATCCCAGAGACGCTGTTTGTGCCGTCATTAGAAAAGTCTCTGGAATCCTGCCGGGAGCTTCGCTCCCTTTCGCGGGCAAGGCCCGCTCGCACAGAACTCCCGCTTCGCAGAAAGGTTCGGCGCCAGCTATGACCCGGAACCTCCGAAGCCTCTCCGGAGCGGGTCTGTGTTAGGCCCTTCCGCGACCCCGGCTGGAGGGTCCCGGCGCCAAGCCAGCCCCCCCCTACCTCCTTCGTCGAATAGCCTCCCCGCCCTCTTCGTGGTTGTATGAACCTGAGCGCCCATGGGCGCGGCGAATAACAACAGGCAGCGACGACGGCAAGGAGCGGAGCATGAGTTACGCGGAGGCCTACCAGCGGGCGCGGCACAACGCCGACGATTTCTGGGCCGAGCAGGCCCGGGCCGTGGCCTGGTACCAACCCCCCACCCGCATTCTGGAAACCCTGCAGGACGGCACCCACCGCTGGTTCGGCGATGGCGTACTCAACACCAGCTACCTGGCGCTGGATTATCAGATTGAACAGGGCCGCGGCGAACAGCTGGCGCTGATCCACGATTCCCCGGTCACCGCCAGCCAGCAGCGCTTCACCTTCAACCAGTTGAGAGACCGGGTGGCGGAGCTGGCCGGCGCCCTGGCGCGCCTCGGCGTCGGCAAGGGCGACGGGGTGGTGATCTATCTGCCGATGGTGCCGGAAGCGGCCATCGCCATGCTCGCCTGCGCGCGGCTGGGCGCGGTGCATTCGGTGGTGTTCGGCGGCTTCGCCGCCCATGAGCTGGCGATCCGCGTGGACGACGCCAAACCCAAGGTGGTGCTGACCGCGTCCTGTGGCATCGAAGTCGACCGCGTGATCCCCTATATGCCGCTGGTCAGCGGCGCCCTCCAACAGGCCACCCATCAGGTCGAGGCGGTATTGATGCTGCAACGGGACGCGGGCCCGGCGGACCTGACCGGCACCGGCTTCAAGGACTGGTGCGCGGAAGTCACCGGCAGCGCCCCGGCGGCGCCGGTGCCGGTCAACGCCGCCGACCCGCTGTACATCATGTACACCTCCGGCACCACCGGCAAACCCAAGGGCATCGTGCGCGACAACGGCGGCCACGCGGTGGCGCTGCTGTACGCACTGCGCGAGGTGTACGGCATGCGCGCCGGCGAAGTCTGGTGGGGCTGCTCGGACGTGGGCTGGGTAGTGGGCCATTCGTTCATCGTCTACGCGCCGCTGCTGGGCGGCTGCACCACGGTGATGTTCGAGGGCAAGCCGGTGAAGACACCGGACGCCGGCGCCTACTGGCGGGTGGTGCAGGAGCACGGCGTGCAGGGGCTGTTCGCGGCGCCCACCGCGTTCCGGGCGATCCGCAAGGAAGACCCGGACGGCGAGGCGTTCAAGCGCTACGACGTGAGCAGCCTGCGCCATCTGTTCGTGGCCGGCGAGAAGCTGGATACGCCCACCTACCAATGGCTTAGCGAGCTCACCGGGCGACCGGTGTACGACCACTGGTGGCAGACCGAGACCGGCTGGCCGGTGACCGCGCCCTGCACCGGCCTGGGCCAGACCGAGGTGCGCGGCGGCTCCACCAACCGGCCGGTGCCCGGCTACCAGGTCGAAGTGCTGGACGCCAACAGCCAGCCGCTGGGCCCGGATGAAGAAGGCGCCATTGTGCTGCGCCTGCCGCTGCCGCCGGGCTGCGCCCAGACCCTGTGGAACGACCACCCGCGCTATCTGGACGCCTATCTGAACACCCACCCGGGCTATTACCACACCGGCGACGGCGGCTATCTGGACGCGGACGGCTTCGTCTACATCATGGGCCGCACCGACGATGTGATTAACGTCTCCGGCCACCGGCTTTCCACCGGGGTGATGGAAGAGCACATCGCCACCCACCCGGCGGTGGCGGAATCCGCCGTGGTGGGCATGCACGACGAGCTGTGCGGCGAAGTACCGGTGGGCCTGGTGGTGCTCAAGGACGGCGCCGACATCGACGAGCCGCGCCTGGAACAGGAACTGGTGGCGCTGATCCGCGAGCAGGTGGGCGCCGTGGCCCGCTTCCGCCGCGCCCTGGTGGTGCAGCGCCTGCCCAAGACCCGCTCAGGGAAAACCCTGCGCGCCGCCCTGCGCAAGATGGCCAACGGCCGCGACTTTCCGCTGCCCTCCACCATCGACGACCCGGCCATTCTCGAGGAGATCGCCGCCGTACTGAGCCGCGACGGCCTGGTGGCCACGCCGGGTAAACCCCAATAACGGAGGAGCCTCATGGCCCTGAAGCAAAGCGTCTCGCAACTGGTGGCCGCCGCCGAAGCGCGCATCGAGCGGCTTAGCCCGGAACAGGCCCGCGCCCTGCTGGACGACCCGAACGTGCGCTTCGTGGACATCCGCGACGTGCGCGAACTGAAACGGGAAGGCACCGTGCCCGGCGCCCTGCACGCGCCGCGCGGCATGCTGGAATTCTGGGTCGACCCGGACTCCCCCTACCACAAAGCCGACTTCGCCAGCGGCCAGCGCTTCGTCCTCTTCTGCGCCCTCGGCCACCGCTCCGCCCTCGCCACCGCCCAGCTCATGGACATGGGGTTTGGGCCGGTATGTGACATTGAAGGAGGCTTCGCAGGATGGCGCAGCGTGGGCGGAAAGATCGAGGAGAAGAGTTGATAGTTGACAGTGGATAGTTGATAGCTAAAAACAAAGCGTAGCCGCTAGCTTCGGCGCGTGTATTGAAACTCGGTGCTGCGGGGATGCTGTCCCTGCTTATTTACAAATCGCGTTCTGCAAATACGACAACCGCCTGACTCGCGTTGTTTTCGCTATCAACTATCCACTGTCAACTATCAACTGTTAATTAACTGTCAACTGCCTCTTCTGCGGCAGTCGGCGCGCACCTCGTCGAGGCCGCGTTCGGCGATCAGGCCGTTGTCGAACGCGTGCTGGGCCATCTCCAGGCTGTCCTTGGCGAGGATCATCTGGCAGCCGCTTTCCGCCACCCGGTCGGCGAGCGCCTGGATCGCCTGATCCCGGTCCTCGCCCTGGTGCACGTGGCGGATGTAGATGGCGCGGATGCGGCCGGGGTAGCGGGCCACCAGGTCCGCGTACACTTCCGGGTCGTGCTGGCCGCTGTCGCCGATCAACACGAACGGCAGCTGATGGTAGAGCGACAGCATGCGTTCGATCAGCATCGCCTTGTGGTCCTTGGCGCGGATCGGCAGCGGCCGCTGGAAGGTCACGCCCCATTCGCGCAGGAACAGTACCGGCCCGTGGGGAATGTGGTTGAGGCGGAAGAACTCCACCAGCACGTCGTAGATGCTCCAGGGGCCCCGCGACACGTACAGCATGGGCCGGCGGCGCTCGCCGCTTTCGCCGTGGAACAGCGCCCGGTAGAACGCGGACACGCCGGGAAACGCGGTGCGGTGGCGGGCCTTGGCGATAAACAACTGGTACATCATGGTCAGCTTGCTGGCGACGCCGGTGTAGATCACCGTGTCGTCGATGTCGCTGACCACCGCCAGGTCCACCTCGCGGGGCGGTATATAGATTTCCGCGGTGGTGGCCACGCTGGGTTCGCCGGCCGGCGCCTCGGCGTGCTCCGACGCGGGCAACAGTTCCAGCCGCGCCTGCTGCCAGAAACCACCGTCCGGCAGCGGTTCTTCGATCGGCATCTGAGCGCTGAAATAGCCGTCCCGGTCGGTGGTCACGCAGGCGTGGGCGTCGCCCACGGTGACAGCCACCCGGGCGTCGCGGATGCCCCAACGGGCGGTGCGGCGGGCGATGTTGATCAGATCGTCGAGCGGGCCCTCGCCCAGTTTGAGCCCCAGGCCCGGCTGCCGGAACACACGCCCCATCAGGAACACTTCTTCCCGGGAGCCGTACCCCCGGTAGGTCTGGATCACCGGGCCGCCACGGCTGCCGGCGCGCCGCGCCGGGCGCGCCAGAAAACGCAGCATTTTGCGCAAACCGCGATACACGGCCCGCGGCGACGGCAGGATCATCATCCGGTCCTTATCAGGCAATCGGCGGTTCGCCGGTGAGCCCCGGCCCGCGCTCGATGTCCGAGGTGAAGACTTCCAGATTCTGCGCCACTTCACGCACTTCCTCGAAGCGGGCGATGTGGTACAGGGCCTCCCCCTCGTTGACCAGCGGCAGGTTGTTGCGGCCCACCAGAATGCCGGCACAGGGCGATTCGATGGTCACGTCCTCGCCGCCGAACGGGCTGGAAATACGGCCGATCAACTGGCCTTTGCGCAGCCAGGCGCCGAGCGCCACCAGCGGCAGAAAAACGCCATCGCGCTCGGCGCGCACCCAGCTCGAGGAACGCGCGATGTGCGGCTCCAGCGGGGCGCGGGTGCGGCGCGGCCCGGTCATCTTCAGGTGGTGCATGATGTTGAGCACCCCTTTAACGCCGGCGCGGATCGAGCTTTCATCGAAGCGCAGCGCCTCCCCGGCTTCATAGGTGATCACCGGAATGCCCTGGGCCTCGGCCACTTCCCGCAGGGTCCCCTCGCCAAGCACCGAGTTGATCACCACCGGCACGCCAAAGGCGGCGGCCATGGCGGCGGTATCATCGTTGGACAGGTCGGCACGGATCTGCGGCAGGTTGGCGCGGTGGATGGCGCCGGTGTGCAGGTCCACCGCGTGGGTGGCGCGGTCCAGCACCTGGGTCTTGAACTGCCAGGCCATGCGCGCGCCCAGGCTGCCGGTCTCCGAACCGGGGAACGAGCGGTTGAGATCACGGCGGTCGGGCAGGTAGCGGGTCTTATGAATAAAACCGAACACATTGACCACCGGCACCGCCAGCAGGGTGCCGTTAAGGCGGTTCAGCGAGGAATGACGCAGCAGCCGGCGAATAATCTCCACACCGTTCAGCTCATCGCCATGGATCGCCGCGCTGACCAACAACACCGGCCCCGGCCGCCGCCCATGAATCACATGAATCGGCACGTTCAACGGCGTCTGCGTGTATAGCTGCGCCAGCGGCAACTCCACCTTGACCCGGGTACCCGGCATCACCCGCGTGCCGTTCAACTCAAACGGCGCCGCCTTCTCTTCCTGCCCACTCTTACCTTTGCTGCTCGTCATCACTCACCGGATTCTTGTTTTAGCTGTTTTCAGCTGTCAACTATCAACTATCCACTGTCAACTGACCGTCAGCCCTTCGCGCCTTTGGTCTGAGTACGATGCGGCCGCGCATTACTCTCAATAAACTTAACCACCATGCCGGCCACGTCTTTATTGGTGGCCGCTTCAATACCTTCCAGGCCCGGCGAGGAATTCACCTCCATCACCAGCGCACCGTGGTGGGAGCGCAGAATGTCCACGCCGGCCACGTTCAGGCCCATGATGCGCGCCGCGCGCACCGCGGTGGCGCGCTCTTCCGGGGTAATGCGGATCAGGCTGGCGGTGCCGCCGCGATGCAGGTTGGAGCGGAACTCGCCGGGCAGTGCCTGGCGTTTCATGGCGGCGATCACTTTGCCGCCGACCACGAAACAACGGATGTCGGCGCCGCCGGCTTCCTTGATGTATTCCTGCACCATCACCGAGACGTTCAGGCCCATGAAGGCCTCGATCACCGATTCCGCCGCCTTGCGGGTCTCCGCCAGCACCACGCCGATGCCCTGGGTGCCTTCCAGCATTTTGATCACCAGCGGCGCACCGCCGACCATGTTGATCAGGTCGGGGATATCATCCGGGGAGTGGGCGAAACCGGTCACCGGCAGGCCCACGCCCTTGCGGGACAACAGCTGCAGGGAACGCAGCTTGTCCCGGGAGCGGGAAATCGCCACCGACTCGTTCACCGGGAACACGCCCATCATCTCGAACTGGCGCAGCACCGCGGTGCCGTACTGGGTCACGGACGCGCCGATCCGCGGGATCACCGCGTCGAACCCTTCCAGCACCTGGCCTTTGAAATGGATCTCCGGCTTATGAGAGACCATGCTCATATAGCAGCGCAGGGTGTCGATCACATGCATCTCGTGACCGGCGTCCTGGCCCGCCTGAACCAGGCGGCGCGTGGAATACAGGTGCTTGTTCCGGGACAGAATCGCTATCTTCATGGTTGATGCTCGTTGCCACCGAGTAGAAATGAAGCCTGGGGATGCACCACCAACTGATCCATGGCGGTGCGTCCAAGCAACATGCGAAATTTCATAGTGTCACGGTCGGTCAGTGTTATCTCGACCGGCCAGCGGCGCCCGCCCAGGGCGAGCAGCGTTTTGATCACCGGGCGCTCTTCCCGGTGCCCGCCGGAATCCGTCACCACACGACGGTCCAACAATGGCGCTTCGCATTCGCGGGCCTGGTCGGAATCCTGAAACGGATGGATGCTGAACCGGATCCACTCACGCCCGTCACGCTGGAAGCTTTCCACTTCGAAGGCGTGCAGCGCCGAAGTGCGCGCGCCGGTATCCACCTTCATCTTGATCGCTTTGATACCCAGCTCGGGCAGGCTGGCCCATTCCCGCCAGCCGACGGTGGTTTTATTCATGCGCTTGCTCTTTCGCCTGGACGCTTTTGGATAACGAAAAACCCCGCCGCGCCCCCGGCACGCCGACTTTTCGGCAGAGTACACAGGGACGCCCGGCGGGGCCAGACAATAGCGTAAATTTTACCGGCGGGCCGCGCCCGCCGGGCGCTTCAAGGGGTTAACCAGTTTTCCAGTATACGCCCTTCGCGAACCCGCTGCGGGTGATCGCCGACGTCCAGCCGGGCCACCTCCTGGCCGCTTTCGTAGGAGAATACCGACATCTGGTCGGTGCCGCTCCAGGAGATATAGCAGTGCTCGCCGTCCTCGCTGGTGGTCACCCAGTAGGGCTTCTCGCCGATGCCGGTGAAGATGGTGTATTCGAACGTCTCCCGGGAGACGATCGCCACATAGTCGCTCATGGTGCCGGCCACGCACAGGGTGCTCTGGTCGCCGCTCAGCGCGATGCCGTGGTGGGCGGAATCGTTCACGTACTTCTCGCGGGGCAGGTTGGGCACCAGGTTGGGCAGGTGCGCCAGACGGGTGATGCGGTCTTCCTGCATGTCGTACTCCAGGAAGCCGTGGAAGAACGACACCTGGAAGTAGAAATAGCGCTCGTCGTGGGTGTGCGCCATCGGCCGGATCGCCGGGCTCAGGTCGGTGTAGCCGGCTTGGTCCAGCTTTTCACGCAGGTCGAACCGCTTGATGATCTCGAAGGTCTCCGCGTCGACGATCTGGAACAGGCGCTCGCCCTTGGTCAGGCGCTTGACCACCCGGCCCCGGTCCAGCGGCGTGAACACCTGGCCGATGGCGGCGTGGAAGATGCGCTCGCCGTCCTCGGAATAGATGTTCTCGTGGGGGGAATCCCCGGACGGAAAATTGCCCACCTCTTCGCCGGTGGCCACGTCCAGCACGTGCACCACGCCGCCGGTGGAGGCGGACACCGCCACATGCCGACCGTCCGGGGAGATCGCCATATGGTCGGACCGGTAGCCGTCCACCTGGAAGCGCCACACCACTTCGCCGGTAATCACGTCCAGCGCCACCACGTCGGCGAAGCTGGGCCGCGACACCACCAGCAGGCGGCCGTCGTTGGAGCTGTACATGTCGTCCACGTACTGGTGGTTGCCCTCGCCGATCAGCAGACGCACGCCCTGGAAGAACAACAGGCGCACCGGGTTCAAGTAGATTTCGGTGGTGCGCTCGGTCTTATCGGGAATCGCGTTGATGGTGCCGAGCGGCTCGTAGGTCTCGGCATCGATCACATTGACCGTGCCTTCCCAGTTATTGCCGACGAAGATCACGTCGCGGGTCTGGTCGGAAAACTCGGGTGGAGAAAACAGGTTGAACGGCCAACCGGCCATCGCCGGCGCGGCCACCAGCATCAACGCCAGGCAGAGCCCGGCCCGTGCGGCTGAAAACGAGGGAACAGGGAGCATCGCCATGGTCCACCTTTCTGTTGTTGTGATTCGAAGGACTGCCTTAATCGGTACCTTCGTACAAGAACGGAAAGGTTTCCATTGCCGATGTGTAACAGCGGGCCCCGGCCGGGGCCCGCTCAGAGGGGGCTCAGGACAGCTTGCGGCCGTTCTTGGCGGCAATGCGCAGGCGCAGGGCGTTGAGCTTGATGAAGCCTTCCGCGTCTTTCTGGTCGTAGGCGCCGGCGTCGTCCTCGAAGGTGGCGATGGAGGCGTCGAACAGGCTGTCGTTCTCGGACCGGCGGCCGACCACGGTGGCGGCGCCTTTATACAACTTCATGCGCACCTCGCCGTTGACGTTCTCCTGGGTGGCGTCGATCAGCTTCTGCAGCGCCAGGCGCTCCGGGGACCACCAGTAGCCGTTATAGAGCAGCTCGGCGTACTTGGGCATCACCGAATCCTTCAGGTGGGCGGATTCGCGGTCCAGGGTCAGCGACTCAATGGCACGGTGGGCGGGCAGCATGATGGTGCCGCCGGGGGTTTCGTAGCAGCCCCGGGATTTCATGCCCACGTAGCGGTTCTCGACGATATCCAGACGGCCGATGCCGTTGTCGCCGCCCAGCTTGTTGAGCTTGCTCAGAATCGCGGCGCCGCTCAGGCGTTCGCCGTCGATGGCGACGATGTCACCCTTCTCGTAGGTCAGGGTCACGTAGGTGGCCTGGTCCGGCGCCGCTTCCGGGCTGACGCTCCAGCGCCACATGTCTTCCTCCGCTTCCCACCAGGGATCTTCCAGGTTGCCGCCCTCGTAGGAGATGTGCAGAAGGTTGGCGTCCATGGAGTACGGCGACTTTTTCTTCTTGTTGGTGAAGTCCACGGGAATCTCGTGGTCCTCGCAGAACTGCATCAGCTTCTCGCGGGAGTTCAGGTCCCACTCGCGCCACGGCGCGATCACCTGGATGCCCGGCGCCAGCGCGTAGGCGCCCAGCT
>DGNT01000085.1 GCA_002389055.1 Alcanivorax sp. UBA4485
TCCACTACACCATCACCAACTGCGACCGCTCCGTGGGCGCCACCGTGTCCGGCGAAATCGCCAAGCACCACGGCAACCTGGGCATGGACCACGCGCCGATTCGTGCGCGTTTCACCGGCACCGCCGGGCAGAGCTTCGGTGTGTTCAACGCCGGTGGCCTGCACCTGTACCTGGAAGGTGACGCCAACGATTACGTCGGCAAGGGCATGGCCGGCGGCAAGGTGGTGATTCGTCCGCCCAAGGGCAGCCCGTTCAAGACCCAGGACACCGCGATCATCGGTAACACCTGCCTGTACGGCGCCACCGGCGGCAAGCTGTTCGCCTCCGGCACCGCCGGCGAGCGTTTCGGGGTGCGTAACTCCGGGGTGCACGCCGTGGTGGAGGGCTCCGGCGACCACTGCTGTGAGTACATGACCGGCGGCTGCGTCACCATTCTTGGCCGCACCGGGCACAACTTCGGTGCCGGCATGACCGGCGGCTTCGCCTATGTGCTGGACGAAGACAACGATTTCTTCGACCGCGTGAACCCGGAACTGATCGAGCTGCACCGCATCAGCTCCGAGGCCACCGAATCCCACCGCAGCCATCTGCGCCACGTGATTAACGAATTCGTGGAAGAGACCGGCAGCGAATGGGGCCAGTACATTCTTGATAATTTCGATGCCATGAGCCGTAAATTCTGGCTGGTTAAGCCCAAGGCTGCCAGCCTGGAAGATCTGCTCAAAAGCACGCGTGCGAATCCGGCATAACGGGGAACAACATGGCTGAACGTTTAAACAACCATTTCCAGTTTCTTGATGTCCCCCGGGTGGACCCGAAGAAAAAGGACATCGAGCAGCGCAAGGACCGCTACGAGGAAATCTACTACCCGTATGAAACCCGGGAAGTGGAGCACCAGGCGCATCGCTGTCTGCATTGCGGCAACCCTTATTGCGAGTGGAAGTGCCCGGTGCACAACTACATTCCCAACTGGTTGAAGCTGATCAGCGAAGGCAACCTGATGGAAGCGGTGGAGCTGGCGCACCAGACCAACTCCCTGCCGGAAGTCTGTGGCCGCGTGTGCCCGCAGGACCGTCTCTGCGAGGGCGCCTGTACTCTGAACGACGGCTTCGGCGCGGTGACCATCGGTGCCACCGAGAAGTACATCGCCGATACCGCGCTGGCCATGGGCTGGCGCCCGGATATGTCCAAGGTGGTGTGGACCGACAAGAAGGTCGCGGTGATCGGTGCCGGTCCGGCCGGCATCGGCTGCGCCGACGTGCTGGTGCGCAGCGGCGTTAAGCCGGTGGTGTTTGACCGCTACCCGGAAATCGGCGGTCTGCTGACCTTTGGCATCCCCGAATTCAAGCTGGAAAAGCCGGTGATGACCAAGCGCCGCGAAGTATTCGAGGGCATGGGCATCGAGTTCCGCCTCAACACCGACATCGGCACCGACGTGACCATCGACGAACTGCTGGAAGAGTTCGATGCGGTGTTCATGGGCATGGGCACCTACACCTACATGAAAGGCGGTTTCCCCGGTGAAGATCTGGACGGCGTACACGAAGCGCTGCCGTTCCTGGTCGCCAACGCCAACCGCAATCTGGGTTTTGAAAAAGACCCGGCGGACTTCATCGATGTGAGCAACAAGCGCGTGGTGATTCTGGGCGGGGGTGACACCGCCATGGACTGTAACCGCACCTCGATCCGCCAGGGCGCTGACAGCGTGGTCTGCGCCTACCGCCGTGACGAAGAAAACATGCCCGGCTCCCGCCGCGAAGTGGCCAACGCCAAGGAAGAGGGCGTGCAGTTCCTGTTTAACCGCCAGCCGATTGAAGTGGTGGGTGAAAACGGCAAGGTGGTCGGTGTCAAAGTGGTGGAAACCAAGCTCGGCGAGCCCGACAACAACGGTCGCCGCCGCCCGGAGCCGATCCCCGACAGCGAAGAAGTGCTGCCCGCCGACGCGGTGATCGTGGCGTTCGGTTTCCGTCCCAGCCCGTCCGACTGGTTCGACGCCAAGAACGTGGTCACCGACGAGGCCGGCCGTGTTACCGCCGTGGAAAAGCAGGCCTTCCCGTTCCAGACCAGCAACGAGAAGATCTTCGCCGGCGGCGATATGGTGCGCGGTTCCGACCTGGTGGTGACCGCCATCTGGGAAGGCCGCGAAGCCGCCAAAGGCATCCTCGATTATCTGGACGTTTGAATTTTATGGTGCACGCGCCGCTGAAGAATGACCGTTTGTTGAAAGCCCTGGCCCGCCAGCCGGTGGATCGCACGCCGATCTGGATGATGCGCCAGGCCGGTCGTTATCTGCCGGAGTACCGGGCTACCCGGGAGCAGGCCGGGTCCTTCATGGACCTGTGCCGCAACGCGGAACTGGCCTGCGAGGTGACGCTGCAGCCGCTGGAGCGTTACCCGCTGGACGCGGCGATTCTGTTCTCCGACATTCTCACCATTCCCGACGCCATGGGGCTGGGTTTGTACTTCGAGCCCGGTGAGGGGCCCAAATTCCGCAAGACGGTGCGCACCGAGCAAGAGATCGCCGCGTTGCCCGTGCCGGACGCGGAAGCGGACCTGGACTACGTGATGCGCGCGGTGAGCACCATTCGCCGCGCGCTGAACGGTCGGGTGCCGTTGATCGGCTTCTCAGGCAGCCCCTGGACGCTTGCCACCTACATGGTGGAAGGCGGGCCCAGCAAGGATTTCCGTCATCTCAAGGGGATGGTCTACAACCGGCCGGAGCTGGCCCACGCGCTGCTCGACAAGCTGGCCCGGGCGGTCACCGATTACCTGAACGCCCAAATCCGTCACGGCGCCCAGGTGGTGCAGATTTTCGACACCTGGGGCGGCGCCCTGTCCGCCGAGGCCTACCAGACATTTTCGCTGCGCTATATGCAGCGCATCGTCGACGGGCTGGAGCCGGACGCCGAGGGTCGCAAGGTGCCGGTGATCCTGTTCACCAAGAACGGCGGGCTGTGGCTGGAATCCATGGCGGACACTGGCTGTGACGCCCTGGGTCTGGACTGGACCATCAATATCGGTGAGGCCCGCCGCCGCGTCGGCAACCGGGTGGCGCTGCAGGGCAACATGGACCCGGCGGTGCTGTACGCCTCTCCGGCCGCGATCCGCGCCGAGGTGGCGCGCATCTTCGATGACTTCGGCGACCACCCGGGGCACATCTTCAATTTGGGGCACGGCATTACACCGGAAGTGGACCCGGAGCACGCCAAGGTGTTCATCGAAGCGGTGGTGGAGCTGGGCGAGCGGAAATGAAAAGCGCGGCCCGAAGGCCGCGCGTGATTTCCAGACTCTCATGTCGGAAACGCACCCCCGGGCTCCGTGCCTCATCGGAGTGCGATTTCAGGCTAGCTCTGACGAACAAAGCCTGTCAATAAGCCTTTGCGAAAGCGGCAACTAATTGCGGATGTCGCTTTGACCCTTTCTTATACCGGTTCAGCTGCCGATTTTTCGCAGCTGATACACGTTATGGGTGAGCGCCACCACTTCCCCTTTCTCGTCCTTGATTTCGGTATCCCATTCAAAATCGCATTTACCGTTGGCGTCCGCCTCGGTCTGGATGCGTTCGATTTCCTCATCGGTGATGCGCACTTCCACCGTCACGTCGGTGGTGGCCGGGCGACGGAAGCGGATCCGCATGTCCTTGACGATCGGGTAGAAGCGCCGGGTATCGAACGACGACATATAGATCACGCCGCCGGGCAGCTCCGCGATGGTGTACAGGGCGCCCGCGTACATGATGCCGACGTGGTTCAGGTTGGGCGCCAGCGGCATCATCATCTTGCAGTAGCCGCGGTCCACCTCCAGGGTTTTGGCGCCGCAGCGCTCCACGAACGGGAAGGTCTTATCGGAAGCCGCTTTGATCTGTTCTTTTTGCTCTTCGCTTAAAGCCATGGGTCTCTCCTGATTGCCGTGACCCATGCTAGCAAAGGGCGCGTGTGGGGTGGCTGTCGCGAAGCGACAGCTGGATGATGGTTCCGGTCACCGTAAGGTTCAGGACAGGGGTTGGGTATCGGCTTCGGGGAAGTCGAGGTGGAAGTCCGGCAGGTACAGAGAGCCGCGTCCGCTGCCGTACTGCAACTGCGGGAAATCCTTACCGTTGCCCCAGGCATCGCTCAGGCTGGCAACGCCCAGGCGGCTCCGCACCGAGGGCGCGAAGACGAATTGTTGGTTGTCGCGCACCTGACCCAGCCGGCGCCAGCGCTCGGGCAGCCAGGGTCCGAGTACGGGTAGGGCGGGGCCGCGCCGCTTCAGGGTCAGACCGGCGATGTCGCGGTCCTGGTAGCGCACGGTCACGCTCTCGCCGTGGCGGGTTCGCTCGACCTGGAAAGAGGCCACGCGCTTGTCCAGGCCCCAGTTGCGGTTGCCATTGAGGGCGCTGTCTTCGCTGGACACATAGATGCGGCCGATCGACCAGCGTCGGCGACCGTCTGGAAAGCGACAGGGCCCGGGCATGAACAACAACTCCCGGTACGGCCCCACCTCTGAACGCTGGTAATCCACGAACATGACTATCCCGAGGCGGCCCGTCGCCGGGCCGAGTGCTTCGGCGGTGCCGCCTTGTTGCCGACGCAGGGCATCGGGCATCGCCAGGGCGCAGACGTAGGCGTGCCCTCTTAGCGTCCAGGGAGCGGGTGAGTCCATTCGACGTCAGGCCCTTTTTTCGAACAGCGCGTCGGTCTTCGCCGCGCAGATGAAGTCGTTGCGGTGCAGACCGCCGATTTTATGGGTCCACCAGGTCACCGTGACCTTGCCGTACTCGGTGAGCAGGGCCGGGTGGTGCCCCTCCTGTTCCGCCAGGTCGCCGACCTGGTTGGTGAACGCCAGAGCCTGGGCGAAGTCCTTGAACTTGAACTGGCGCTGCAGTTTCTCTTCGCCGTCTTCCTCCACCTGTTTCCATTCCGGGATTTCGCCGCGCAGCTTGTCCGCTTCCGCATCGCTGATGCGGGGGGCGTCGGCGCGGCAGGCTTCGCAATGCTGTTGCTGTAGTGCCATGGGGAGTCCTCCTTGTTGCTGGCTGCTTCAAGGCTACAAGCTTCCAGCGGCAAGCTCCAAGCCTACCGCTTGCGCCCGCTCAGCCTCTGCCCAGCAGGTCCCGGGCGATGGCGATGATCTGCATCTCATCGGTGCCGGCGTAGATCTGCAGGATCTTGGCGTCGCGCATCAGCTGCTCCACACGCGATTCGCGCATGTAGCCGTAGCCGCCGTGCACCTGGACTGCCTCCGTGGACACTTCCATGGCGGTCTGGGCGGCGTACAGCTTCATCGCCGAGGCTTCCGCCAGGCTCATCTGCTTGCCGGCGGCGGTCATTTCGATATAGCGGAACACCATGTTCTGCAGGTTGGCCCGCGCCACTTCCATCTTCGCCAGTTTCAGTTGAATCAGTTGGTTGTCGCCGATCGGGCGGCCGAACTGGGCCCGGTCACGGGCGTAGGCGGTGGACAGTTCCAGAGCACGCTCCACCATCCCCAGGGCCATGGCGGCGACGCCGGCGCGCTCCTGCATGAAGGTGGCCTTGGCGCCGGAACGGCCGTAGCTGGTTTCGCTGCCGCCGAGCAGGCGGTCGGCGCCCACTTTCAGATCGCTGAAGAACAGCTCGCCGGTGGGCGAAGAGCCGATGCCCATCTTCTTGAACGGCTTGGATTGTTCCAGGCCTTCCATGCCGGCGTCGAGAATAAAGGACACGATCTTGCGATCCCTGGGTTCCACGCCTTCCTCATCGAGCTTGCAGATCAGCACGATGGTATCGGCGTAGGGGCCGTTGGTGATCCAGGTCTTGCTGCCGTTGATGATGTAGCCGCCGTTGCCGTCGCGCTTGGCCAGGGTTTTCATCTGGCCGAAGGCGTCGGAGCCGGAATTAGGCTCGGAGATCGCCCAGGCGCCCACTTTCTCCAGGGTCAGCAGCGGCAACGCCCAGCGTTCCTTCTGCTCGATGGTGCCCTTGCTCATGATGGCGCCGCCGGTGAGCCCCATGGACACGCCCATGGCGGTGACCAGCCCCTGGGCGTGACGGCTCAACTCGATGATCGGAATCATGGTCATCGCCGCCTGATCGCCGGCGCCCTCGGAGGGGCCGTCCTTCTTCTTGGTGGGGGCGTCCTCGCCGTTTTCGGCGGCGGCTTTTTCGCGGGCGATCTGCTTTTCGTAGTTCTGCGTCGCCATCACATCCATGCCGAAGGTCTTGATCATCTTGCGCAGGATGTCGTAGGGCGGCACGCCGTTGTATTCGATATCGTCCAGGTTGGGCACCACTTCCTTGGCCACGAAGTCGCGCACCATCTTCTGGATCATCTGCTGTTGTTCGTTCCACTCGATCATGACGGTTCCAAGCAATGAATTAGGGAGTTTGTCAGAGGTTGCCTGGGACGCTAACAGGCGCCCGCCGGGCCGTCATTGATCAAGGGGAGCGGCGGGCTTGATGGAAAAGGTCAGGACGCAGGCCGCCCCGGGCCCGCGCGTTAGCGCGGGATCAGGTCGATGCGCGGAATCGGTTCGTAGCTCACGCCCATGATCAGCGCGTCCGGCCCGGCGCTGGACGCGGCCATATCGATATCCTGCGGGCGCAGACGCGGGTGGCTGCCGTCCAGGAATTTCTTCGCCGCGAAGGCGTTGCGGGTGCGCTCGCGGGCCTGCTCCAGGCTGATGCCCTCGCCGCCCAGCAGGCCACGGATGTATTCCGCGCAGGCCACGTCCTCGTCGCCGGTGGGGTGCGACGCCACCAGCACCACGGTGTCCGGGTTCCGCTCGCGGATGTAGTTGGCGGTGGCTTCGGCGTTGATCAGCGCGCCGACCAGCACCTGGCGGCTGTCGCGGGCGCGCAGGGTGGCGGCCACGCCGTTGGTGGTGCGCATGATCAGATAACGGCCGCGCACATCGGTGTGGCGTATTTCCCAGGGCGAGTTCCCGTGGTCGAAGCCGTCGATGGGCAGCGCCTGCACTTCACCCACCAACAGCCCTTCCCGGTAGTCTTCGCGCAGCCGGAAGGCGTCGTCGGCGCTGGACACCGGGTAAATATGGCTGGCGCCGCCCAGAAACGCTTCGTGACTGGTGGTGAAGGCGCGGATCACATCAATGATCACGGTGATGCCGTTGATGTTGTGCGGCGGGTTATGCCCTTGGGCGATGCTGATTTTCATGGGCGCGGCCGTTTGCGGAACGAAGAGGGCATTATGAAGGACCCGTGGTGCCTGATGCCAGACAGGCGAAAATAACGTCTCTGGTATCCTGCCGGCCGCCGTTGGCGGCCTTTCGCGAGCCGGGCTCGCTCCCACAAACAGTACTTTGTAGGTGGGCTTAGCGCGCCTGATAAAGGGTTCTTGCCAGGGCCCAGACGCGCACTTCCTTGGCGCCGCCTTCGAGCAGCGCGCGGCTGGCGGCGCGGGCGGAGGTGCCGGTGGTCATCACATCGTCGATCAGCAGGATGCGCCGGTAGCGTGCACCGGGCCGTGCCAGGAAGGCGTGGCGCAGGTTGCGCACCCGTTCCGTGCGGCCCAGGCCCTGTTGGTGGCCGGTGGGGCGGTGGCGCAACAGCAGGGGGGCCACCGGGCGCCGCCAGTGACGGGCCAGTATCAGCGCCAGCCGCTCCGCCTGGTCGAAGCCCCTGGCCAGCCGGCGCCGCCAGTGGGCGGGCAGGGGGCAGAGTACCTCGGCGTCCGGCCAGGGCAGCGGTTGCTCGCGCAGCAAGGGTTCCAGCGCCCGTTCCGCCGGCAGGCAGCCCTTGTGTTTGTAGGCGTTGATCAGCCGGTCCAACGGAAACTGGTAGATCCAGTGGCAGTAGGTGGTGGTGAACGGCGGCGGCCGCCGCAGGCAGCGTCCGCACAGCGCGCCGCCGTCGGTGCCGGGCAGCCCGCAGCGGCAAAGCGGGTCGTACAGGGCGCCGCCGTCGCGCAGCTCTCCTGTGCACAGCCGGCAAAGGCCCCGCGTGCTGCGCCGGCCGCACAACAGGCAGGGCTCGGCAAGATCGAACCACATCCGTGTCCTCCGTCTTCCTTGGTGTGTAAGGCGCCATCATGGCCCCGGCGGCGGGACCCGCCCAGTCGACATCCCCTCAAGGCCGTGTAGGCCGTGGCTGGAATCACGGTAAGCCGAAGCGCCGGCGAAGGAAATTCACGTATTTTTGACATAAAGATAAGAATGGTTATCATTGCCGACCAGTGACGTAGCCAGGTCTCCCCAAGCCATCGTCGAAAACACCAACTGGGGGCCAACTATGTCTGCATTACGCTTTTCCCGTCTTTCCCTCTGCCTGATTCTGGCCGGCAGTCCCATCCTGCATGCGGCCGGCGACGATACCGAGAATAGCCATGAGCTGGACGCCATCGACGTGGTCGGCGCGTCCGTGGACGGCTACGACGCCGGCATGACCACGGAAGGGTCCGGCAGCTACACCAGCGGCGCCAGCAACACCGCTACCCGTATGGTGCTCTCGCCCCGGGAAACGCCCCAGTCGGTGACCGTGATTACCCGCGAGCAGATGGAGGATTTCGGCCTCAACAGCGTCGCCGAGGTGATGCGGCGGACCCCCGGCGTCACCGTTAACGCCCAGGACACCGAGCGGCTCACCTTCAGCGCCCGCGGCTTCGACATTACCAATTTCCTCTACGACGGCATGCCGTCCATGCGCAGCAGCACCCTGGGTAAGCAGAGCGCCCACGCGGACACCTTTATCTACGACCGCATCGAAGTGCTGCGCGGCGCCAGCGGCCTGCTGCACGGTATCGGTAATCCGTCCGCCACCATCAACCTGGTGCGCAAGAAGCCCACCCGGGAATTCGCCGGCCAGGCGGGCCTGGAAGCGAACAGCTGGAACGGCTACCGGGGCGAGCTGGATGTGGGCGGCCCGCTGACCGAGGACGGCCAGGTGCGCGGCCGCTTTGTCACCGCCTACGAGCAGGGCGAGTCTTTCCTGGAGCACTACGAAAACGAAAAGCAGGTGTTCTACGGGGTCCTGGAGGCGGATATCTCCGAGAACACCATGCTCACCCTGGGCGTGGATTCCATGGACTACGACCCGGAAGGCTCCACCTGGGGCGGCGTGCCGCTGTTCTACAGTGACGGAGGCATCGCCGATCTGGACCGGGACACCAACCCGGCCACCGACTGGAGCAGCTGGGCCCAGGAGGCCCGTACCGCCTTCGTCAATCTGGAGCACCAGTTCAACGGCGGCTGGTACGGCAAACTCGCCTACACCTACCAGGAAAATAATTATGACGCCCAGCTGGCCTCCGCCGGTGGCGGCACCCTGAATCGGGACGGCAGCGGGCTGACGTTCTGGTCCGGTCGCTATATAGAGGATAAGACCCAGCATACCTTCGACGCCTATGCCAACGGTCCCTTCGAATTGTTCGGCCGGCACCATGAGCTGATCGTTGGCGCCAGCTATTCGCGCAGCAAGGTCGACTACATCGGGCAGCCCTCGGTGAACTTCGACAGCACCCTGGACAATCTCTTTACCTGGGACGGCAACCGGGCCAAGCCGCTGTGGGGCGACATCAATACCGATGAAAACGAGCGCGCCTCACAGACCGGCCTGTACGCCACCGCCCGCTTCAAACCCACCGACGACCTGGCGGTGATCACCGGCGCCCGTGTGGTGGATTGGCGGGTCGACCGTGGCGGCTTCAACTGGAGCGGCGATTTTGCCGAGCGCTACCAGGAAAACGGTGAAGTGGTGCCCTTCGCCGGCGTGGTGTACGACCTCACCGAGCGCCACTCCGTCTACGCCAGCTACACCAGCATCTTCCAGCCGCAAACCCAGCGGGACCTGAACAACCAGATCCTCGATCCGGAAGAGGGCAACAGCTACGAGGCCGGCCTGAAGAGTGAATTCGGCGGCGGTCGTCTTAACACCAGCGTGGCGGTGTTCCGTGTCGACCAGGACAACCTGGCCGAGGGCACCGGCGAACCGCTCCCCGGCGGGCCGCCCAATTCCGAGGCCTACCGGGCCGTGGATGGCGCGCAGACCAACGGCTTCGAGCTGACCGCCTCCGGCGAGATCCTGCCGCGCTGGCAGATGCTGGCCGGCTACACGCACCGGGTCACCGAAGACCCGGACGGCGACGAGCTGAACACCACCTCGCCGGAGGAGATGGTGCGCCTGTCCACCCGCTACCGTCTGACCGGCCGGCTTGAGGGCTTGACGGTAGGGGCCGGGGTCGCCTGGCAAAACGAGATCTACGCTTTCGTCGACCGCCCGGGTCAGAGTGGAAAATACAAGTTCGTCCAGGACAGCTACACCCTGGTGGATCTGATGGCCCGCTACCGCTTCAACCCGGCCCTGGCGGTGACCGCCAATGTGAGCAACCTCACCAACGAGAAGTACTACAACAACCTGGGCTTCTATAACGGCGGCTATTACGGCGATGCCCGCCAATACAGCCTCAAGCTCAACTACAATTTCTAAAGGCATAAATGGTCAATAAATAACCATTGGTTAACCTTGTTACGTGTTGGAAGTTGACAGGGGCGGGGGCGCTGCTAGTCTGATGCGGACTGTTCAGAGAGATTTCATCATGACTGTAGCCGCCGCCACGCCCCTGTCCGAAGCCGCCCCGAACGCCGTACGCCACGACTGGCACCGCGGTGAGATCGAAGCGCTGTTCGCCCTGCCGTTCAATGATTTGATCTTCCGGGCCGCCGCCGTGCACCGCCAGTATTTCGATCCCAACGCGGTGCAGGTGAGCACGCTGTTGTCGATCAAGACCGGCGCCTGCCCGGAAGACTGCAAGTACTGCTCCCAGTCCGGCCACTACAACACCGAGCTGGAGAAAGAGAAGTTGCTCGAGGTGGAGCGGGTGCTGGAAGAGGCGCGCGCCGCCAAGGAAAAGGGCGCCTCGCGGTTCTGCATGGGCGCCGCCTGGCGCAGTCCGCGCGCCAAGGACATGCCCTATGTGCTGGATATGGTGCGCCAGGTGAAATCCCTGGGGCTGGAAACCTGCATGACCCTGGGCATGCTCGACGAGGGGCAGGCGCAAAGCCTGGCCGAAGCCGGCCTGGACTACTACAACCATAACCTGGACACCTCGCCGGAATACTACGGCCAGGTGATCACCACCCGTACCTACAGCGACCGCCTGACCACTCTGGCCAATGTGCGCGACGCCGGCATGAAGGTGTGCTGCGGCGGCATCGTCGGCATGGGCGAGAACCGCAACGACCGGGTCGGCCTGCTACAGCAGCTGGCCAACCTGCCGGAGCATCCGGAGTCGGTGCCGATCAACATGCTGGTTAAGATCGAAGGCACGCCGCTGGCCGACGTGGACGATCTGGACCCGTTCGAGTTCGTGCGCACCGTGGCGGTGGCGCGCATTCTGATGCCGGCCTCCTATGTGCGGCTGGCCGCCGGGCGCCAGGAAATGAACGACGAGGCCCAGGCCCTGTGCTTCATGGCCGGTGCCAACTCCATGTTCTACGGCGAGCGTCTGCTGACCACCGACAACCCGGAAGCCAGCCACGACCACCAGCTGTTCAAGCGTCTCGGCATTCATTCCCTGGACCCGCGCCACGAGGCTTCCGACGAAGCCCACGAGGAAGCGCTGCGCCAGCAAGTGGCGGAGAACGAAGCGGCGCAAAGCGGCCTGTACCACGATGCGTTGGGGAGTCCTTCCAAGCGCGGCGCCAAGCACGTGTTGGATAAGGATACCGGCCGCCCCGCCCATCGGAAGCTGGACGCCTGAACCGCGCGGAGTCCCCCCTTGGCTTTCGACCTTTCCGCGCGCCTGGACGAACGGCGCGCCCGGCAGCGCTTCCGTCAGCCGACGCTGATGGACGGCCCCAGTGGCCGTACGGCGGTGGTGGGCGGCCGTGAACACCTGAATTTCTGCGCCAACGACTACCTGGGCCTGGCCAACGACCCGGACGTGGTGGCGGCGTTCCGCGATGCCGCCGACCGTTGGGGCGTGGGCAGTGGCGCCTCCCATTTGGTGTGCGGGCATCAGCGTCCGCATCAGATGCTGGAAGAGGCCCTGGCGACGCACACTGGCCGCGAGCGGGCGCTGCTGTTCTCCACCGGCTATATGGCCAATATCGGCGCCATCACCGCGCTGATGGGCAAAGGCGACGCCGTGTTCCAGGACCGCCTTAACCACGCCTCCCTGCTGGACGCGGGCCTGCTCAGCGGCGCCCGCTTCCGACGCTTCGCCCACAACGACGCCGAGGCCCTGGCCGCGCAACTGGCGCGCAGCGACGCCGAACGCAAGCTGGTGGTCACCGACGGCGTGTTCAGCATGGACGGCGACCAGGCGCCCTTGGCCGCCTATCTGGACGCCTGCGAGGCGGGCGATGCCTGGCTGATGGTGGACGACGCCCACGGCCTGGGCGTGCTGGACGGCCAGGGCCGGGGCACCGCCTTCGCGCAGGGGGTCAATGAGCGGGTGCCGGTGTACATGGGCACGCTCGGCAAGGCGCTGGGGACCGCCGGCGCCTTCGTGGCCGGTTCCAATGAGCTGATCGAAACGCTGATTCAGTTCGCCCGCACCTATGTCTACACCACCGCCATGCCCGCCGCCGTGGCCGCCGCCACCCTGGTGAGCCTGGATAAGGCGCGCCGCGAACCGGAGCGCCGCCAGCACCTGGCCGCATTGATCGAGCGGTTTCGTCGCGGCGCCGCCGAGCTGGGCTACACGCTGATCGATTCCGACACCCCGATCCAACCGATCCTGATCGGCGACGACGGCGCCGCGCTGGCGCTGAGCCGCGTCCTGGCGGAGCACGGCGTGCTGGTGTCCGCGATCCGCCCGCCCACGGTGCCGGAGGGCCAGGCACGGCTGCGCGTCACCCTTTCCGCCGCGCACCGGGAGGCGGACGTGGACCGCCTGCTGGGCGCCCTGGAGGACAACCCATGCCGCGTCTGATTCCCTTCCATAACACCTACAAAGCCACCGGCGTCAGTGACGACCAGGCCCAGGACATCGTGTTGATCCACGGCTGGGGTCTGCACGCCATTGTCTTCGATGACATCGTGCCGGCGCTGCTGGAACGCTTCCGGGTCACCGTGGTGGACCTGCCGGGCATGGGCCAGAGCCCCCTGCCCAATGACCCCTACACCCTGGACTTCCTGGCCGACCAGGTGGCCGCGGTGATGCCGGCGCGCGCCCATCTGCTGGGCTGGTCCCTGGGTGGGCTGGTGGCGCTGCGGCTGGCGCTGGATCACCCGGAGCGCGTGCAATCCGTGGTCACGGTGGCCACTACGCCGCGCTTCACCGCCGCCGACGACTGGCCGGCGGCGATGAAGCCGGACATTTTCAACGCCTTCGAGCAGATGTGCCGGGAAGATTACGAAGGCACCCTGGTGCGTTTTCTGGCGCTCAACTGCAAGGGCGCGGAAAGCATGCGCCAGGACGTGGCGCGGCTTAAAGAGATTCTCTATTTCTGTGGCCTGCCCGCCCACCGGGCGCTGCGCGAGGGGCTCGCGATCCTGCGTGACACCGACCTGCGCGGCGACCTGTCGGCGCTGGCGGTGCCGCTGCACATGATCTTCGGCGCGCGCGACA
>DGNT01000192.1 GCA_002389055.1 Alcanivorax sp. UBA4485
TGGCGTTGAGGTAGATCTTGAGTGGCGCGTCCTGGAACACCACCGTGCCCATGTCACGGCCGTCGGCCACCAGGCCCGGGGCCAGGGCAAAGGCCCGCTGGCGGGCGAACAGCGCGTCGCGCACCGGCTGCAGCACGGCCACCTGGCTGGCCATTTCGCCCACTTCCTCACGGCGGATGTCGGCGCTCACGTCCTCACCGTCGAGTACCACGGCGGTGTCGCCACCCTGCTCCCGGAACACCACCGGCAGGTTCTCGGCGAGCCGGATCAACGCCGGCTGGTCGTCCAGGGCCACGCCCTGGCGCGTGGCGTGCAGCCCCAGCACCCGGTAGAGGGCGCCGGAATCCAGCAGATGCCAGGCCAGCCGGGCGGCCACCAGGCGCGCCACGGTGCCCTTGCCGGAGGACACCGGGCCGTCGATGGTGATGATCGGAATCATGCGTTCTCCTTGGATGAGTGCACCTCCAGGTCGAGGCCGGCACTGCGGGCCAGGTCCGCGAAGCCGGGAAAGCTGGTCGCCACGTTGGCGCAGCGGCGAATAGTGATCGGCGCCGAGGCGCGCAGCGCCGCCATGGCGAAACTCATGGCGATGCGGTGATCGCCGTGGGAATCCACCTCGCCGCCGCCGAACGGGCCGCCGACGATGCGGATGCCGTCCTCGTGCACTTCATGCTCCACGCCCAGGGCCGCCAGGCCGTCGGCCATCACCTGGATGCGGTCGGACTCCTTGACGCGCAGCTCCTCGGCGCCGCGCAGCACGGTTTCGCCCTCTGCGCAGGCGGCGGCGATAAAGATCGCCGGGAATTCGTCGATGGCCAAGGGCACCAGCTCCCGGGGGATCTCGATGCCTTTCAGCGGCGCGCTCTTGACCACCAGGTCCGCCACCGGCTCGCCGCCGGAATCGCGCGGGTTCTCCAGGCGGATGTCCGCGCCCATCAGCTTGAGAATGTCGATCACCCCGGTGCGGGTGGGGTTCACGCCCACGTGGGGCAGGGTCAGCTCGCTGCCTTCGGCGATGGAGGCGCCGACCAGGAAGAACGCCGCCGAGGAGATATCCGCCGGCACATCCAGCGGCCCCGCCGCCAGCGGCGTGCCGCCGGTAACCGTGCTGGTGGCGCCGTCGCGCCGTACCGGCACGCCGAAACCGCCCAGCATTCGCTCGGTGTGGTCGCGGGTGGGGGCCGGCTCGGTCACCGAGGTCTCGCCCTCGGCGTACAGGCCCGCCAGCAGCACCGCCGACTTCACCTGGGCGGACGCCATCGGCAGCGGGTAATGAATGCCTTTCAGCGCCTGGCCGCCGTGGATACGCACCGGCGGCCGGCCGCCCTCGCCGGTGTCGATGCGCGCGCCCATCTCGCGAAGCGGGCCGGCGACCCGCTCCATGGGCCGCTTGGACAGGGATTCATCGCCGGTGAGCTCGGTGTCGAACGCCTGGCCGGCGAGCAGGCCGGTGAGCAGCCGCATGGAGGTGCCGGAATTGCCCATGTAGAGCGGTTTGCCCGGCGCCTTCAGGCCGTGCAGGCCGACCCCGTGCACGATCACCTGACCGTGGTGGGGGCCTTCGATCAGCACGCCCATGTCGCGGAACGCCTGCAGCGTGGCCAGGGCGTCCTCCCCTTCCAGAAACCCCTCCACGGTGGTGGTGCCCTCGGCCAGTGACGCCAGCATGATGGCGCGGTGGGACATGGATTTATCACCCGGCATCCGCAGTCGGCCGTTGAGCCGGCCGCCGGGGCGCGCCAGGAAGGTTGGGTTGGATTGCTGTGTCATGCCTGTCTCGTCGTCGGAATGCCGGGCGCGGGTGTAGGAGGTGCGCTCGTTCATGGCCAGAAAGTGGGCCCGGGCGGCGTTGGCCCGGGTCATGACGCCCATCAGGGCCTCGTCGTCGTTGTTCTCGATGGCGTTCTGGAAGCGGTCGATCCCGTCCCGGAACAGGGCCAGCGCTTCAAGTACCGCGTCCCGGTTCTCGCGGAAGATGTCGTGCCACATCACCGGGTCGGAACTGGCGATGCGGGTGAAATCACGGAAGCCGCCGGCGGCGTAGCGGAATATCTCGGTGGAATCGCCCTGCCGGGCCAGGGTGTCGACCAGCGAAAACGCCAGCAAATGGGGCAGATGGCTGGTTTCCGCCAGCACCCGGTCATGGTGATCCGGCGCCATCTCCAGCACTTCCGCGCCCACCGCCGCCCACAGCGCCCGCACCCGCGCGGTGGCGGTGGTGTCGGTGTCCGGGGTGGGCGTCAGGATCACCCGGTGCTGGCGATACAGCCCGGCATCCGCGGCTTCCACGCCGCTTTTTTCCTTGCCGGCGATCGGGTGCCCCGGCACGAAGCGGGGGAAATGATCGCCCAGGGCCCGGCGGGCCTCGGCGATCACCGCGCCTTTGACGCTGCCCCCGTCGGTGACGATGGCGCGCTCGGCGAGCCCCGGGCGCAGCGCTTTCAGCACCGCGCCCATGGACGAGACCGGCGTCGCCACGAACACCAGATCGGCGCCGCGCACCGCCACCGCCAGGTCCTGGCTGCCCTCGTCGATCAGCCCCAGGGCCAGGCCCTGTTCCAGGGTGCGCGTGGAGCGGGAGCCGGCCACCACGGTGCGCGCCAGCCCCTGCTCGCGGATGGCGGCCGCCAGCGAGCCGCCGATCAGGCCCAGCCCGATGATCGCGACACGTTGAAACAAAGGGGGCCGGGACGCGGTCATCGGCGGCGCATCACTTTTTCCAGCGCCTGCAGGAAGCGTTCGTTATCGCGGGCGGTGCCGGCGGTGACCCGCAGGTGATTGGGCAAGCCGTAGCCGCCCAGCGGGCGTACGATCACGCCTTCACGCAGCAGCGCCTGGTAGACCGGCTCCGCGTCGCCGCCGCAATCGAAGGCGATGAAATTGGCCACCGAGGGAATCTGGGTGAGGCCGAGCGCGTCGAGCCCTTCCGCCAGTTGCACCAGCCCGGCGGTGTTCTCGCCTTTGGAGTTCTCGATATGGTCGGTGTCGCCGAGGGCCGCCTGGGCCGCCACCAGCGCCGGGATACTGACGTTGAACGGCTGGCGTACCCGGTTAAGCACATCGGCGATCTGCGGATGGGAAACGGCATAGCCCACGCGCAGGCCGGCCAGCCCGTGGATTTTGGAAAAGGTACGGGTGACCACCAGGTTCGGGTAGCGGTCCAGCCGTTGCAGGCCGTCCGGGTAGTGGCTTTCCTCCACGTACTCGAAGTACGCCTCGTCCAGCACCACCAGGACGCGCTCCGGCACTCTGGCCAGGAAGTTGTCCAGCGCCTGGTCGTTGAACCAGGTGCCGGTGGGGTTGTTGGGGTTGGCCAGGAACACCACCCGGGTGCGTTCGGTGATGGCGTCCGCCATGGCGGCCAGATCGTGGCCATAGAGGTGCGAATCCACCGACACCGGTTTCGCCGAGCACGCCAGGGTCACCAGCGGGTAGACGGCGAACGCGTACTCCGAGAACACCGCCTCGTCACCGGGCTGCAGATAGGCGCGCGCCACCAGCTCGAGCACGTCGTTGGAGCCGTTGCCGAGCGTGATCCGGTCCGCGTCCACGCCCAGGTTATCGGCCAGGGCCTGTTTGAGCTCGAAGCCGGCCCCGTCCGGGTACAGGTGGATCTGATCCAGCGACCGGCGCACCGCGTCCAGCGCCCGGTGGCTCGGCCCCAGCGGATTCTCGTTGCTGGCCAGCTTGACCACGTCGCGCAGACCCAGCTCGCGCTGCAGTTCCTCAACGGGTTTACCCGGCTGATAGGGGCGCAGTTGCTGCACGCCGCTGTTGGCCAGTTGGATATAGTCGCAAGTCATAACGCTTTCCTAAAGGACCGCCTTCGGATAGGAGCCCAGCACCTTGATGGTGTTGCCGTCGGCTTCCAGGGTCTCCAGCACCTCGGTGAGCGTGGCGTCCGCCTTGTGGCCTTCGCAGTCGACGAAGAACACATAGCTCCAGTTGGCGATGCGCGAGGGCCGGCTTTCCAGACGGGTCAGGTTGATGCCCTTGTCCCGGAACGGCCGCAGCAGGTCGGACAACAGCCCGGGGCGGTTCTTGCCGGAGATCAGCAGGCTGGTCTTGTCGCGGCCGGAGGCCGGCGTGTCCTGGCGGCCGATAATCAGAAAGCGGGTGGTGTTGTCCGGGCGGTCCTCGATGTTGCGTTGCACCGGCTCCAGGTCGTAGAGCTCACGGGCCATGTCGCCGGCGATGGCCATGGCGTTCCATTCGTCCTTGAGCCGCCGGGCGGCCTCGGCGTTGGAGCTCACCGCCACCCGTTCCACCGCCGGCATGTGCGCGTCCAGCCACTGGCGGCACTGGGCCAGCGTCTGCTGGTGGGAGTAGATGCGCGTCACCTTGTCCCGGCGGGTGTGGGGGCCGGCGAGCAGATGGTGGTGGATGCGCAGCTCCACCTCGCCGCAGATCTTGAGGTCGGAATTCATGAACGAATCCAGGGTGTGGTTCACCATGCCCTCGGTGGAGTTTTCCACCGGCACCACGCCGAAGTGCACGGCGCCCGCCTCCACTTCACGGAACACCTCGTCGATGGCACCCAGCGGCACGCTTTCCACCGCGTGGCCGAAATGCTTGATCGCCGCCTGCTGGGTAAAGGTGCCTTCCGGCCCCAGAAACGCCACCCGCATGGGCTGTTCCAGGGCCAGGCACACGCTCATCACTTCGCGGAACAGGCGCGCCATGGACTCGCCGTCGATGGGGCCGGTATTGCGTTCCTTGATGCGGCTCAGCACCTGGGCTTCCCGCTCCGGGCGGTAAAACACCGGTTCGGCGTCCTCGCGGCGCTTCACCTCCGCCACCTGGTGGGCGAGCTCGGCGCGGTGATTGAGCAGATCCTGGAGCCGTTGGTCCAGGTCGTCGATCTGATCTCTCAGCTTGTCCAATGATTCGGTCATGTCAGGTTCCGCCTGGGCGCGCCACGGCTGGCGAATGTGCGCGTACCAGCCTTATCCGTTGCGTTTTTCGAAGTCCGCCATGAAGTCTATCAGGGCATCCACGGCCGTTTCCGGTACCGCATTATAAATGCTGGCGCGCATGCCGCCGACACTGCGGTGGCCCTTGAGGTTGCGCAGCCCGGCGGCGTCCGCCTCGGCCAGAAACGCCTTGTCCAGAGCGCTGTCGGAGAGAATGAACGGCACGTTCATCCAGCTGCGCTGGGTGGGCGCCACCGGGTTGCTGTAGAAACCGCTGGCGTCGATGAAACCGTACAGCTTGTCCGCCTTGCGGCGGTTGAGCTCGCCCATGGCTTGCACGCCGCCCTGCGCCTTGAGCCACTGGAACACCAGGCCGGCCAGGTACCAGGCGAAGGTGGGCGGCGTGTTGTACATGGAGCCGTTATCGGCGTGGGTCTGGTAGTTCATCATCGCCGGCACCGAGGCGCCGGCGCGGCCGAGCAGGTCCTTGCGCACGATCACCACGGTGATCCCCGCCGGGCCGATGTTCTTCTGCGCGCCGGCGTAAATCAGGCCGAAACGGCTGACATCCAACGGACGCGACAGGATGGTGGAGCTCATATCCGCCACCAGCGGCTTGTCCACCTCGGGCACGAAGTCGAATTCCAGCCCACCGATGGTCTCGTTGGGGCAGTAATGCACATAGGCGGCGTCGTCGGAGAGCCGCCAGTCGCTCTGCGCCGGCACATAGCTGAAGTTGCGGTCCTCGCTGGAGGCCGCCACATTAATGTCGCCGAAGCGGCGCGCTTCCTTGATCGCCTTGGTCGACCACTGGCCGGTATTGATGTAATCCGCGCGGCCCGCGTCGCCGAGCAGGTTCATCGGCACCATGGCGAACTGGGCACTGGCGCCGCCCTGCAGAAACAACACCGCATAGTCGTCGGAAATGCCCATCAGATCGCGCAGGTCCTGTTCGGCCTGCTCCGCCATGGCCACGATCACGTCATCGCGATGGCTCATCTCCATCACCGACATGCCGGTGCCACGGTAATCCAGCATTTCCTCGCGGGCCCGCTGAAGGACCGCTTCCGGCAAGGCCGCCGGGCCGGCGCAAAAGTTATAAGCGCGGGACATTCGATTCTCCGATCATTGCGGCTGGCGCCGCGATACAGAATTCAGGATTGGGGGCGGTGGCGCCGCCCCTTCCCTTTTTACTCTTCGTCGCCGTCCACCGTGGTGTCATCGGCTGCGTTATCTTCGGCGCCCGGCTCCAGCGCCTGGTCACCCTCTTCCAGCTCTTCATCGTCCACGTCCAGCTCCGGAATCGGCGCCAGACCGGACAACGCTTCGCCGTCGCCGAGACGGATCAGGCGAACGCCCTGGGTGTTGCGGCCCAGATGGCTGACTTCGTCCACGCGGGTGCGCACCAAGGTGCCCTGGTTGGAGATCAGCATGATGTCTTCATTGCCGAACACCTGGGCGGCGCCCACCAGCGGGCCGTTACGCTCATTGACCACCATGCCGATCACGCCCTGGGTGCCCCGGCCCTTGGTGGGGAACTCGCTCAGGTCGGTGCGCTTGCCGTAGCCGTTCTCGGACGCGGCCAGCATCTGGCCGCCTTCCTGCGGCACCATCAGGGCGATCACTTCCTCGCCCTCGGCCACTTTCATGCCGCGCACACCGCGGGCGGTACGGCCCATCACCCGGACCTTGGATTCCTTGAAACGGACCACTTTGCCGTTGCCGGCCACCAGCACCACGTCTTCGTCGCCCTGGGTAATGGCCACGTTGACCAGGTGCTCGCCTTCCTGCAGGCGCACGGCGATCAGGCCGTTGCTGCGCGGCCTGGCGAATTTGGCCAGCTCGGTGCGTTTGACCACGCCGTTGGAAATCGCCATGAAGATGAACGGGCCTTCCGCGGCCTGCGGCTCACTGTCCGCCTCGTCCGCGACGTCCACGTCTTCCACCACCTCGGTGGCTTCCGTGTCGACGGCCGCCGTGTCGACGTCCGCTTCTTCCTCGTCGTCACCGCCGGCGCGCTGGCGGACCATCTCCGCATCCAGACGCAAGATCGCGGTGATCCGTTCTTCCGGCTTGAGCGCCGGAATCAGATTAACAATCGGCTTGCCCCGGGACGCGCGACCGCCCTGGGGCAGCTCGAACACCCGCAGCCAGTAGACCTTGCCTTCATTGGTGAAGCACAACAGGGTGTCGTGGGTGCCGGCCACCAGCAGTTGCTCGACGTAATCCTCGTCCTTCAACTGACCGGCGGACTTGCCGCGCCCGCCGCGCTTCTGCGCCCGGTAGGTGTCGATCGGCTGGGTCTTGGCGTAACCGGAATGGCTGAGCGTGACCACCACGGTCTCCTCGGCGATCAGGTCCTCCATGCTGAAATCCATACGCGAGGTCTGGATCTCGGTGCGCCGCTCGTCGGTGTACTCGGCGCGAATCGCGTGCAGTTCGTCGCGGATCACCTGCATCAGGCGCTCCGGATCGGCCAGAATCAGCATCATTTCGCGGATCTGATCGAGCAGCACCTGGTAATCGGTGATCAGTTTTTCGCGTTCCATGCCGGTCAATTTCTGCAGGCGCAGATCGAGAATCGCCTGAGCCTGCTCCGGGCTCAGGTGATACAGGTTGTCGCGCAACCCGAAGTGTTCATCCAGGCCATCCGGACGGGCGGCGTCTTCGCCACCGGCGCGTTCCAGCATGTCCAGCACGTCACCCGGCGCCCAGCCCTTGCCGAGCAGCTTTTCCTTCGCCTCGGCGGCGCTCGGTGAGGCTTTGATCAGTTCGATCACCGGATCGATGTTGGCCAGCGCCACCGCCAGACCTTCCAGTAGGTGGGCCTTTTCGCGGGCCTTGCGCAGTTCATAAACGGTGCGGCGGGTCACCACCTCGCGGCGGTGGCGCAGGAAGGCGTCCAGCAGGTCGCGCAGGTTCAGGGTACGCGGCTGGCCGTCGACCAGGGCCACGGTGTTGATGCCGAACACGGTCTCCATCTGGGTCTGCTGATAGAGGTTGTTGAGCACCACTTCCGCGTTTTCACCCCGGCGCAGCTCGATATAGACGCGCATGCCCTGCTTGTCGGATTCATCACGCAGCTCGGTGATGCCCTCAATGCGCTTTTCCTTGACCAGCTCGGCGATCTTCTCGATCAGCCGGGCTTTATTCACCTGGTAGGGCAGCTCGTGAATGATGATGGCTTCCTTGCCACTCTTATCGGTCTGCTCGATGTCGGCGCGGGCACGCACCCAGATGCGACCGCGACCGGTGCGGTAGGCCTGCACGATGCCGGCGCGGCCGTTGATAATGCCGGCGGTGGGGAAATCCGGGCCCTTGATGTATTCCATCAGGTCGTCCGGCGTCAGGCTGTCATCGTCGATCAGCGCCAAACAGCCGTCCACCACCTCGCCCATGTTATGCGGCGGGATATTGGTGGCCATGCCCACGGCGATGCCGGAGGAGCCGTTGACCAGCAGATTGGGCACCCGCGTCGGCATGACGTCGGGGATCCGCTCGGTGCCGTCGTAGTTGTCGACGAAATCGACGGTTTCCTTGTCCAGATCGGCCAGCAGTTCGTGGGCGATCTTGGCCATGCGCACTTCGGTGTAACGCATGGCGGCGGCGGAATCGCCGTCGATGGAACCGAAGTTACCCTGCCCGTCCACCAGCATGTAGCGCAGGGAGAACGGCTGGGCCATGCGCACGATGGTGTCGTACACAGCGGAATCGCCGTGGGGGTGATATTTACCAATCACGTCACCGACCACACGGGCGGACTTTTTATAGGGTTTATTCCAGTCGTTGCTGAGCTCGTGCATGGCGAACAGCACGCGCCGGTGCACCGGCTTAAGGCCGTCGCGCACGTCCGGCAGAGCCCGGCCCACGATCACGCTCATGGCGTAATCCAGGTATGACTGTCTGAGTTCGTCCTCGATGTTGACGGGAGTAACTTCTTTGGCGAGGTCCGTCATGGCGTTCCTTATATCCCTCGGTGGCGTGGATAGCGACCCGCGGAAGCCCCGGTCCGGGGCTCCTAAAAGCCACCGATGATAGCACAGCTTTGCCGCCTCTAAATAATTCCCATCAACCCCGCCACCAGCGGCCCGGCGCGGGCATCGGACGAGGCCGGCCAGACAGGTTATACTCGCCGCCGGACCGGCCGGGCCCGGGCCGGTCTCAAGCCCATTCCACGCTGAGTAAGGAGCCATCAGCGATGAATAAAGAGCCGTCTGCGATGCAGGACAAGCCGTCACCGGACTACCAACACGCCGACCTGATCATCAAAGCCGGCTGGATCGCGCCGGTGGCCCCGGATACCGGCGCCCTCGCCGACCACGCCCTGGTGGTGCGCGGCGACACCATCGTCGACCTGCTGCCAACGCCGCTGGCGGATCAGAAATGGCGCGCCGACGAGGTGGTGGAGCTGGGCAGCCACCTGCTGATACCCGGCCTGATCAACGCCCACACCCACGCCGCCATGAACCTGTTCCGCGGCCTGGCCGACGACCTGCCGCTGATGACCTGGCTGGAGCAGCATATCTGGCCCGCCGAAGGGCAATGGATGAGCGAAGCCTTCGTGCGCGACGGCACCCGCCTGGCCGCCGCCGAGATGATCCGCTCCGGCACCACCTGTTTCGCCGACATGTATTTCTTCCCCGAGACCACCGCCCGGGTGGCCATGGAGGCGGGCCTGCGGGCGGTGTTGTTCTCGCCGATCCTGGACTTCCCCACCCCCATGGGCGCCGGTCCCGACGACTATCTTCGCCTGGCCACCGAGGCCGCCGACAACTGGCGCCACGAACCCCGCGTGACCATCGGCTTCGGCCCCCACGCGCCGTATACCGTCTCCGACGGCCCGCTGGAGAAGGTACTCACCCTGGCCGAGGAACTGGATGCTCCGGTAATGATGCATGTGCACGAAACCGCCGGCGAGATCCACCAGGCGGTGGAAGCCAG
Source organism: Alcanivorax sp. UBA4485 (assembly GCA_002389055.1). Taxonomy (GTDB): domain Bacteria; phylum Pseudomonadota; class Gammaproteobacteria; order Pseudomonadales; family Alcanivoracaceae; genus Alloalcanivorax. Next base: position 9,855 of record DGNT01000192.1, read on the forward strand.
CGGCGAGCGGCCGCTGACCCGACTCAAGCAACTGGGCCTGCTCAACCCGCGCCTGCTGGCGGTGCACATGACCCAGCTGCTCGACGAGGAAATCCAGTGGCTGGCGGAGACCGGCAGCCAGGTGGTGCACTGCCCCGAATCCAACCTGAAACTGGCCAGCGGCTTCTGCCCGGTGCAGAAACTGCTCGAGGCCGGCATCAATGTGGCCCTGGGCACCGACGGCTCGGCCAGCAACAACGACCTGGACATGATCGGCGAAACCCGCACCGCCGCGCTGCTCGCCAAGGGCGTCAGCCTGCGCGCGGACGCCGTGCCGGCGGCCACCGCCCTGCGCATGGCGACGCTCAACGGCGCCCGCGCCCTGGGGCTGGAGAGTCGCACCGGTTCACTGGAAATCGGCAAGCAAGCGGATATGATCGCCGTCGATCTGGGCGCCCTGGAAACCCAGCCGGTCTACGACCCGGTGGCGCAGCTGGTCTATGCGGCCACCCGGGACCAGGTCACCCACAGCTGGGTGGCCGGGCGCTGCCTGATGGCGGACCGGCGGCTGACCACGCTGAACGCCGCACTGATCGCCAAGAACGCGGCCGAATGGCAGCGCAAAATCGCGCCAAGCAATGACCGCGCCAATAATGAATGAGAGTCGATGAGGGACAGCCGATGAATCAACCCAACGTGGACAGCGGCGAAATCGCCAAATTCAACGCCCTGGCGGAGCGCTGGTGGGACCCGAACTCGGAATTCCGCCCGCTGCATGACATTAATCCGCTGCGGCTCAATTACATCGACGAGCGCCTCGACCTGCCCGGCAAGAAAGTGATTGATATCGGCTGCGGCGGCGGCCTGCTCTCCGAGGGCATGGCCCGGCGCGGCGCCACGGTCACCGGCATCGACCTGGGCGAGGCGCCGCTGGCGGTGGCCCGCCTGCACGCCGAGCAGAGCGGCGTGGAGGTGGAGTACTTGCAGGTGCTGGCCGAGGAGATCGCCGAGCAGCGCGCCGGCGAATACGACGCCGTGACCTGCCTGGAAATGCTGGAGCACGTGCCCGACCCGTCATCGGTGATCCGCGCCTGCGCCAAACTGGTGAAGCCCGGCGGCCAGGTGTTTTTCAGCACCATCAACCGCAACCCCAAGGCGTTCCTGTTCGCGATCGTCGGCGCCGAATACGTGCTGAGACTGCTGCCCCGCGGCACCCACGAATACGCCAAGCTGATCCGCCCCTCCGAGCTGGCCGGCTGGAGCCGCGACGCCGGGCTGGACGTGCGCGACACCACCGGCATGACCTACAACCCGGTGACCCAGGTGTACAAGCTCAACCGCGATGTGTCGGTGAACTATCTGATGCACGCGGTGCGCCATGCTTGAGGCGGTGTTCTTTGATCTGGACGGTACCCTGGTGGACACGGCGCCGGACTTTTACGTGGTGCTCAATCAGCTGTTGCGCGACCACGGCCGGCCGGAGGTCAGCTATCAGGCGGTGCGCGCCACCGTGTCCAACGGCGGCCGGGCGCTCACCGAGCTGGGCTTCGGCCTGGCGCCCGGTGACGCCGGCTTCGATGACCGGCTCAATGAGCTTCTCGACGCCTACGGCGGCCGCCTGGCGGTGGACACCTGCCTGTTCGACGGCATGGCGGAGACCCTGACCTGGCTGGAACACCAGGGGCTGCCCTGGGGCGTGATCACCAATAAACCGGAGCGTTTCACCCGCCCGGTGCTGGCCGGTCTGGGTCTGCTGGACCGGTGCGCCTCGGTGATCTGCCCGGACCAGGTGCGCGAGCGCAAGCCGGACCCGGAAGGCCTGCTGATGGCGGCCACCGCCGTGGGCGCCAACCCCACCCACTGCGTCTACGTGGGCGATCATTTGCGTGACATCCAGGCCGGGCTGAATGCGAAAATGATTACCGTCACCGCCGGGTTCGGCTATATCGACGCGGACGACAACCCGCGCGCCTGGCCGGCCGACTATTTTGTGGAACGCGGCGAGCAGCTGCTGCCGCTGCTGAAAACACTGTGAAGAAGTAGGTACAGTCGAAATGGACATCAAGGCACTCAACGGCCTGGCGGCGAATTACCAATGCCCGCCGGACGCCTTTAAGGATCGCATTATTCTGGTCACCGGCGCCGGCGCCGGTATCGGCCGGGCCGTGGCCCTGGCCCTGGCCGCCCACGGCGCCACGGTGATTCTGCTGGGCCGCACCCAGAGCAAGCTGGAAGCGGTCTACGACAAGATCAAAGCCGCCGGCGGACCGGAGCCGGCGCTGGCACCGGTCAACATGGAAGTGGCGCGGCCGGAGGATTATCAGGAGCTGGCAACGCTGTTCGGGCGCGAGTTCGGTCGCCTGGACGGGGTGTTGCACAACGCCTCGGTGCTCGGCGACATCACGCCGCTGGAACGCTATGGCGCGGACACCTGGGATTCGGTGATGCGCGTCAACGTTAACAGCGCCTTCTATCTGACCCAGGCACTGCTGCCGCTGCTGCGCGACAGCGACGACGGACGCATTCTGTTCACCTCCTCCAGCGTGGGCCGCAAAGGCCGGGCCTTCTGGGGCGCCTACGCGGCCTCCAAGGCGGCCACCGAAAATCTGTCGCAGACCCTGGCGGAGGAATTGGAGAACACCTCAAAAATTCGCGTAAACACGATTAACCCGGGTGCCACGCGCACTGATATGCGCGCCCTTGCGTATCCCGGTGAAAACGCGGAAAAACTAAAAACACCGGAGCAAATCGTCGCCAGCTATTTATATCTTCTGGGGCCGGAGGGCGCCGCCGTCAACGGCCAGTCCCTGGACGCTCAACCGCGTTAGAGCAGCTTGACCTCAGCGACGTTCGCGCACGGCGGGCCGGCATCCGGCCGACCGTGCGTCCATGCTATTACTGCCGATTATTCTTCTTCGAATAACAAAACAGGGATAGCCATGGTTCGCTTTGTGTTCGCCTCGTTGATTTTGCTGTTGTCCTCACTGTGCGTCGGCGCGGAAACGCTGCGTCTGTCGCCGGAACAACAGCAACGCATGGAACAATTGCTGCCCGGCGTCGACGTCGACCAGAAACTGGTCGAGGGGCTGGCGTCTATTTTCTATTCGCGGGACATGCCGGTGCGGGTGCGCCTGGCCGCCATCGCCAAGCTGGTGGGCATCGACCAGATGCCGCCGGGCACCGCCCTGAACCGCAAGATCTGCATCTGGGATATCGCCGGACGCAACGGCCCGGTGTTCCAAGCGGCCATGGAGCAGCGCGCCATGGCGCTGGAATACGGCATCGACCTGGAGATGATCCCGTTCACCAACGAGACCGTTATGGTCGAGGAGCTCAAGGCCGGGCACTGTGACGCGGCTTTGATGAGCGGCATGCGCGCGCGCCTGTTCAACAGCTACACCGGCACCATCGACGCGATCGGCGCGATCCCCGACAACCAGCACATGCGCACGCTGCTGCAGGTGCTGGCGCATCCCAGCCAGGCCGGGCATATGGTCCAGGGTGAGTACGTCATCATGGGCATTTTCTCCGGCGGTGCCGCCCATGTGTTCGTCAACGACAAACGGATCAGCTCCCTCGCCAAGGCCGCCGGCAAACGCGTGGCGGTGCTGGATTACGACAAAACCCAATCGGAAATGGTGGCCGGCATCGGCGCCACGCCGGTGCCCTCGGACATCGTCAGCGCCCCCAACAAGTTCAATAACGGCGTGGTCGACATCCTCGCCGCGCCGCTGATCGCCTATGAACTGCTGGAACTCTATAAAGGCATGGAGCCGGACGGCGGCATCGTGGACTACCCCATCGCCCAGATCAGCATGCAGCTGGTGGGCCGGCTGGACAAATTCCCCAACGAAGTGGCGCAACTGATCCGTGAAGCATCCTTCGAGGCCTACGACCGGGTGCGCGCTCGGGTAAAAGTCGAAGAGGACCGGGTGCCGGACCATTGGTGGATCGACATTCCCGCGGACGAAAAGCGTGAGTACGAAGCGATGATGCAGGAAGCCCGCGACACCCTGCGCGAACAGGATTACTACGACGGTCGCATGCTGGACCTGCAAAGCAGGATTCGCTGCAAGTTCGATCCGTCCCGTGGCGAATGCTCGAATAAAGAGTAAACCGTACCAGGAGGCTCTGTGCCTATAACCCGTCTATTGCGTAACACCCTGCTTGGCGCCGGCGCGGCTTTGACCTTCGCCGTCGCGCCGGCGTCCGCGTCCGACGCCGACCTGAGCGCCACCGTCTACAACGATACCCTGCCGATGATGCAGCGCGTCGAGGCCATGCGCGAACTGACCGGCCTGGGCGAGCCGGGCAACAGCACCCGCAAGATCTGCATCTGGGACATTGTCGGCCGCAACGGGCCGATCTTTTCGGCGGCCCAGGACCAGCGCGCCAAGCTGCTTGAGTACGGCATTCAGCTGGAACTGGTTCCCTATACCGACGAGCGCGTGATGGTGGATGAATTCAAGGCCGGCCTCTGCGACGCGGCGCTGATGAGCGGCCTGCGCGCCCGGCTGTTCAATACCTACACCGGTACCATCGACTCCATCGGCGGCCTGCCCTCCCAGGAGCACATGCGTATTCTGCTGCAGGTACTCGCCGATCCCGCATCGGCAGAGCACATGGTGCAAGGGGACTATGTAGTGGCCGGCATCGCCCCCGGCGGCGGCGCCTATCTGTTCGTCAACGACAAGAAGATCAATACCCTGGCGGCGGCGGCCGGCAAAAACGTGGCGGTGCTGGACTATGACCCGGTGCAGGCGGAGATGGTCGGCCAGGTGGGCGCGTCGCCGGTGCCCACGGACATCGTCAACGCCCCCAACATGTTCAACAACGGCGTGGTGGACGTGCTCGCCGCGCCGCTGGCCGCCTACGAGATCGTCGAGCTGTATAAAGGCATGACCCCGGACGGCGGCATCGTCGACTACCCGATCGCGCAGATCAGTATGCAGCTGGTGGCCCGCCGCGACCGCATACCCAACGAAGCCGCACAACTGGTGCGCGAGGTGTTCTTCCAGAGTTACCAACAGATCATCGACCGGGTGCATGAGGAAACCAAAAACATTCCCGAGCACTGGTGGATCGGCATTCCCGAAGACGACAAGCGGGAATACGAAGTGATGATGCGCGAGGTGCGCCTGCAACTGCGCGAACGCGGCTACTACAGCGCCGATATGCTGACGCTGCAGCGCCGTATTCGCTGCAAGCTGGATTCGTCGCGGGCCGAGTGCGCCGACCCGCAGGAGTGAGCGCCGGGGCCGCTCAGTGGAGCGGCTCGTCCCCGGGTAGCTGGTCCAGGGTACCGAACAGGTCCACGCGCTGATCGCTGAACATATCCAGTTCCGGCGCCAGCGCCTGCACGTAGCGGTCGAAATAAAGAAACTGTTTCAGCAGCAGCGCGAACTCGCGGGGGAAGCGGATACCGTGGCCCTCGCCGATGCGCACCAGATCGGTGAGCAGCTGGTTGACCTCGCGGTCGTTACGGTCGGCCTGCACCAGGGCGCTGGCGTCCACGTCCGTGAGCCGGTCCTGCAACGCGGAGATATCCCGTGCCAGGGCATCCACGTCCACCTCCTCACTGGTCATGCCGACCATGGCCATGGCTCGGGCCATGGCCGGCACGTCGCCGCTGCCGATCGCCTCGAAGAACGCCATCATGCCCTGCCAGGCCTCCGGGCGGATGCGACCCACCATGCCGAAGTCGATGAACCCCACCCGGCCGTCTTCCAGCAACATCAGGTTGCCGGCGTGCACGTCGGCGTGGAAGAAGTCGCACATCATCAGACTGGAGAACCAGGTGTTCAGCGCCGTGATCAGGGTGCCCGCCGGATCGTCCGTGTAGCGCCGCAGCACCTGTAGATCGGTGAGCGGCACCCCATGGAAACGCTCCATAGTCAGCACCCGCGTGGTGGTGTGCGACGCCACCGGGCGCGGCGCCACCGCGGCGGTGTTGCCGGTTTCGGCGAGAAAGCGGTTGAACGCGTCCAGGTTGCGGGCTTCCTGCAGGAAATCGCATTCCTCGAGCATGCCCGCCTGCAGTTCCTCGATCACGCCGGACAGGGCCGAGCGGGACAGCCCCGGCGCCAGGGATTCAACCACGCGCGCCGAGGCGTAGAGAAAGTTGAAATCGGTGAGCAGCACGTGGCGGACGCCGGGACGCTGGACCTTGATCACCACGTCGGCGCCATTCTTCAGGCGTGCCGCGTGCACCTGGGCGATGGACGCGCTGGCCAGCGGCTTGGGGTCGACCCACTCGTACAGGGTATCCAGAGGCGCGCCCAGCTCCGCTTCCACGGTCTCGCGGATGTAATGGAACGGTAGCGGCGGCGTTCGATCCAGGCATTTCTGGAATTCGCTGACGTATTCCTCCGGGAACAGCGACGGCGAACTGGCAATGAACTGGCCCAGCTTGATATAGGTCGCGCCCAGGGATTCGAAGGTACGCCGCAGGTGCTTGGGCAGAGCGTCGCGGTCGCCCAGCAACCAGCCCAGGCCCTGGCGGCCGACCACGCCCACCGTTTCGAACACACGGAAAGCGCCACGGGCGGTGTTGCGCACCAGGGCCAGGCCCTCCCGCTCACGGGCAAGGTTTGCGCGCATTTCACTAACGATGGTGTCTTTACTCATCACATCTACCTAGATATCCGTTGAAAGAGTCAACACCGCCCGTTTGTTATTCGCGCTATTGTGGACAGCGATTTTAAAAAAACAGGCCTGTTGCAGCCCGACGATTCAGGGGCGCACCGGGCGCCTGACGCTAACAGATTGAAAAACAAAGCATAAAGGGGGCAGCTCCCGAAGTTCCCCGAAGGCATTGGCTGTTCCGACACAAGAGCCGAGACTTAGGGTCATTATCAGCGACGTGCCGCGAACTCATGATCGCAAGACTAGCATTAGGTTTGTAATGGCTTACATGCATTTTTGTAATCGGCGCTTGTGCCAACTCAACAAGGTTGGGTACTGTCATCGACGCCGTGAGAACAATAAAAAGGAGCTCAAGGAATGCGTTCTCTACTCAGTAAAATCGCGCGCCCCGCGCGTACCCTCATCGCCGGTGGTGTGATCGCTGCTCTTTCCGGTTGTGGCATGATCTACAAAACCACTGGTGACGTTCTGGTCAGTTTCGGCCAGGCGGAACTCGCTCCCCACCTGCTCGCCTACGAGGACGTCCGCATGGGCTGCGTCATGGGCGAGGCGCAGACGCCGCTGCTGATGGCCTTCGGCGAAGTGGGCTCCCACCCGGAAAAGCTGGGCGTCATGACCTACACCACCTCCGCCGTGTGCGCCGAGCAACTGGCGGTTGAAGCTGACCTTCGGTACATGCGCGCCCTCGAGGCCGGCCAGGTCAGCGAGGCACAGGATGCCCGCATCGAGTACAAACGCTGGTCAGCGGTCGCGTCAAAGCGGTTGTTGAAGTCTTACGACCTGATGAACGAGGTATACGGGCCGCTGGAACCCAATGAGTGCCCGAAACTGAATCGTGAGCTGGATCAGATCGTGTGGATGATCGGCAACATTGCCGGTGTTCAGGCACTGGTGGCCGATGGTGCCGCCGAAGGCAGTGTCGGGGTTCCGAGAGACATCGTCGCCCAGGTCGAGCGTAACGCCAAATGCCTCGATAACGAAAAATGGTGGGGCGCGCCCCAGGGCCTGCGCGCCGCGGTCTGGACGATCCTGCCCCAACTGGCACCGGAAGGCGCCCAGCCCTGGCAGACCCTTGAGCAGTCCGCGCAAATGGGCTTCGAAAGCGGCGTTCGCCTGGGCAGTGCCTTCTATGCGATCAGCGCCTACGGTAAGGGCGATAACGAGCGCCTGCGCACCGCGATCCGTGACTTCGCCGCCAATGATGAAAACATCAGCGAGGAATTCGCGATGATTGACGCTATCGCCGAAGTTCTGGTTCTCGGTCTCTCCGATCGTCTCTGGACTGAAAACACCGGCAAGCGCACCCCGTTCAACGGGCTCGGCACTTTCTGGGATGACACCTCCAGCGAACCGCAAACCAATATCGACGATCTGCTGTAGTCGTTAACCGATAAGCGGGCCCCTCCTCGGGGCCCGTCTTCCAACAGACAAGAAGTAAGCAAGGAGAGAAACCGATGCGCGTTTTCAAAGCCTTAGCGATGGCGGCGGTAACGACAGTGGGCCTGGCTTCCATGTCAGCCCACGCCGCCAACACCGAGCGCACCCTTTGCGTGTTCGATATCATCGGTGCCAGCGGCGATGTGTATAACATCATGAAGGACTACAAAGCCCAGGCGGCCGGTTGGGGTGTAAACCTCAGTCTCAAGCCGTATACCGACGAGAAAATCGCCGCCGAGGACCTGAAAGCGGGCCAGTGCGACGGCGCCGTTCTCACCGGTCTGCGGGTGCGTCAGTTCAACAGCTACGCTGGCAGCATGGAAGCCGTGGGGGCGATCCCCTCCTACGAGGAACTGCACACCGTGTTCCGGGTGATGGCCAGCGGCAACGCGTCCATCAACAAGCAGCTCAAGGCCAACGGCTACACCATCGCCGGTTTCGCCCCCATGGGCGCGGCCTATTTGTTTGTTAAGGACCAGAGCATCGACACCGTCGGTGAGCTGTCCGGTAAATCCATCTCGGTGATGGAATACGCCCCGGACCAGGCCAACATGGCCTCCCAGGTGGGCATGTCTCCGGTACCGTCGGACATCACCAACTTCGCCGGCCGTTTCAACAACGACTCCGTGGATATCTGCTTCGCCCCGGTGGTCGCCTACTCCGCGCTGGAGCTTTACAAGGGCATGCAGCCGGACGGTGGCATCGTTCGTTACACCCTGGGTCAGCTGACCAACCAGATCGTATTGCGCAGCGACAAGTTCTCCGACGAGTTCGCCGCCAATTCCCGTACCTGGATGCTGGGCCAGTTCGATCGCGCCATGCAGGTGATCCGCAACGCCGAAAACGAAGTGGATGACAAGTGGTGGATCGATATTCCCGATGAAGACAAACGCCGCTACAACGAAATGTTGCGCGAAGCCCGCGTCAACATGACCGAGAGCGGTATGTACAACAAGGACCTGATGGACCTCCTCCGCAAGGTGCGCTGCAAAACCGACCCGAGCCGGGCGGAATGCACCTTGGCGATGGAGTAATCACCTCGCCGGACGCGAACCAACGGGGCCTCGCCGGGCCCCGTTTTCTCTTTTTATGCAGTACGCACGCTGGCGCCGCGGGCGAACCCCGGTGCCGGTAAGGTGATAGTGCCGTTAGAAACGGCATAACAATAACCGGGTGAATAATGGAAAAACCTCAGTTGACCGTGGCCAGGCGTTCGGTGGGGGAGTGGCTGTCATCACTGCCCACCCTGTTCATTCTTCTGACCGTAATCTTTTTATCTTCAGGTCAGATTATCCACTCCCAGCTTCTCAAAATCGGTGAAAACACCTGGGACGAGTACTTCCTTCTGCGTGGCGCCGGCATGGTGTCCGAGCCTACCTGTAACCCCGACCCTGATATCAATCAGCGGGTCCGGGAGATCACCGAGCAGCGCAAGGCGGAAGCCGCCAACGATCCGCTTGGCGATATTCTCGGTGGCTCATCCGTGGACCCGGACGCGATCAGAGGCTCCCTCGAAGCGTCCAGGGAAAACTGCCGCAATAGCTGGGACCGGTTCAGGACCGTGGAGGAAAAAGTCACTCCGGCGGTCATCATGTTCCGCAATATCGAGGGTGGCGTCGCCAAGGTGGTTTCCACCCTGGGCGACTACAAGCGTCTTCTGCTCTGCCTTCTGGTCATGATCTGCGCGCTGACCGCGACGCTGGCCCGGCACCATATTTCATTGCGGCCCTCGCGTACCCGCAAGGACCACATTGTCACCACCACCGCGCAACTGATCGCCAACGCGGCGCTATTAATGTCGGCGTCGGTGTACCGCGCGGAAGAAGTCAGTGCCATGGCCTCCGGCGTGACGGTGAGCAATTTCTATCTGCACCAGTTCTGGATCGCCGGCTTCGCGCTACTCACGGCCGCCTCCATCTACCAGTTGATCCGTCCGCCCAAGCACCTGGAAACCGGCGGCTCCTGGCCCAAGGCGTTTCTGACCATACCGCTCTACACCTTCATGACGCTGACCGCCGCCGCGCAGTTCGCCAGCCAGGGCTACTACCACGGCATCAGTGTCTATCTGAACATGATGATGGAACTGTCCACCCTGTTCCTGAATCTGGCGCTGTATATCTGGATCGGTATGCTGCTCAAGCAGACCAAACTGGCGCATCTGGTGTTCGACATCCTGCGGCCCTGGAAGATGTCGCCGGAATTGATGTGTTTCGTGGTACTGGCGGTCGCCGCCATTCCCACCGCCTACACCGGCGCCTCCGGTATCTTCGTGATCGCGGCGGGTGCCACCATCTATCAGGAATTGATCCGGGTGGGCGCCCGCAAGCAGCTGGCGCTGGCCGCCACCGCCATGTCCGGCTCCATGGGTGTGGTACTGCGCCCCTGCCTGCTGGTGGTGATTATCGCCGCGCTCAACAAGAGCGTGACCACCGCGGAGTTGTTCTCTTCCGGCTATAAGATCTTCTTCCTGAGCCTGTTCCTGTTCTTTATCTACAGCCAGTTCGCACGCACCTCGCCGGCGCGCATCGCGCCGTTCTCCGAGGCGCTGCCCCAGAGTCTTAAGCGTATGGTGCCGCTGATGCCTTATGGCATTATCGTAGGCGCCGTTCTGGTGCTGTTCAGTGACGTGCTCGGCCGTCAGCTTGATGAGTTCTCCGCGCCCATCATTCTGCCGGTGATGATGATCGGTATTCTCTTTTACGAGAAGCTCAGCCGTCATCTCCTGCACCTGTTCAGCCTGTTCCTGGTGCCGATGATGGTGCTGTCCTTCATGGGCATCTGGGAAGGCTATCAGGCGCTGACCAGTGGGCAGGTTCCGGTGGGCGTATCCCCCGCCGAGCTGGAAGACATCCTTTGGGGCGAGTTCTGGCGCAACACCTTCCTGACTGCGTTCATGGTGATCCACTACCTGGTGAAAACCGGCGACCAGGATCCGCACTACCAGCCTGAAGCGGGCGTCTCGGAGAAGCTGGAAGGCTCTCTGCGCATGGCCACCAATGAAACCACCGGCCACATCGGTGCCCTGCTGATGCTGATGGCGTTGTCGGTGAGCACCGGCGGTATCATCGAACGTTCCGGCCTGCTGGAAATGCTGCCCGAGGTATTCCCGTCGATCTGGGTGGCGATGGGCATCCTGGTAGTGACCATGGTGATCATCGGCATGATCATGGACCCTTACGGGGCGGTGATCCTGGTGAACGCCACCATTGCGCAGGTAGCGTTCAACAACGGCATTGATCCCCTGCACTTCTGGATGATCACGCTGGTGGCCTTCGAGCTGGGTTACCTGACACCACCGGTGGCACTGAACCATCTGTTAACCCGACAGGTGGTGGGCGACGATGAGGTGGAGAGCGCCAAGCTCACCACCGGCAGCTTCTTCCGGCGCTATGAGAAGTTCCTGCTTCCCATCGCGACCATGCTGACCGCGCTGCTGATTGTGTCTTTCCTGCCGCTGGTTTCCGACGGCCTGCACGAGTGGCTGTTCCAGAAAATCCAGTCCGGCGGCTGATCACCGCCGCTCTATCAGCAACACCCACAAGGGCCGCTTTCGCGGCCCTTTTTTAGTTTAAACCCGATAATTTCAGGGAAATTTGGACAGACGTAACAAAAGAGCTAGACTGGTCAAAATAACAACAATCATGACCAAAAATAAAAAAAGGAATGCTCCCATGACCGAACGGACCCTGGGCGTGCCCCGACGCACGCCCACTGAATGGCTTTCTACCCTGCCGACGCTACTGCTTCTTCTGGTCGTCGTCTTCCTGTCCTCCGGACAGATCATTCACTCGCAACTGCTCAAAATCGGCGAAGCCACGTGGCAGGAATATTTCATGCTGCGCAGTGCCGGCATCATGCCCGCGCCCACCTGCAACCCGGACCCGAATATTGATCAGCGGGTCCGCGACATCATCAAACAGCGTAAGGCCGAGGCCGCCGGCGACCCACTCGCCGGTATTCTGGGCGGCGCCTCCGTGGACGAAGGGGCTATCCGCAACTCCCTGGAAGCGACCCGCGAGAACTGCCGCGCCAAACGGGAACGCTACCAAACCGTGCAGGAGAAGGTCACACCCGCTGTGATCGCCTACCGCAACGCGGAGGGCGGGGTCGCGCTGGTGGTCTCCACCCTGGGGGAATACAAACGCCTGCTGCTCTGCCTGCTGCTGCTGATCTGCGCCACCACCACGACGTTCCAGCGCCATCACATCGCGTTGCGGCCGGCGCGCACCGACAAGGATCACCTGGTGTCACTGGGGGGCCAGTTAGCGGCCAATGCCTTGCTGCTGGTGTCCGCCATTGCGTATCGAATCCAGGACGCCAGCTCCATGGCCGCGGGGGTGACGGTCGATAATTTTTACCTGCACAACATCTGGATCGCCGGCTTCGGCACCCTCACTCTGGCGGCGCTGTACAAGCTGGTACGCCGCCCCCGGGACCTGGAGCCGGGCGGTTCCTGGGCCAAGGCCTTTCTGACAATCCCCCTGTACAGCTATATGTGTCTGTCCGCGTCGGCGCAGTTCTTTTCCCAGGGTTATTTCCACGGCACCAGCGTCTATCTCAACATGATGATGGAACTGTCCAGCGTGTTCCTGAACCTGGCGCTGTACATCTGGATCGGGATGATGCTGAAGCAGACCCGCCTGACGCATATTTTCTTCGACGCCCTGCGCCCGTGGCGGATGTCACCGGAACTGATGTGCGTCGTGGTGCTGGCGATCGCCGCCGTGCTCACCGCCTATACCGGCGCCTCGGGCATCTTCGTAATCGCCGCCGGCGCCACCATTTATACCGAGCTGCGGCGCGTCGGCGCGCGCAAGCAACTGGCGCTGGCCGCCACCGCCATGTCCGGCTCCATGGGCGTGGTGCTGCGGCCCTGCCTGTTGGTGGTGATTATCGCCGCCCTCAATAAAAGCGTGACCACCAGCGAGCTGTTCGCCTCCGGCGCCAAAGTGTTCGCGCTGAGCCTGTTCGTATTCTTCATTTACAGCCAGTTCGCCCGCACCACCCCGGCGCGTATCGCGCCGTTCTCTCAGGCGCTGCCGGCCAGCCTCAAACGCATGATTCCGCTGATGCCCTACGGCGTGGTGGTCGGCGCGGTCGCGGTATTCTTCAGCGACGTCCTGGGCCGACAATTGGACGAGTTCTCCGCGCCCATTATTCTGCCGGTGATGCTGCTGGCGATCCTGATCTACGAGAAATTCAGCCGCCATACCCTGCATCTGTTCAGCGTTTTCCTGGCGCCGATGCTGGTGCTGTCTTTCATGGGCATCGCGGACGGCTACCAGGTGCTCGCCAGCGGCAACATCCCCGGCGGCACCTCCGCCGCCGAGCTGGAAGCGGCGCTGTGGAGCGAGACCTGGCGGAACCTGCTGATGATCCTGTTCCTGGGCGTGCACTATGTGTCCGCGTTGTCGTCCCGGCAAGACAGCGACCCGGTGGCCGATTACCCGCCTGAAGAAGGCGTCTCGGAAAAACTGGAGGGCAGCCTGCGTTTCGCCACCGGCGAAACCGCCGGGCATATTGGCGCCATGCTGATGTTGATCGCCTTGTCGGTGGGTACCGCCGGTATCATCGAACGCTCCGGCATGCTGGAGCTGCTGCCGGACGCCTTCGCCTCCATCTGGATCGCCGGCCTGTTCCTGGTGGTCGCCCTGGTGCTGGTGGGCATGTTCATTGACCCGCTGGGCGCGGTGATTCTGGTCAACGCCACCTTCGCGCCACTGGCCGCCGCCAACGGCATAGCGCCCCTGCACTTCTGGATGATCGCGCTGGTCGCGTTCGAGCTCGGCTATTTGACGCCGCCGGTGGCGTTGAACCACCTGCTGACCCGGCAGGTGGTGGGCGACGACGAGGTGGAAAGCGCCCGGCTCTCCACCGGCACCTTCTTCCGGCGCTACGAGAAATTCCTGCTGCCGATCGCGGTGATGCTCACCGCCCTGCTGATCGTCGCCTTCCTGCCGCTGCTGTCCGACGGACTGCACGACTGGCTGTTCCAGAAAATCCAGACCGCGGCCTGAGGGAGGGGAATGTTATGAGCCAGACCGACGTTATTACCCTGCCCAAGGTGCTGGGCAAAGTGCCGGAAGTCGTGATGAATCTGCCGGGCCTGATAAAGGGCTCCAGGATGAGCAAAATCACCGACACCACCACACCGCTGGGACTGGGGGTGGCCTTCGAGAACGTGGCGGCGCAAAACCCGGAAGGCATCGCCGTTATCTACCGCGACCGCCGGTTTACGTATCGCCAGTTCAACGCGTGGGCCAACCGCATCGCCGACTATCTGGCCTCCATCGGCCTGAAGAAAGGCGATACCGTGGCCGTGGACATGGAAAACCGTCCCGAATTTCCCGCCACACTTATCGGCTGTGCCAAACTCGGCGTGTGCGCCGCTCTGATCAACACTTCCCAGAAGGGCAAGGTGCTGACCCACAGTTTCAACCTGGTGAACCCCAAGGCGGCGATCATCGGCCAGGAGGTCGCGGAAGTGATCCAGGGCGTCCGCGATGATCTGGACCTGAAGCAGAACTTCTTCTACTTCGCCGACCAGGACACCCTGGCCGACCCGGGCACCGCCCCGGAAGGGTTCAGCAACCTGGCAACCTCGATCCAGGGTTGCTCCAGCGAGAACCCGGCCAGCACCCACCAGACCTTCCTGCGCGACCCGCTGTTCTACATCTACACCTCCGGCACCACCGGCCTGCCCAAGGCGGTGGTGTTCAATCACGGCCGCTGGGAAAAAGCCCATGGCGGGTTCGGCTTTTCTTCGGTCCGCCTGACCAAAACGGATCGGCTTTATTGCACCTTGCCGCTCTATCACGCCACCGGTCTGGTGGTCTGCTGGGCCTCGGTGATCGCCGGTCAGGCCAGTCTGGTTCTGGCCAGGCGTTTTTCCGCCAGCCGCTTCTGGGATGACATCCGCGAATACCGGTGCACCGCCTTCGGTTACGTGGGCGAGCTGTGCCGCTACCTGCACGAGCAACCCGAGAAGCCCGACGACGGCGACAACCCGGTGCATACCATCGTCGGCAACGGCCTGCGCCCGGGCATCTGGAAAGCGTTCAAGAGCCGCTTCGGCATTCGCAGAGTAGCTGAGTTCTACACCGCGTCAGAGAGCAACGTGGCCTTCACCAACGTGTTCAACTTCGACAACACCGTGGGTTTCTCGCCGGTCAGCTACGCGATCGTCAAGTACGACAAGGAAGCCGACGAGCCGGTGCGCGACAACAAGGGCTTCATGATCAAAGTGGGCAAGGGCGAATCCGGCCTGATGCTCGGCGAGATCACCGACAAGACCCCGTTCGACGGCTACACCGACAAGGACAAAACCGAGAAAGCGATCTTCCGGGACGTATTCAAGAAAGGCGACGCCTGGTTCAACACCGGCGACATGATGCGTGACATCGGCTTCCGCCACGCCCAGTTCGTCGACCGCCTGGGCGACACCTTCCGCTGGAAAGGCGAGAACGTTTCCACCACCGAGGTGGAACAGATCCTGGACGGCTTCGAGCAGGTGGTGGAATCGGTGGTCTACGGGGTGGAAATCCCGGGCACCAACGGCCGCGCCGGCATGGCCGAGCTGCGTCTCGACCGGCCGCTTTCTCAAGGGGGAACGGAGGAAGTGGACTGGCCGGCCCTGTGCGCCTACCTCAAGCGTGAGCTGCCGCCCTACGCGATCCCGGTGTTCCTGCGTATCACCGACCATGGCGTGGAAACCACCGGCACCTTCAAGCACCAGAAGAACAAGCTGAAGGAAGAGAAGTACGACCTGAACCAGCACAGCGACCCGGTCTATGTACTGCTGCCCGGCGAGAGCGCCTACCAGCGCCTCACGCCGGAGATCCAGACCGAGATCGAGACCGGACACTATCGTTTCTAAAGTCCGGACGCCGACAAGATGGTTTCTTCCCGGGTCTGAATATCCGATACTTCACGGATATTTATTGCGCCGCCAGCAAAGGCCCATAGCATGAACGACCAGCAATCCAGACACCGGGAGCGGCCCACCGAGCCGCTGCCCAAATCCGTTAAGCCGGCGCTGCTGTTCCTCGGCTTTTTGTTTATGGTGACGGTGGTGATCGCCGGGGCCGCCTATGTGGTGGACCGGCAAATCTACGGGTGAATCATTTAAACGGGTGATCTATGTCGTCCCAGCAAGAGCACCGTCATCATCCACGCCGCGACCCGCCCCGGGGGGTGTCGCTGACCCTGCGCCGGGACCCGCCGGCGGCGGACGAAGAATCGCTGCATCTGTTATGCCGGGACGTGTCCCGCACCGGCCTGGGGGTGGCTTTCCCCCACTCGATCACGCCGGACACCGATGTGGAATTGTGGATCACGTTGCCGGACGACGGGCGCCGCTTCCATCTGTACGGCACCGTGGCCTGGTGCGCCGCGCCACTGGGACAATGGCGCGCGGGCATCGCGCTCAACCTGGAACGCAGCGACGGCCAGTTCTGGTCGGCACGCTTCGACCAAGACCATGACCTCGACGGACGCTAATCGCCCCCTGTTCCGCCGTGGCGGCGACTACCAAAACCACCGCCCTGATTACCCCGCCGCCCTGTTCCAGTGGCTGGCGCAACACAGCCCCGGCCACCGGCTCGCCCTGGATCTGGGGTGCGGCAGCGGGCAGGCCTGCCGCGCGCTGGAACCCTGGTTCGGCAACGTGCTTGGCGCCGACGTCAGCGTCGACCAGCTCAGGGCGGCGCCGCCGGGCGCCAGCCACTATCTGGCGGCGCGCGCCGACGCGCTGCCGGTGGCCGATAACAGCGTCGATCTGATCACCGTGGCCCAGGCTCTGCACTGGTTTCCACTGCCCGCTTTTTTTCACGAGAGCGCCCGCGTGCTGCGCGAAGGCGGTCTGCTGGCGATCATCAGCTACGGGCTGTGCGGCGTGTCCGGCCTGGAAGGCCTGATTGAGGATTTCCACGACCGCACCCTGAAACCCTGGTGGCCGGCGGCACGTTGGCTGGTGATCGAGGGCTACCGCAGCGTCGCCCTGCCCTGGCCGGAAATCGACGGTCCGCCGTCGATGCCGCTGGAGCGGCAATGGCGCTGGCAGGACATGGCGGGCTACCTGGATACCTGGTCGGCACTGGCCAAAGCCCGTGAGAGCGGCGATGACCCCCTGGCGGCGTTCCTGCCGGTGCTGCGGGAACAATGGGGAGAAGGGGAAAGGACCGTGCGCTGGCCGCTGCAACTGCGTGTCTGCGCCCGGCCGCCCCGCCCGGCCGGATAAGCCCGCACCGGAGGGACGCTGTCAGGACTCGGGGAAATGCTCGGCGAGCAGACCGGCCAGACGGTCCAGCCGGCGGCGGCGCTTGGCCAGACCGAAGATGTTCATCATGCGCGTGCCCCAGGTCAGGGCGGTGGCCAGGGTGTCGCCACCACGGCGGGGAATCACATGCACATGCACATGGGGCACGTGCTGGTTGGCCTCGCGGCCGTCGTTGACGATCACGTTATGGGCGAGCACGTCCAGCCCGGCCCGCTTATGCGCACGGATGGTACGCCGGGCCAACTCGAACAAATGGGCGCTGAGGTCAGGCTCCAGGTCCTGAAGCAGGGGCTGGTGCTGCACCGGAATCACCAGACAGTGGGCCTCGCGCACCGGAAACAGGTCCAGCAACACGATGGCCCGCTCATCCCGGTACACCACACTACCCTCGGCGCGCCCCTCCAGTATCTGGCAAAACACACAGTCAGCCACTCAATTCTCCGATTGCCGGTAATCCTGCTGGCGCCGCTGACGCCAGACTTCCGCGCCGGCCAGCAGCAAGGCGAGCAGCAACACGGCCAGCAAGGGGCCGCCGGCCCGCCACAGGCTCACGTCTTCCTGGGCCAGCCCGTCGAACAGGCTGACCACCCAGGCCGGCCCCCATTCATCATGGCTGGGCGATACCGGCCAGGGCATCAGCAGCAGCGCCGCCGCCAGGGCACGCAGCGGCAGCCGCAGCCACCCTTGCAGCGGTCGGGTGATGTACCAGAGCACGAACAACACGCCCACCGAGCCGAGCAAATAGGCGAACCATCCCCACAAATAGGCTTTCGTCGTCACGATCTCTCCTCAGTTCACCCAGTGAATAATACGCTCTTCCAGGTCCGCTTCATCCACCGCGGTTTCGCTGACCACCCGCCCGGCCACGCTGACACCGGCCTCGCGGACCGACTCCGGGCGCCCGGACCGCAACGGGTGCCAGGCTTTCAACGGCCGGCCCCGGGCCCGCAGACGGTAGGCGCAGGTCTCGGGCAGCCAGTCGAAATGCTGCGCCACCTCGGTGGTCACCTCGACACAGTCCGGCACATAGTGATGACGGTCCGGGTACACCCGGCAACGGCACTGCTCGGTGTCCAGGTACCCGCAGGCCACGTCGGTGAACGCCACCTCGCCGCTGTCCTCGTCTTCCAGTTTAACCAGACAGCAGCGGCCACAGCCATCGCACAGGGCTTCCCACTCACGGGCGTCGAGCTGCTCCAGGGGCAGCTCCCAGAACCGCTCACGCACGGCGCGGGCGGTCCGGGTGGCCGTCGGCCAGATACAGGTCCGGGTCCGGCGGCGGCGGCATCTGCAGGTAAAAACCCTGCTGCCGCAACGCGGCCATGACTTTGTTAACGTCGGCGCGGGACAGCGGACGGTCCGGCGACAGAATCAGATCGCTGACGTGCACGCCCGGGCCGAACTGCTCGGCGAGCGCCTCCGGCACATCCTTCAGCCCCTTGCCCCGGGGCACGTAGAGGTACATGTCCGAGCGCTTGCGGCTCTTGTAGATCGAACAGAACAGCTTGCCTTTAAGCAGACTTGAAGCACTCATAGCATTTCTCTTAATGGCCGCGCGACCAGTTCTTGCCGCCAGCCGGTCAGCGGCTCCGGCAGGGTGTCCGGGTCGCGAACCAGGGCTTCCAGCCAGCGGCGCCGCACCAGCACATCGGGTTTCAGTGACAGATCTTCGGCGATCCGCCCGACCCGCTCGCGCAGCGCCTTTACCGTGCCGCGCTGTTCCGGGTCGAGAGGGCCGGGCAAGGGCGCCGGCGGCTCCGCCGAGGCGGCCTGCTCGATCAGCGCCAGCAAGGCCTCGCCGTCGCGGCGGATGGCGCGCGGATGCACCCCCAGTTTCTGCAAGTCCACCCGGCCGCGCAGACCGCCGCGACTCAAATCCAGCAAGGTATTGTCGCGCAGCACGAAGCCCTTGGGCAGGTCCCGCTGGCGGGCGGTGGCTTCGCGCCATTCGGCGAGCGCTTCCAGCACCGCCAGTTCACGCCCCTGCAGGTTACCGGCGCCCTTCACCTGGCGCCACACCGCCTGCGGCTCGGCACGGCGACGGGCGTCGTCGCGCAGCCGCGCGCATTCCTCGTGCCACCAGTCCAGCCGCCCCAGGCGCTGCAACTGCGACTCCAATTGATCGGCGAGCGCCGGCAAATACTTGACGTCGTCTTCGGCGTAAAGCAGCTGTTCCTCGCTGAGCGGCCGTTTCAGCCAGTCGGTCCGGGTGGCGCCCTTGGCCAGGCTGACGCCCATATGGCTTTCCACCAGACGCTGATAACCCACCTGCATGTCCTCGCCGGTGAGCGCCGCCGCGATCTGGGTGTCCCGGACCTGCTGCGGGTAGGCGCCGGCGAAGGCCGCCAGTGCCTCCAGATCTTCCGAACAGGCGTGCATGATCAACGGGCGTTCGGCGAACAACGGCACCAGCGCCGTCGGCTCCACCCGGGTAGTGTCGATCAGACGAATACGCTCGCCGTCGTGCACCTGCACCAGGGCCAGGCGCGGATAGTAGGTCCGTTCGCGCATGAACTCGGTGTCCAGGTAAAGCGGCTGATCGGGAGCCAGGCCATCGGCCCAGTCCCGCAGGGAGTCGGTGCTGTCGCACCAGAGGTACGCCATGGGAGTCCGTTGCGTCGCTGAATGTGCGGGCATTATACGGGTCGCGGGCGGCGGCTGAAACGCGTGCCTGCGAGACGGCCCGGCGGCACTCAATTTCAGCGCCGGTTTCTGCTACCCTTTGCGCCCTCTGAATCGTCAGTTGCACAGGAAACCGCCATGAGCACCAAATTGGTACTGGTCCGCCACGGCCAGAGCGTCTGGAACAAGGAAAACCGCTTCACCGGCTGGAAAGACGTGGACCTCACCGATCAAGGCCGCGAGGAAGCCCGCCAGGCCGGCGAGTTGCTGAAGGAAGCCGGCTTCGAATTCGATGTGGCCTACACCTCGGTGCTCAAGCGCGCCATCCGTACTCTCTGGACCATTCTCGACGGCATGGACCAGATGTGGATTCCGGTGATCCGCGATTACCGCCTCAACGAGCGTCACTACGGTGCGCTGCAGGGCCTCAACAAGGCGGAAACCGCCGAGAAGTACGGCGACGAACAGGTGCTGATCTGGCGCCGCAGCTATGACACGCCGCCGCCCAAGATGGACCGCGACGACGAGCGCTACGCCGGCCGCCTGCGCGTCTACAAGGATCTCGACCAGGACCGTATTCCGCTGTCGGAAAGCCTCAAGGACACCGTGGACCGTTTCCTGCCCTACTATCAGCAGGAAATCGAACCCCAGGTGCGGGCTGGCAAGCAGGTGCTGATCTGCGCCCACGGCAACAGCCTGCGCGCGCTGGTCAAACATTTGAGCGGCATCTCCGACGAGGAGATCGTCAAGCTCAATATCCCCACCGGCATTCCCATGGTCTATGAGCTGGACGACGACCTGAAGCCGATCAAGAACTACTACCTGGGCGACCAGGAAGCCGCCGCCAAGGCCGCCGAGGCGGTGGCCAACCAGTCCAAGGGCTAACCACTAGCCTCCGATCCGATCCAGCGCCCGCACCCGCCGCTGTTCCGCGTCATCGAACAGCGACGTCCGCAGGCGCTGGATCGCGTCTTCCCGGTCTTCCTCGGCCAGGCCGCTGTCCTCGATCGCGCGGCGCTGCTCTTGGTACGCCTGGTAGCGCTCGCGCCATTGCTCCCGGCGCCGGTCCAGCTCGCCCAGACGCTCGGCGGCGTCGGCCCCCAGCTGCTGCTCCCGGTATTGGTAAATACGCGCCTCGGAGACGTCCTGCTCACGCAGACGCCGTACCTCCTCGGCGACTTCCGCCGGTCGCCGCGAGGCGCGGACCATTTCCCGCATATCGTCCGGCAGCCCCGCTTCCAGCGCCTGCAGACGGGCTTCCTTTTCAGCCGGGTCGAGCCGGTCGTTTTCCAACAGTTCGCGACGCTGCAGGGCAAAGTCCGCGTAGCGGTCGCGAAAGCCGAAGAACGCCTCGCGGGTGGTGGCGCTGAACCACTGGTCGCGCAGCGTCCGGCGCTCTTCCAGGCTTTGCCGCATGCCGGCGACGCTGCCGTCGTGCTCGTCCAGGTCACGCAGGGCGGCACGGTAGCCGATATAGCGCTCGAACAGATCCCACGCCTGGCGGGCCGCGGTGGCCGAGAGCGCGGCCTGAAGATGGGCCGCCACCCGACCGCGCAGCACATTAAGTTCTTCCTCGCCCAGGGCGGAAAGAAAATAGTCAAAGCGACGCCGCACCTGCTCCGAGACGATCAGGTTGCCCTGCTCGTCCTCGCGCAGGGCCCCGTCGGGCACGGTGCCACGCCAGGACGCCGGCTCCTCGCCGAGCTTGCGCCCGCGGGCCACGTAGTCCTGGAATTCGGATTGACCGGCACCGTCGTCCGCCACGGGCTGATCAAGCCGGGGCGGCGACGATTCGGACGGCGCCTCGCGCCACCACACACCCATCAGCGCCAGCGTCACCACCAGCAGCGACATGGTCGCCGCCAGGGCCAGAGGTCCTTTCATTCTTGTTCTCCGTTTCGTTGTTCCTTTTCGACCGCTAATCGGATTGGTACTTTTTTATTAGTGAACGACCGCTAGCAGTAAGGCTAGCATCAACCCACCGGTCGATAAAAAACAAGGACCGACCGGTGATAGACGACATTCGACAACAAAAAATCAGGGAAGCTTATGAAAACCTTAACCCGGACTCTCATAGGGGTCATGGCACTGGCGGTTCTGTCCCTGCCCGGCCTGACCACCGCGGACTACACCGAAACCCGTTACCCCATCGTTCTCGTGCACGGCCTGTTCGGCTTCGACAGCGCCGCCGGCGTGGATTACTGGTACCGCATTCCCGAGGAACTGCGCCAGGGCGGCGCCGAGGTCTACGTGACCCAGGTCAGCGCCGCCGAGGACACCGAGGTGCGCGGCGAACAGCTGGCCCGCCAGGTGGAGGACATCCTCGCCA
>DGNT01000023.1 GCA_002389055.1 Alcanivorax sp. UBA4485
CCGGTCTGGGAATGTTGAGCCCCTTGGGCACCGACGTGGCCAGTACCTGGGAAGGCATTCTGGCCGGTCGCAGCGGCATTCGCCGGATCGACCATTTCGACACGGAGAACTTCTCCACCAAGTTCGCCGGCCTGGTGCCGGACTTTGTCATGGACGATTATCTGTCCGGCAAGGAAGCACGCAAGATGGATATCTTCGTGCAGTACGGCATGGTGGCGGCGATCCAGGCCCTGCGTGACGCCGGCCTGGACATGGACAAAGAAAACGGCGAACGGGTGGGTGTCGCCATCGGTTCCGGCATCGGCGGGTTGACCAATATCGAGGAAAACCACCGCAAGCTGACCGAATCCGGCCCGCGCAAGCTGTCGCCGTTCTTCGTGCCCAGCACCATTATCAACATGATCGCCGGCAATCTGGCCGTCATGTACGGCTTCAAGGGCCCCAACTTCGCCACCGTGACGGCCTGCACCACCGGCACCCATAACATCGGTTTCGCCGCCCAGCAGATTCAGCTGGGCACCGCCGATGTGATGGTCGCCGGCGGCGCCGAGAAGGGCTCCACGCCGCTGGGCATGGGCGGCTTCGCCGCCGCCCGGGCGCTGTCCACTCGTAACGACGATCCCACGGCCGCCAGCCGCCCCTGGGACCGCGACCGGGACGGTTTCGTGCTCGCCGACGGCGCCGGCGCCGTGGTGCTGGAGGAATACGAACGCGCCAAGGCCCGAGGCGCCACCATCTACGGTGAGCTGATCGGCTACGGCATGAGCGACGACGCCTACCACATGACCGCGCCCTCCGAGGACGGCGCCGGGGCCGCTCTGGCCATGGGCAACGCGATCCGCGACGCCGGTATCGACCCGGCGGACGTGGCCTACGTGAACGCCCACGCCACCTCCACCAAGGTCGGTGATCTGATCGAGATCCACGCGGTCAAGAAGGTGTTCGGTGACCACGCGCCGAAGCTGGCGATGAGTTCCACCAAATCCATGATCGGCCACCTGCTCGGGGCCGCCGGGGCGGTGGAAGCCATCTTCACGCTGCTCGCCATGCGTGATTCGGTGGCGCCGCCCACCATTAACCTGGACAACCCGGACGAGGGCTGTGATCTGGATCTGGTGGCCAACCAGGCCCAGCAGCGCACCATCGACGTGGCGCTGTCCAACTCGTTCGGGTTCGGCGGCACCAACGGGTCGCTGCTGTTCCGCAAGGTGTGAGCGGCGGGCCCGCCGTCAATGATCGGGGCCTCGCCTATGGCGACGGCCTGTTCGAGACCGTGCGGGTCACGGCGGACGGTCGGGCCCCTCTGTGGCCGCGCCACCGGGCGCGGCTGCTCAACGGCGCCGCCCGGTTGCGGATTCCGCTGGCACCGGACGCCCTGGACCGCTGCCTTGCCGACGCCCTGACCGACGCGCCGCCCGGCACCGGTCTGATCAAGCTGATTGTCACCCGTGGCCCGGGCGGTCGCGGTTACCTGCCGCCTTCGCACCCGACACCTTCCCTGTTCGTTCAGCACGGCAGCGTGCCGTCGTGGTCGCCGCTGTTGCGCCGCGAGGGCATTGAGGCCGGACTGTGCAGCGAGCCCCTGGAGCGCGACCCGCTGGCGGGCCTTAAGCACCTGAACCGGCTGCCGCAGGTGCTGGCCCGCATGGAAGTGGCCCGCCGGGGCTGGCACGAAGGGCTGCTGCTGGACCGGCGGGGTTGTCCGCTGGAAGCCACCGCCATGAATCTGTTCGCGTTGTTCGGCGATACCCTGTGGACGCCCGCCCTGGACGCCGCCGGGGTGGCCGGCGTCGGCCGCGACTGGTTACTGGCGCGGGCCCGGGAGCAGGGCCGCCCGGTGCAGGTGCGGCTGCGTCCGCTGTCACATCTGCGCACCGCCGACAGCGTTTTTCTGATCAACAGTGTTGTCGGGGTGCTGCCGGTGCGTAAACTGGCGCAATGGGTCTGGCCGGTCACCGAGCCGGTGCGACAATTCCAAGAAGACTTCGAGGTTCTTTTTTCATAAATGCGCCGAAAAATACGAATGTTCGGGTTGCTGCTGTTGTTGCTCCTGGTCGGCATCCCTCTGGCCGGTTTCTGGGTGAGCGGCTATTTGCACCGGCCTCTGCCCCTGGATGAGCCGGTGCTGGTGGAAGTGGCGCCGGGGTCGTCGTTCAGCCGATTGCTGGTGGATATGCGCAACGACGGACTGCTGGGCGACCGTTCCGAGGCGCGTTTACGCCGCTGGTCCGCGCGCCTGTACAGCGCCTTCACCGGCATTGATGCCCGTCTGCACGTGGGCGAATATCAGCTCAATCCCGGCGATTCGCTGCTGACGCTGTTGGAAAAAATCGACCGGGGCGACGTGCTGCAACGCAGTGTGACCCTGGTGGAAGGCTGGAACTTCCGCGAATGGCGCGCGCGCCTGGCCAGCCTGGAAGGCATTGAACACACCCTGGTGGACCTGGACGGTGCCGCGGTGATGGCCCGCCTGGGGCGGCCCGGCGACCATCCGGAGGGCTGGTTCGCGCCGGAAACCTATTTTTATACCCGCGGCACCAGCGATGTGGATCTGCTGCGCCGGGCGATGGAGCGCCAGCAGCGCATCCTCGACGAAGCCTGGGCGGCGCGGGACCAGGATTTGCCCTACGGCACCCCCTACGAGGCGTTGATCATGGCGTCGATCGTGGAAAAGGAGACCGCGGTGCCGACGGAGCGCGGCCGCATCGCCGGCGTGTTCATTAACCGCCTGCGCAAAGGCATGCGCCTGCAGACCGACCCCACCGTGATCTACGGCATGGGCACGGACTACGACGGCAATATCCGCCGTTCCGACCTGCGCCGGGAAACGCCCTATAACACCTACGCGATCAGCGGTTTGCCGCCCACGCCGATCGCCATGCCCAGCCGCGAGTCGATCCTCGCGGCGGTCAGCCCGGAGCCCACCGAGGACATTTTCTTCGTGGCCCGGGGTGACGGCAGCCATCATTTCTCGCGCACCCTGGCGGAACACCAGCGGGCGGTGCGCGAATACCAGCTCAAACGTCGCGAGAATTACCGTTCCAGCCCGGAGCCGCAACCGTGAGCGGACGTTTTATCACCCTGGAAGGCGGCGAGGGCGCCGGCAAGAGTTCCAACCTGGCGTGGCTCGCCGAGCGCCTGCGCGAAGCCGGCGTCCCCGTGACCGTGACCCGCGAACCCGGCGGCACCGATCTGGCCGAACGCATCCGCCAGGTGCTGTTGGACCCCGGCCCGGAAGCGATGGACGACACCACCGAGCTGCTGCTGGTGTTCGCCGCCCGCGCCCAACATCTGGCGGCGCTGATCCGGCCGGCGCTGGCGCGCGGCGAGTGGGTGCTCTGTGACCGCTTCATGGACGCCACCTGGGCCTACCAGGGCGCCGGCCGGGGGCTCGACCGCGAGCGCATTGCCGCGCTGGAGAGCCTGGTGCTGCAGGGGCTGTCCCCGGACCGCACGCTGCTGTTCGACGTGCCGGTGGCGGAAGGCCTGGCGCGGGCCGGCAAACGCTCCCAGCCGGACCGCATAGAACGCGAGCAGGCGGCCTTTTTCGAACGGGTTCGCCAGTGCTACCTTGAGCGCGCCACCGGCGAACCGGACCGGTTCCGGGTGGTGGACGCCGGCGTCGGCCTGGATCAGGTGCGCGCGCAACTCGAGAACCACC
Source organism: Alcanivorax sp. UBA4485 (assembly GCA_002389055.1). Taxonomy (GTDB): domain Bacteria; phylum Pseudomonadota; class Gammaproteobacteria; order Pseudomonadales; family Alcanivoracaceae; genus Alloalcanivorax. Next base: position 3,662 of record DGNT01000023.1, read on the forward strand.
TTCAGGAGATGCTGCAGTGGCGCTGAACGCCCCCATCCAGGTGCCCTGTCCCTGGCACCGGGAAGAAATGCAGCGGCTGCTGGAGCAGCACGCCCAGGGCCGTCTGCCCCATGCGTTGCTGCTCGCCGGCGCCGCCGGCAGCGGTAAGTTCCGCCTGGCCCAATCCCTGGCTCAGGCGCTGCTGTGCGAAAACCCCAGCGCCGGGCTCGCCTGCGGGCAGTGCCACGGCTGCCATCTGAGCGCCGCCGGTACCCACCCGGACGCGCACACCCTGGTACCGGAAGGCACCAGCCAGGGTATCAAGATCGACCAGGTGCGCCGTCTGGTGGAGTTCGGCACCCGCACCGCCCAGTACAACGGCGCCCGAGTGGCGTTGATCGCCCCCGCCGAGGCGCTCAACCGCAGCGCCCAGAACGCTCTGCTCAAGACCCTGGAGGAGCCCGGTCGTGGCCTGGTGCTGATCTTGGTCAGCCATCAGCCGAGCTTGCTGTTGCCGACGCTGCGCAGCCGCTGCCAGCAGCGGCATTTGCCGTTGCCGGAGCCGGCGGCGGCGCTGGAATGGCTGGTCCCCCAGACCGGGGAAAAAGAAGCGCCGGCTCTGCTGGCGGCCGCCCAGGGCGCGCCGCTGCGGGCTCTGGAACTGCAGCAGGCGGACTGGTTCGCCGCCCGCGAGCAGCTCGCCGGGCAGGTGCTGTCGGTGGCCCAGGGCCGCTTGTCGCCGGCACAGGGCGGTCAGGCGCTGGCCGCCCACGACCCGCGTGTGATGGCCGGGGTGCTGTACGGCTGGCTGGCGCGGGCCTCGGTACTGGCCGCCCTGGGGGACCAGGTGGAACAGGCCGACCCGGCCGGGGTTCAGGATCCCAAGGTGGAGCCGATACTCAGACAACTGGCGGCGCAGCTGCCGCCGGCGCGGCTGTTGCGCGCCGCCCAGCGGGTCATGGAGGGACGCCGGCAGCTGATGGGCGGCGCCAACCCGAACAAAGAGCTGCTCATGGAACAATGGCTGCTGGTCCTGGTGGGCGTTGACGCTGCCGCCGGCGGCTTCTAATCTGCTGAGATATTCTAATAATATCCAAGGGTTTGTCAGGGGGAACGAACGAATGAAAATGCCCGGAGGCCGCAGCGGCATTCTGTCATTGAGTATCAAGGACAAGGCGGCCCTGTATTCGGCTTACATGCCTTTCGTCACCAACGGCGGTTTGTTCGTCGCCACCGACAAGAACTACACGCTGGGCGAGGAAATTTTCCTGCTGCTCAACATCATGGATGAGCCGGAGAAAATTCCGGTGGCCGGTAAAGTAGTGTGGATCACGCCCCAGGGCG
>DGNT01000051.1 GCA_002389055.1 Alcanivorax sp. UBA4485
CATCCAGGTCGGAGCCCGGCGGGCGGCGGCTCAACGACACCAGGTGGTTCTTGGCGGTGTTCACCGCGATCCGATAGAGCCAGGTGTAAAAGGCACTGTCACCACGGAAACGGGGCAGCGCGCGCCAGGCCTTGATAAACGCTTCCTGGGCGACGTCCTGGACCTCGTCGTGGTCACGCACATAGCGACTGATCAGCGCGAAGATGCGCTGCTGGTACTTAAGCACCAACACCTCGAAGGCACGCTGATCGCCGGCCTTGGCTTTCTTGACCAACTGTTCGTCTGACACCGGGACTCCACTGGCGGAGGGTAAAACGCGGTATTGTATCAGGTGTTCCACGGACGGCTATACTAGCGCCTCCGGAAGCACCTGTTTTCACATTGGTTCAACATTTCCCAGCTAAAGAGGCTTCATGGCCACCTTCCGCTACGACGTTCTGATCATCGGCTCCGGCGCCGCCGGCCTTACCGTGGCCCTGGGCCTGCCCGACGGCGTGCAGGCAGCGCTGCTGTCCAAGGGTGAGCTCACCCATGCGAGCACTTACTACGCCCAGGGCGGCGTGGCGGCGGTGCTCGACAGCGACGACTCCCTGGAGAGCCACGTGCGCGACACCCACCTGGCCGGCGGCGGCCTGTGCCACGACGACGCGGTGCGCTACACGGTGGAAAACGGGCCCCAGGCGATTCGCTGGCTGATCGACCAGGGGGTGGACTTTACCCGCCTGGAGGGCTCCGAGGCCAACCCCCTGCCCTACCACCTGACCCGCGAGGGCGGCCACAGCCACCGGCGCATCATCCACGCCGCCGACGCCACCGGGGTGGCGATCTCCAGCACCCTGATCGACCGGGTCAAGGAGCGCGACAATGTACATCTTTTCGAGCACCGGGTCGCCGTGGACCTGATTCTGCAGGAGCACGGTAACGAACGCCGTTGCTGCGGCGCCTATGTGCACAACATCAAAACCGGCGAAACCGATGTGATTCTGGCGCGTTCGGTGGTGCTGGCCACCGGCGGCGCCTCCAAGGTGTACCTGTACACGTCCAACCCGGACGTGGCCACCGGCGACGGGATCGCCATGGCGTGGCGCGCCGGCTGCCGGGTGGCGAACATGGAATTCATGCAGTTCCACCCCACCTGCCTGTACCACCCCAAAGCGAAGAGTTTTCTGATCACCGAGGCAATTCGCGGCGAAGGCGGCCGGTTGCTGCTGCCCAACGGCGAGCGCTTCATGCCGCGCTTCGACGAGCGCGCCGAGCTGGCGCCCCGGGACGTGGTGGCGCGCGCCATCGACCATGAAATGAAGCGCCTGGGCGCCGACTGCCTGTATCTGGACATCAGCCACAAGCCGGCGGATTTCATCATCGAGCACTTCCCCACCGTGTACGCCAAGTGCCTGCAGCTGGGCCTGGACATCACCCGCGATCCGATCCCGGTGGTGCCGGCGGCGCACTACACCTGCGGCGGCGTGATCATTGACCGCGCCGGGCGCACCGACGTGCCCGGCCTGTACGCCCTCGGTGAGACCGGCTTCACCGGCCTGCACGGCGCCAACCGCATGGCCAGCAATTCCCTGCTCGAGTGTTTCGTCTACGGCCGCGCCGTGGCCGAGCACATCGGCGAGCATCTGCAGGAACTGCCCGAGCCCCGCGAGGCGGCGCCCTGGGACGATTCCAAGGTGACCGACTCCGACGAGGACGTGGTGATCAGCCATAACTGGGACGAGCTGCGCCGCTTTATGTGGGACTACGTGGGCATCGTGCGCACCACCAAGCGCCTGGAGCGCGCCCAGCACCGGGTGGAGATGCTGAAAAAGGAAATCACCGAGTACTACAGCAATTACCACATCAGCAACGACCTGCTGGAGCTGCGCAACCTGGTGGTGATCGCCGATCTGATTATCCGCTCGGCGCTGCAGCGCAAGGAAAGCCGGGGGCTGCACTTCATGCGTGAGTTCCCGGACGCGGACCCGGTGGGTAAGGATTCGGTGCTGGTGCCGGGCCAGCCCTGATCAACGGCGCTGCAGGTAGAGCACCTGGCGCAGCGGCGTCAGCGCCGCCGGGCCGGCCTGGTCCGGGAACACCCACACCCAGCCCCGGCGCGGGCAATGCAGGGCCAGCCAGTGCTCGCGCAACATCACCCGGAACGGCGGCGTCAGGGTCACCCGGCGGCCGTCGCGAAGACTCAGCCGCAGGGCGCCGGGGGTGACGTCCACGCGGCGCGGTGTGGCCGGGCGCCAGCGGCGTGCCGCCGCCAGGGCGGCCAGCCCGGTGAGCGCCGCCAGGCTCAGCGGCAGGCCACTGAACAGGATCGCCGCCGCGCCCAGGCCGAGCGCCGCGCACCGCAACCGGTGCGGGTAGCGGGAGCCGCCCAGCTCAACGCTTCTCGGCCACACGGTCGAGCAACTCGGCGACGAAGGCGCGCAATTCCGGGTCCTCGGGCTGGGAGCGCCGGGTGAACCACTCCAGCAGATCCACGTCCTCGCACTCCAGCAGGCGCGCGAATTGGGCGCGGCGCTCGTCGTCGTCGATATCGAAAAAGCGCTCCAGGTAGGCGTTGAGCACCACCTCCACCTCGGAGGCGCCGCGCCGGCACTGCCAGTGGAAACGTCGCTTTTGTTCGGCGATGTCGAGAGATTCCGGGGGTGTCATTGATGGCGCCTCTTTGGCTGATGGACTGACAGATCAGGGGTGGATTATCTATCATCATGGGCCTTGGTTTACAGCCATGCGCCCCAAACTCTGGCGCGGCACTCGCTGTTATCAAGCTCGATATTCTAAACAAAGGGGCATTATGAGCACCTGGCAAGCCATCCTCGGCGATCAGCAACCCATCGCGGGCGGCGTTCGACAACCGGCCCTGGCGCTTTGCGACCATCTGGCGGTGATCCGCGTCACCGGCGACGAAGCCGGCGATTACCTGCAGGGGCAGATCACCGCCGACCTCAAGCACATCGACGACGGCGCCCAGCGGCTGGCCATGCACCTTTCCCTGAAGGGCCGGGGGCTGGTCAGCGCCCGGGTGGCGGCGATGCCCGGCGGCTACCTGCTGGTAGTGCCGCAAGCCCGGGTGGACGACACCCTGCGCTGCTTTGAGAAATACAAACTGCGCGCCAAGGCCGACTTCCAGCGTGATGCGGATCTGGTGGTGGCGCAGCTCAGTGGCGGCGTGGACAGCACCCTGACGGAAGCCGGCCTGCCGGTGCCCGGGGCCGGGCAAAGCGCCCACCGGGACGGCATCACCGTGCTGCGCTACGCCCACGCGGACGTGGCGCTGCTGGTGGCGGCGCCCGGCCTGCTGGGCGCCCACTGGCAAACGCTGAGCGCCGAACGCGCCCTGGTCGACAGCGACGGCGCCCGCTTCCAGGACATTCTCGCCGGCGAGGCGCAGGTGTTCCCCGGCGGCGAGGATCTGTTCCTGCCCCAGGTGCTCAACTACGACGTGCTCGGCGGCGTCAGCTTCAAGAAGGGCTGTTACACCGGCCAGGAGGTGGTGGCGCGGATGCATTTCAAGGGCAAACTGAAACAGCGGATGCGTGCGTTCCAGTACCAGGGACCGCCGCTGCAAGCCGGGGAGAGCCTGCGCAACGCCGACGGCAAGGCGGTGGGCGAAGTGGTCGACAGCGCCCCCGGCGCGCCGGCCCCGGTGGCGCTGGCGGCGCTGCGCGTGACCCACGAGGGCGAGCTGTACCGCGACGACCAGCCGCTGCACGCCGAGCCGCTGGCGCTGCCCTACAGCCTGCCGCAGCCCAAGTCCTGACCGAATCAGCCACCTTTTAGTCACTACACCCCGGAGGCGCCATGGCGTTCCAAGACTACACTCTGATCCAGGCGCCGATGGCCGGCGGCCTGTCCACCGCTGACGTGGTGGCCGGCGCCAGCCGCGCCGGCGCGCTGGGCTCGGTGGGGGCCGGCTATCTGAGCGGCGACGCCATCATGGCCGCCGCCGACGGCGTGCGCGCGGCGGGCGGCGACGCCTTCGCGATCAATCTGTTTATCCCGGCGCAGCGGGACGCCACCGATGCGGAATGGCGGGCGGCCCTGAAAGCCCTGGCGCCCTGCTACCGGCAGGGCGAGGTGCCGTTGCCGGATCATTTCCCCAAGCTGCCCGACTTCCGCGAGCAGTTCGACGCCATGCTGGAGGCCCGCCCGGCGGTGTTTTCCTGGACCTTCGGGCGCCTGCCCAGATCAATGATGGCGGCCTGCCGGGCGCGCGGCATCACCCTGGTGGGCACCGCTACCAGCCGTGACGAAGCGCTGGCGCTGGCCGGGGACGGCGTCGACGGCATCGTGCTGCAGGGCGAGGAAGCCGGCGGCCACCGTGGCGGGGTGGATCCGCAGGGTGAGGGCCTGCCGCTGGCCGCGCTGCTGGACGCCTGCCGGGACCTGGCGACGCCGCTGATCGCCGCTGGCGGCCTGATGGACGGCGCCGATCTGGCGCGGGTGATGGCCGCCGGGGCGGCGGCCGGCCAGCTGGGCACGGCGTTTTTACGCTGCCCGGAGGCGGGCACCGCCGAGGGCTGGCGCCAGGCGCTGGCCGACGCCGGGCCGGACGCCACCGCGGTGACGCGGGCGGTGTCCGGGCGCTGGGCGCGGGGCATCGCCAACGCCTGGATGGACGGGCGGGCGCCCACCGAGGTGGCGCCCTACCCGGACCAGCACCGGCTCACCTCGCCGTTGCGTAAGGCGGCGGGCGTGGAGTGGAAGAGTTTGTGGGCTGGCACCGGGGCGCATCGCGGGCGGGCGCTGCCGGTCGCCGAGCTGGTTCAAGTCATTGAGGACGAACGCCGCGCAGCAAGTAGGTCGGGTTAGGCCAAAGGCCGTAACCCGACATCCCAGCCGATGATTCTCCAGAGAGGCCTCACCCTCCAGAAAGACGCGCCGGGGTTGGGTACCGCCATCCAGAACACGCCGTGAACCCATCCCTGGGGGCTCGATTCGCGCATCCCTGCGCTCATACGGTTCTGGATGGCGGTACCCAACCCCGGCGCTTTGTGCTGGCTGGTAGCTTGTGGGAGCGGGCCCTGCCCGCGAAAGGCAAGCTATGCTTGCCGGCAGGATCCCAGAGACCTGACTGGAGCGGTTTGAGAAAGGGCTCTGGCATCCTGCCGGCCGGCTTTGCCGGCCTTTCGCTTGCAGGCAAGCTCCCACAAGGCCGCCGCCCAGATTTAGAGGTCGGCGAGCGGGTGTTGCGGCGCCGGGTTCTGGAAGAAGCCGTCGATGTAGCTGGGGTCGATCTGGTCGACGTTGCGGTGGCGGAAGCGGGGTTTGCCGTCCTTGTCGATGAGCAGGGCGCGGACGCCTTCGCGGAAGTCGGCGTGCAGGGTGCATTGCACCGCCAGGCACCATTCCATGCGGAACACTTCGGCGAGGGACAGGTAGCGGCTGCGTTCGAGCTGTTCCCAGATCAGGTGGGCGGTTTGCGGGCAGCCGTCGGCGAGGGTGGCGCGGGCTTTGTCGAGCCAGCCGTCGCATTGTTTGTGGTTGAGGATGCGGTGCACGACCTCGTTGACGGTGGCGGCGTCGCAGAGCGTGTTGATGGTGTCCAGGTGGTCCATCACCGCCGGGGTGAGGGTGTCCGGGCGGGTGGCCAGGTCCTGCAGGGTGCGGTGCAGTTGCCGGCGGTTGGCGTCGCGGTCGTCCTGGTAGTGGGTTTCGGCGAGGGCGTCGAGCACCTGTTCGCGGTCGGCGTCGACGAAGCGGTCGGCGAGCCCCAGGTCGAGGGCGTCGCGGGCGTTGAGGTGGACGCCGGTGAGGCCCAGGAACAGGCCGGTTTTGCCGGGCAGACGGTTGAGGAACCAGCTGGCGCCCACGTCGGGGAACAGGCCGATGGTGATTTCCGGCATGGCGAGCCGGCTTTTCGGGCCCACCAGACGGAACTGGCTGGCCTGCATCAGGCCCATGCCGCCGCCCATCACCACACCGTCCGCCCAGCAGATGATAGGGGTCTGGGAGGTGTGCAGACGATGGTCGAGCCGGTATTCGCTGGCGAAGTAGTGCTCGGTGAACGGGTTCCGGCTCTGGCCGGCGTGCTTGACCATGGCGCCGTGCAGGGCGACCACGTCGCCGCCGGCGCTGAGCGCCTTGCCGCCGTTGCCTTCCAGCCAGATTGCCACGACCTCGTCGCGGGCCTGCCAGTCGGTGATTTGCCGGTCCAGGGCCTCGATCATTTCCAGGCTGAGGGCGTTGAGCGTGCGCGGGGCGTTGAGCGTGGCGCGTCCGATCAGGTGGCCGCTGCCGGTGGTGCGTTCTTCAAACTGTACACTTTCTTGGAACTGTACATTATCGGTCATGCCGAAAGGGTCCTTAATGGGTCGGTGGTGCGAAGCGTCACAGGGACCAGTCGATGGGGTCCTTGCCTTGTTGCAGAAGGTACTGGTTGGCGCGGGAAAAATGCCCGCAGCCCAGGAAACCGCGATGCGCGGACAGCGGCGACGGGTGCGGCGCGGTGAGCACGCAGTGGCGCTGCCGGTCGATCAGCTTGCCTTTTTTCTGGGCGTAGCTGCCCCAGAGGAAAAACACCACACCTTCCCGTTCCCGGTTGATGTGCTCGATGGCCTGGTCGGTGAAGTCTTCCCAGCCCTGGCGCTGATGCGAAGCAGCCTGCCCGGCGCGCACGGTGAGCACCGCGTTGAGCAGCAGCACGCCCTGGCGCGCCCAGGCGTCCAGGTTGCCGTGGTCGGGGGCCGGGATGCCCAGGTCCCGTTCGATTTCCTTGAAGATATTAATCAGCGATGGCGGCGTGCGCACGCCCGGCTGCACCGAGAAGCACAGCCCGTGGGCTTGGTTGGGGCCGTGGTACGGGTCCTGGCCGAGGATCACCACCTTGACGTTGTCGAAGGGGGTTTCGTTAAAGGCGCGGAAGATGTCCGGGCCGGGCGGGTAGACGGTTTCGCCGGCCTGCTTTTCCTGGCGCAGGAAGGCTTTCAGATCCTGCATGTAGGGCTTGCTGAATTCGTCACCGAGCACCTGTTTCCAGCCCGGCTCCAGCTCCACCGAGGACTGCTCAGCCATGGGGAACCAGCTTCTCCAAAAGATGGTGCATGCGTTTGTTGAGCGCCTTTTCGTCGGCCCACTCCGGGTGGGCGAGCAGGCGCACCTCGGTGGCGAGCAGGAAGCTGTGGATCAGCTCCGCGTCCAGTTCCGGGGTTCTCGACCCCACCGCGCGGCAGGCGTCGATCAACAGCGACGACATTTCCTTGAGATACAGGTCCGCCAGCCCCCGCAAACGCGGGTCGAGAATCGCCTCCTGGAAGAACGCCTGCTCGGCGATCAGGTGTTCGCGGCGGTTGGTGACCTCGTCGAGAATGAACGCGGTGGTCATCGCCGCCAGCGATTCAATCAGGCGCGCCCGGTCGGTGTCCTGATGGGAAGCCTGCTCTTGAAACTGCTGGATCAAACCGAACGCCTGGTCGCGGAACGGACGAATCACTTCTTCCAGGGCGCGCTCCGCGAACAGCGTGAAGGCGTCCGCGATCAGGTCGGAGATGTCCTTGAAATAATAGGTGGTGGCGGACAGCGGCACATCCGCTTCGCGCGCCACGGCGCGGTGACGCACCGCGCGGATGCCGTCGGTGACGATGATGTTAAGCGCCGCGTCCAGAATGGCCTGGCGGCGTTGCTCACTGCCGGCGCGACGGGCCTTGCGGCCCTGGTACTGAATGGCTGAACTCATAACGGCCTTCACTTTGTTATTCGTTAATGCGCACAGGGTCCGGGCTAGCGCGGCCGCATGTGCGGAAACAGGATTACATCACGAATAGACGGAGAATTCGTGAACAACATCACCAGACGGTCGATGCCGATCCCTTCGCCGGCGGTGGGCGGCAGGCCGTGCTCCAGAGCGGTGATGTAGTCTTCGTCATAGAACATGGCTTCGTCGTCCCCCGCTTCTTTTTCGGCCACCTGGGCGCGAAAACGTTCCGCTTGATCCTCGGCGTCGTTGAGCTCGGAGAACCCGTTGGCGATTTCGCGGCCGCCGACGAAGAACTCGAAACGCTCGGTGACGAAGGGGTTGTCGTCCTTGCGGCGCGCCAGCGGCGACACCTCGGTGGGGTAATCGGTGATGAAGGTCGGGTCCTTCAGGCGGTGCTCCACGGTCTTCTCGAAGATTTCGATCTGCACCTTGCCCAGGCCCCAGCCGTCCTTCACGGGGATCCCCAGCCGCTCGGCGATACCCCGGGCGCCCTGCTCGTCCGCTAGCGTGGCGGCGTCGATGTCGTCGTTGAACTGGAGGATGGAATCGAACACCGACAGCCGTGCGAACGGCTTGCCGAAGTCGTAGACGTCATCCTGGTAGGGAATCTCGGTGGTGCCCAGCACGTCCTGCGCCAGGGTGCGCAGCATGTCCTCGGTGAGGTTCATCAGGTCGTTGTGATCCGCGTAGGCCTGGTAGAACTCCAGCATGGTGAATTCCGGATTGTGCCGGGTGCTGAGGCCCTCGTTGCGAAAATTGCGGTTGATCTCGAACACCCGCTCGAAACCGCCCACCACCAGACGCTTCAGGTACAGTTCCGGCGCGATGCGCAGGTACATGTCCAGGTCCAGGCTGTTGTGGTGGGTGACGAACGGGCGCGCCGTGGCGCCGCCGGGGATCACCTGCAGCATGGGCGTTTCCGCTTCCACGAAACCGTGGCGCACCAGATAGTTGCGGATGCCGGCCACCATTTGCGAACGGATCTGGAAGGTGCGGCGGCTGTCTTCGTTGACGATCAGGTCCACGTAGCGCTGACGGTAGCGGGACTCGGTGTCGGTAAGGCCTTTGTGTTTTTCCGGCAGCGGGCGCAGGGATTTGGTGAGCAGCAGGTACTCGTCCATCATCACGTAGAGGTCGCCCATGCCGGATTTGCACAGGGTGCCGCGCACGCCCACCACGTCGCCCAGGTCCCAGTGCTTGGTGTCTTTTTGCACCGGCTTGGGGGCGAAAATCTGGATGCGGCCGGACATGTCCTGCAGCACTTTAAAGGCTTTGCGGTCGAGCATCAGGCGCCCGGCCACGGCCACCTGAATCTGCTTTTCTTCCAGCTCTTCCTTGCTCAGCTCGCCGTATTGTTTTTGCAGGTCGGCGGCCAGGCTGTCGCGGCGGAAGTGGTTGGGAAAGGCGTCACCGTTTTCGCGCCACTCGTTGAGCTTGGCGCGCCGCTCGGCGATCAGACGGTTTTCGTCGGCGCCTTCGTGGGCGGCGTCGTTGGGAGTGTTCTGTTCGTCAGCCATGTGTTTAACCTTTTAAAGCCCTGCCTTCAGCGAGGCCTGGATGAAGCGGTCCAGGTCACCGTCGAGGACCTGCTGGGTGTTGTGGCTTTCCACGTTGGTGCGCAGGTCCTTAATGCGGCCGTCGTCGAGCACGTAGGACCGGATCTGGCTGCCCCAGCCGATGTCCGACTTGCCCTCTTCCTGCTTCTGCTTTTCGGCGTTGCGCTTTTGCAGCTCCAGGTCGTAGACCTTGGCCTGCAGCATGCGCATGGCCTGGTCCTTGTTCTGGTGCTGGGAGCGGCCGTTCTGGCACTGCGTCACCAGGGTGGTTTCCTCGCCGGTGTCCGGGTCGGTGACCACATAGGTCAGGCGCACCGCGGAATCGGTCCGGTTCACGTGCTGACCGCCGGCGCCGGAGGCGCGGTAGGTGTCGACGCGGATTTTCGACGGGTCGATGTCCACGTCGATGTCGTCGTCCACTTCCGGGGACAGGAACACCGAAGCAAACGAGGTGTGGCGGCGGCCGCCGGAGTCGAACGGGCTCTTGCGCACCAGGCGGTGCACGCCGATCTCGGTGCGCAGCCAGCCGTAGGCGTACTCGCCTTCGAAGCGCACGGTGGCGGATTTGATGCCGGCCACGTCGCCGTCGGACGCTTCCACCAGCTCGGTCTTGAAGCCGTGCGCCTCGCCCCAGCGCAAATACATGCGCAACAGCATCTCGGCCCAGTCCTGGGCTTCGGTGCCGCCGGAACCGGCCTGGATGTCCAGATAGGCGTTGGAGGCGTCCATCTCGCCGGAGAACATGCGGCGGAATTCCAGGTCCGCGACCATCCGCTCCAGGCGCTGCAGGTCCGCTTCCACTTCGGCGACGGTGGCGTCGTCGTCCTCTTCCACCGCCAGTTCCAGCAGATCGCGGGTGTCGGCCACGCCCTGACCGGCCTGGTCCAGGGTGGCGACGATGAATTCCAGTTGCGAGCGCTCCTTACCCAGTGCCTGGGCCCTCTGGGGCTCGTTCCAGACGTCCGGCAGGGCCAGTTCGCGCTCTACTTCGACCAGCCGTTCGCTCTTCTGGTCGTAGTCAAAGATACCCCCTCAGCGCATCGACGCGCTCGGCCAGGTCGGTGAGGTGGGTTCTCAGCGGATTCACTTCCATAAAGGTTCTCGGTGCGCTTTCAATAGAATGGGAAAAGCCGCGTATTCTACCGTTTTGGCCGGCCTCTGACGAGGCCGGGGGCGGGGTGCGCCGGGGAAGTCAGTCCACCAGTTCGTAGACGTGGAACGCCTCGGGCTTGAGGTTATCCAGGGTGGTACCGATGTAGACGGCGTTGTTGGGGATGCCGCTGCCGGTGGCGAACACTTTGAAGCGGCGCACTTCCTTGGGGGTGTCGATGACGGTGTCGGCGTCCACTTCCACCCACATGTAGATGGCGCGTTCCTGCTGGATAAAGTCGACGCGCAGTACATCACCTTCTTCCGGCAGGCGCAGTTCCTGCACGTCGGAGCCGGCTTCCAGGCGGTGTTTGTGAATTGTTTTCATGCTTCCCTCCGTTAGGGGCTGCCAGACATCGCCGGCCTTTTGGGCCGCGCGAGAATCGAATCGGGTACAACACGCCGGGGCGGCGCGAACGGCAATGCTAGCAAAGTGCCCCCTACAAGGCACCTGTTGCCTAAACCGGTCTCAGGTGCTCGAACAGCAGCTGCGGGTTGCGGTTGCCGCGGAATTCGTTCACTTCCAGGCGGTAGATACCGTATACGCGGCGCAGACGGTCGCCGAGCTGGTCCAGATCGGCGTTGAAGTGGATGCCGTCCACCACCCCGCCGCAGCCGGGCAGGCCCAGGGTGAGCTTGAGGTGCCGCTCGCCGACCACGCGGCTGTCCAGCACCTCGAACTCGCCGTCAAAGCGCGGCGGCGGAAAGCCCTGGCCCCACGGGAAGCGGTGGCTGAGGATTTCCGCAGTGTCCAGGCACAAGTCCGCTTCTTCCAGGGCGCCGTCGGTTTCCACCACCTCGTCGAACAAGTCGGCGCTGGCCGCCGCCGCCACCGCCTGCTGGAACGCCTCGGTGAACGCCGGCAGATCGTCGGTGCGCAGGGTCATGCCGGCGGCCATGGCGTGGCCGCCGAACTTGTGCAGCATGTCCGGGTGGGCGGTGGCCACGGCGTCCAGCACATCGCGCAAGTGCAGCCCGGGAATCGAGCGACCGGAGCCCTTGAGCATGCCCTTCTCGCGGGCCGGGGCGAAGGCGATGACCGGCCGGTGCACCGATTCCTTGACCCGCGAGGCGAGGATGCCCACCACCCCTTCGTGCCAGTCCGGGCCGTGCAGGCACAGCGCGGCGGGCAGCTCCCGCTCGCGCAGCCGCGCCACTTCCAGCATGGCGGCGTCGCGCATGCCCTGCTCGATGCCGCGCCGTTCGCGGTTGATGGTGTCCAGTTCCTCGGCGAAGCGGCGCGCCTGCTCTTCACTGTCCGCCAGCAGGCATTCGATGCCGTGGCTCATGTCGGTGAGGCGGCCGGCGGCGTTGAGCCGCGGCCCGGCGGCGAAGCCCAGGTCCGCCGCCACCACTTTGGCGGGATCCCGGCCGGCCACCCGCAGCAGGGCGCGCAGGCCCGGGCTGCCCTTGCCGGCGCGAATGCGGCGCAGGCCCTGCTCCACCAGAATGCGGTTGGCGTCGTCCAGCACCACCACATCAGCCACGGTGCCCAGGGCGACCAGGTCCAGCAGATCGAGCACCGCGCTCTTGACGCCTAGGCGGCGCTGCACCGCCAGCAATAAATAGAAGGCCACGCCGACCCCGGCCAGGTTGCGCGCCGGGAAGCCGTCTTCGCACAGGCGCGGGTTGACCAGGGCGTCAGCGTCCGGCAGCCGGTCGCCGGGCAGGTGGTGGTCGGTGATCAGCACGCGCATGCCGGCGGCCCGGGCGGCGGCCACGCCGTCGACGCTGGCGATGCCGTTGTCCACGGTGATGATCAGGTCCGGGGCCAGGGTCTCCTTGGCCAGCTCGACGATGGCCGGCGACAGGCCGTAGCCGTACTCGAAGCGGTTGGGCACCAGGTAGTCCGGGCGGCGGAAGCCCAGGCCGGCCAGGCCGCGCACCATCAGCGCGGTGGCGGTGGCGCCGTCGGCGTCGTAGTCGCCCACCACGCAAATGCGCCAGTGCTCGTCGCGGGCCTGCTGCAGCAGGTCCACCGTAGCGCCCAGGCCGTTGAAGCCATCCGGGTGCGGCAGGCGGCCCAGGTTCAGCTGCAGCTGCTCTTCCCGGGTGACGCCCCGGGCGGCCAGCACCCGGGCCAGCAGCGGCGGCACGCCGGGCCAGTCGGGCACGGTGTCCACGGTACGGCGGCGGATCTCGGGAAAGGGTCGTGCGCTCATCAATTCAGCCTGGCGGAAAGACGCGGGCAAGGGTCCGCATAGACGCCTCCCGAGTCAAGATACTCCGGGCGCGGCTTGCTGTATCCTCCCCATGGCTGAAAGCGCCGCCGGTTGAAAGAGCCCGCCCCGCACCCAATACAGGCAGGAAGCGGGCTTGCAACGACCGGCAAGTCACAAAAAGGGACTGAATGTATGCCCTTTGCTTTCATATACTTGGCGCCCCCGAGTGAGGAACCACAGGCTCA
>DGNT01000181.1:0-4708 GCA_002389055.1 Alcanivorax sp. UBA4485
CACCGTTTCGTGGAAACCAGCGCCAAGAAAGACGGCGACGGCTACCTGATCAACGGCGAGAAAGCCGTGGTCCTGCACGGTGACAGCGCCGACCAGCTGGTGGTGATCGCCCGCACCGGCGGCAGCGGCAACGACAAAGACGGCCTCAGCGCCTTCATCGTCGACGCCGGCGCCGATGGCGTCAGCCGCCGCGGCTACCCGACCATCGACGGCCTGCACGCCGCCGACATCACCTTCAAGGACGTGAAAGTCGGCGCCGACGCGCTGCTCGGCGACGAAGGCAAGGCCCTCGACGCCCTGGAAGCGACCCTGGACCTGGCCCTGATCACCCTGTGCGCGGAAGCCTCCGGCGCCATGGAAGTGGCCTGCGACCAGACCCTGGACTACATCAAGGAACGCCAGCAGTTCGGCGTGGCCATCGGTAAGTTCCAGGCCCTGCAGCACCGCATGGTGGAAATGCGCATGGAGCTGGAAAAAGTACGTTCCATCACCATGCTCGCCGCCTGCAGCCTCGACGTGGAGCCGCAACTGCGCAAGAAGCGCATCTCCGCCGCCAAGGCGCAGGTCGGCAAATCCGGCCGCAAGGTCGCCGAGGAAGCGATCCAGCTGTTCGGCGGCATGGGCATGATGGAAGAGACCCCGGTCTCCCATTACGCCAAGCGCATCGTGATGATCGACCACTGGTTGGGCGACCGCGAATACCACCTCGGTGTTCTCGAAGACCTGATCGACGTGGACGACCACGCAGCATAAAAAAGGGCGGCCTTCGGGCCGCCCTTTTTAGTTAACTCGTAGGAGCGGGCCCCGCCCGCGAAAGGGTGGCATTAGCCACCCGGCAGGATTCCAGAGAGCCTGTTATGGCAACCGTCAGACAGCTCTCTGGGATCCTGCCGGCAAGCAAGCTTGCCTTTCGCGAGCAGGCTCGCTCCTACAACGCATCTAACAACAATGTTTCTCGGGAGAGCTCCAACCATGACCACCAATCGTCAGATCATTCTCGCCAAACGCCCCACCGGCATGCCCGGTGACGACAACCTCAAACTCCAGGAAGGCGCCGTGCCCGAAGTGGGCGAGGGCCAGGTGCTGGTACGCACCATCTACTTGTCCCTGGACCCCTACATGCGTGGCCGCATGAGCGCCGCCAAGTCCTACGCGGCCAGCGTCGAGGAAGGCTCGGTGATGGAAGGCGCCACCGTCGGTCAGGTGGTGGAATCGCGCAGCGGCGACTTCAAGCAGGGCGACTACGTACTGTGCCCGGGCGGCTGGCAGGAATACTCCGTCAACTCACCCAAGGCGATGCGCAAGCTGGACCCGGCCCAGGCACCGATCAGCACCGCCGTGGGCGTGCTCGGCATGCCCGGCTTCACCGCCTACGTGGGTCTGGATGAAATCGGCAAGCCGCAGAAAGGCGAAACCGTGGTGGTATCCGCCGCCGCCGGCGCCGTCGGCCAGGTGGTCGGCCAGATCGCCAAGCTGAAAGGCTGCCGCGTGGTCGGCGTGGCCGGCGCCGAGGACAAGTGCAAGCACGTGGTCGGCGCCTACGGCTTCGACGCCTGCGTTAACTACAAGGACGCGGACTTCCGCGAGCAGCTCGCCAAGGCCTGCCCGGACGGCATCGACGTCTACTTCGAGAACGTCGGCGGTGAAACCTTCGACGCGGTGATGGAGCTGGTCAACGACTTCGCCCGCATCCCGGTGTGTGGCCGCATCGCCCACTACAACGACACCGCCATGCCGGAAGGCCCGGACCGTCTGCCCGGCTTCATGGGCAAGGTGCTGGTCAAACGTCTGCTGCTCAAGGGCTTTATCCAGTTTGATTACATCAACCGCCAGGGCGACTTCCTGAAAGACATGCCGGCGTGGATCCGTGACGGCAAGGTTAAATACCAGGAAGACGTGGTCGAGGGTCTGGAAAACGCGGTCAGCGCCTTCCAGGGTCTGCTGCAGGGCAAAAACCGCGGCAAGCTGCTGATCCAGGTCGGTGACGACCCGACTAAAAAATAACGGGCAGCTCCAATGCCCGACAATCCCGCCATAGAGCGTCTGTTCGAGCGCTATGGGCCGGCCTATCGATGGTACGCCACCGTCACGGTGATGCTCGGCACCCTGTCCGTGGTGCTGGCATCCACCATTATTAATGTGGCGGTGCCCACCATCATGGCGGAGTACCGGCTCGAGCAGGACCAGGTGCACTGGATCGCCACCGGCTTCCTCGCCGCCATGACCGTGGGCATGCTGCTCAACGCCTGGGCGGTGGCGCGGTTCGGTTCCCGGCGCGCCTTCCTGCTCGCCATGGCGATCTTCATCCTTGCCTCGCTGGTGGGCGGCGTCAGCAACAGCTTCGGCTTGCTGGTGCTGGCCCGCGTGGTGCAGGGCGTGATGGCCGGCATGATCCAGCCCCACGCCATGATCACCATCTTCCAGGTGTTCCCGTTGCACAAGCGTGGCCAGGCCATGGGGATCTACGGCATGGGCGTAATCCTCGGCCCCGCCATCGCACCCGCCCTGGGCGGCGTGCTGGTGGACGCCTGGTCCTGGCGGGCGGTGTTCTTCGTGGTGCTGCCCGCCTGCCTGCTGGCCATGGTGATCGCCGGGCGCTTTCTGCCCGACCACCGAGAGGAACAGGCGCCGCGCCTGGACTGGGGCGGGCTGGTGCTGCTCAGCCTGGGCTTGGTGGCCACGCTCTGGGCGCTGGCGTCGGGCCTGCGGCGCGGCTGGCTGGAACCGCTGCTGTTCACCGCCTTGCTCGGCGGGCCCCTGCTGCTGGGCCTGTTCGCGCTCTGGCAGCGGCGCTGTCCGAATCCGCTGTTTGATTTGCGAGTGTTCGGCGCGCCCGGGTTCACCGGTGGCTTCTTGCTGTCCATCGTGATGGGCGCCGGCGTGTTCGGTTCCACCTATATGATGCCGCTGTACTTCCAGCAGGTGTCCGGGTTCAGCGCCTCCAGCGCCGGCTTGATGCTGATGCCCGCCGGCCTCGCCATGGCGTTCATCTTCCCGTTTGTCGGCTACCTCACCGACCGCATCCCCCTGGCGCGGATGATCGCCGGTGGCCTGGCGTTCTTCATCGCCAGCATGGTGATGATGCGCGCCGCCGACCAGACCACCGCCGCCATCTGGCTGGTGGCCTGGGCCGCGCTGGGCCGGGTCGGGCTGGGTCTGATCATGCCGCCGGTGACCACCGGCAGCCTCACGCTGCTGCCACCGGCGCTGATTCCCCAGGGTTCCGGCATCATCAATTTCGGGCGCCAGATCGGCGGCGCCATCGGCGTGAACCTCAGTGCCATCTGCGTACAATTCTTCAGTGACCGATACTGGCAAGCTCACCCGGAGGCCGGTCACCCGCACGCCTTCGAGGTCGGGTTCGATGACGCCTTTCTGATGTTGTTGATTGTTTATCTGCTCGCGCTCTGGCCCTTACGCGCCATGCGGCGCGGACTAATGGGAACGGGCTGACTTTGCTGCCCTTGTGGGAGCGGGCCCTGCCCGCGAAAGGCCGGCAACGCCGGCCGGCAGGATACCAGAGGCCTTCTTGGTGCGGCCGTTAGCGATGTCTCTGGCATCCTGCCGGCAAGCAAAGCTTGCCTTTCGCGGGCTGGGCCCGCTCGCACAGGCAAGAATTTAAATACAGGAGAATTTTTTCATGAGCCACCAACCCCACGCCTTGATCATCGGTGCCGGCGCCATCGGCAGCTTCTACGGCGCCATCCTCAAACGCGCCGGCTGCACCGTCAGCGCCGTGGTGCGTTCCGAATACGACGCCGTCAAAGCGCACGGCTTCCGCTTCGAAAGCCCGCTGGGTGACATTTCCTGGAAACCCGATTACCTCTACAAGGACGGCGACCGCCCGGACAGCACCCCGGACTACGTGATCCTCGCCACCAAGGTACTGCCCGGCAGCGACCGCGCCGGCCTCGTCCGCCCCTGGGTGGGCGAGGGCACCAACATCGTGCTGATCCAGAACGGCCTCGACATCGAACGGGAACTGGCCGACGCCTTCCCCGACAACCCGATCATCAGCTGCCTGGCGTTCATCGCCGTCAGCCGTGTCGCCCCCGGTGAAATCAAACACAACGCCTACGGCCGGCTGGTCATGGGCCGCTACCCCAACGGCCTCGACGACCACTGCCAGACCCTGCGCGACCTGTTCGTGGAAGGCGGCATCGACATCAAGCTCACCGAGGAAGTGGTCCGCGAACGCTGGCTCAAATGCCTCTGGAACACGCCGTTCAACCCGCTCTCCGTGCTCGCCAACGGCGCCGACACCTACACCATGCTCGACACCCCCGGCGGCGAAACACTGGTGCGCGAAATGATGCAGGAAGTGATCGATGCCGCCAAAGCCGACGGCTACGCATTGCCGCCGGAGATCATCGACAGCAACATCGACGGCACCCGCAAGATGCCCGCCTATAAAAACAGCATGGCGCTCGACTACCTCAACGACCGCCCCATCGAGCTCGACGCCATCCTCGGCAACGTGGTCGCCATCGCCCGGAAGCACGGCGTCCCCGTCCCCCGCCTGCAAACCATGCTCGCCGCCCTCCGCATGCGCGCCTGAATTGTGGGAGCGGGCCCAGCCCGCGAAAGGCAAGCTTTGCTTGCCGGCAGGATCCCAGAGACGCTGTTTGCGCTGCCGTCAGAGAGGCCTCTGGAATCCTGCCGGGAGCTTCGCTCCCTTTCGCGGGCTGGGCCCGCTCCCACAAGGGCC
>DGNT01000181.1:4796-59576 GCA_002389055.1 Alcanivorax sp. UBA4485
GGCCCGCTCCCACAAGGGCCCGTTCCTACAAGCGCGCTTGTGGAATCGGTCAGTCGAGTCTGGCTCTCGCCTGAACTTCGGGCTGGTCTCGTTCGAGTTCCAGACCGGGTTCGAATTCATTCAAGGCTTCACGCATCGCCAACCAGGGATCCTCGGCCGGCAGTAGCAATACGCCGTTGCCGAAGCGCCGCGCGATCACTTCCGTCCCATCGAACCGCAGTTCCTTAGGCAGGCGTATCGTTTGGCCGCGAGCGGACTTGAGAATTTTCGCGAACAATTTCATCTTGCTACCTCCTTGAGACCGATGATAGATACCAATGACAAGTTAAAGAAGCCAGGTGGAATCCCAATGCGGGTAGTCGCCGATATCGTTAACCAGACCGGCGCGCAGCGGGTTGGCGACGATATAGCGGGCCATGGCCACCAGGTCTTCCTCACGGCGTAGCGCACGGTCATGAAAACCGGCATGCCAGAGACGTTCGTTGCCGGCCCGGCCCGCGCGACGCCAATGCTGAGTGGTCAGGGATTTGGCTTTCTGTACGGTGATGGATAAATCGGCGTGCTCACGAAGCGCCATCAGCCAGTGAACATGGTCGGGCATCACCACATAGCTGAGGGTGACCGCGTGCGCGGTGCAGGCGCGCAAAGCCTGTACGAAGCAGCGACCGCTTTGTAAGGCGGAGAAGTGCGCGTGTCGCTGATGGCAAGTGATGGTGATCAGATAGACGCGCCCGGTCTCGCTAACGCGGCCGATACGCAAACGGCGGGATTGAGCCTTCCTTGGCATGGGGTACCTCCTTTCATTGGAGGTACCACGCTAACCCGAGGTGGCCCGATTCTCTGTCAGCCGAAGCTGATTTTCGTGTAGGAGCGAGCCTTTGTGGGAGCGGGCCTCGCCCGCGAAAGGCCGGCTACGCCGGCCGGCAGGATACCAGAGACGTTGTTTGCGCTGCCGCTTAGATAGCTCTCTGGAATCCCGCGGGGCAACCTTTGCCGGCAAGCAAAGCTTGCCTTTCGCGGGCTGGGCCCGCTCCCACAAGGGCCCGCTCGCACAATCAGGTGGCGTAATCGCTGTTGATGCGTTCGAGCTTGCGGAGCAGGGCGGGCCAGGTGAGCTGGCTGGCCATGCCGAGCTGCTTGGACTGGTCGCTGGTGGTGTCGATGGCGGCCTGGGAGGGCAGGTACGGCTCGCCCTGGCCCAGGGTGCGCACCTGGATCTCGCTGGCCTTCATCAGGAAGTACATGTAGGTGAAGGCTTCGGCCACGTCCTTGCCCACGGTCAGGGTGCCGTGGTTGCGCAGCAACATCATGTTCTTGTCGCCCAGGTCGTTCACCAACCGCTCGCGCTCGTCCAGGTTCAACGCCACGCCTTCGTAGTCGTGGAAGCTGATGTGGTCCAGGCACAGCATGGCGGTCTGGCTGAGCGGCAGCAGGCCTTCCTTGTGCGCGCTCACCGCGACGCCGTCGGCGGCGTGCAGGTGCAGCACCGCGCCCGCTTCCTCGCGGGCCATGTGCACCGCGCTGTGGATGGTGAAGCCGGCCGGGTTAACCCGGTTGGTGGCGCCGGGATCGACGATCTCGCCTTCGGAATCCACCTTGATCAGCGACGACGCGGTGATCTCGTCGAACAGCCAGCCGTAGGGGTTGATCAGAAAGTGATGCTCCGGCCCGGGCACCCGCGCGGACAGGTGGGTGAACACCAGGTCGTCCCAGCCGTACAGGGCGACCAGCCGGTAGGCGGCGGCCAGATCCTTGCGCACTTCCCACTCGGCCTGGCTCATCTGACTCTGGCGAGTCGCGGTAGCTTCGGTCATTGCGGCACCTCATTTGTTGTGAAATAGTATTTCATTAATATAACAACAGTGTTGATTTTATGTCAGTCGACCACCAGCACGCGTTTGCCGCTGAAGGCGTCCTCGATCATGTGCGCGTGCGCCGCCGGCGCATCGCTGAACGGGAACGTCTTCAAGGGCAGCGGCCGCAGGCGGCCGTTGGCGAACAGCGGCGCCAGGCGGTCGTTGAAGACGTTGGCGATGGCGATACGCTTTTCCAGCGGCTGGCTGCGCATGGTCATGGCGGTGAGCGTCTGCCGGCGCTGCATCATGCCGCGCAGGTCCAGCTCGGTCTTGGTGCCGCCCAGCACGCCGATCATCACCAGCGTGCCTTCGATGCGCAGGCCCTTGAGCAGCTGGTTCCAATCCGGGCCCACCATGTCGAAGATCACCGCCACGCCGTCGCCGGTAATCTCTTTCAGGCGCTCGGGCAGGGTGTCGTCTTCCAGCACGCCTTCCACCAGGCCCATCTCGCGGGCGGTGGCCAGGTTGTCCAGGTTGCGGCTCGAGCCGATCGGCCGCGCGCCCAGCGCATTGGCCAGCTGCACACCCGCCAGGCCGACGCCGGCGGTGGCCGGGCGCACCAGCACCCACTGCCCCGGCTGCAGGCCGCCTTCCAGGAACATGGCCCGGTAGGCGGTCAGAAACGCCTCGGGGATGGTGGCGCCGGTGGCGAAGTCGATCTCGTCCGGCAGCGTCAGGGTTTCCCGCTCGTGGGTCACCAGATACTCGGAATAGGCGCAGCCCGGAATCAGGCCCATCACCCGGTCACCGACCTTGCGGCCCATGACCTGACTGCCCACCGCCTCGATTTCACCGGCGTATTCCAGCCCCGGCACGCTGCTGTCGAAGCCCGGCGGCGCCGGATAAAGCCCCTTCACTTGCAAGATATCCGCCCGGTTCACGCCCATGGCGCGCACTTTCACGCGCACCTGGTCCGGTCCCGGCTCCGGTGTGGTCATGGACGCCAGCTTGATCGTGTGGTCGTCTTGGATTTGCCACGCTTGCATTCTCGTCTCCCTGCTACGGATGTTTTGTTATGACCGACCCGCTTCGGTACCCGTTCGATCAGGCCCCGGAACCCGGCCAGCGCCGGGAAGTGGCCCCCGGCGTGCATTGGTTGAACTTTCCTCTGCCGTTCGCCCTCGACCACATCAATCTGTGGTTGCTCGAGGACGGCGACGGCTGGACCCTGGTGGACACGGGTTTCTCGTCCCGTCACACCCAGGAAATCTGGCGCACCGCCTTCCAGGATGCCCTGGACGGCCGGCCCATCCACCGTATCATCGTCACCCACTACCACCCGGACCACATCGGTCAGGCCGGCTGGTTGGCCCGGCACTTCCAGGCCCCGGTCTGGATGACCCGGGGCGAGTGGGCGCTCACCAGCCAGCTGCACGCGGCCAGCGACCAGGAAATCGGCGACAACTTCCGCGTTTTCTTCGGCCGCCACGGCGTGCCCGCTGACGACCTGGATACCCTGGCCGGGCGCGGCAACACCTTCCGCAAGATCCTGCCGGAACTGCCGCCGCAACCGGAGACTCTGGCCGCCGGCGACGCCGTCACCGTCAACGGCCACACCTGGCGGGTGCACATCGGCCGCGGCCACGCCCCGGAGCACATCTGCCTCTACCGCGAGCACGACCAGGTGCTGATCAGCGGCGACCAGGTGCTGCCGAAAATCTCCAGCAACCTGACGGTGCGCGCGCTGGATCCGGAGGACGACCCGGTCACCGCCTTCACCGATTCCCTGCGCGCGCTGCGCGACGCCATGGACGAAAACACCCTGGTGCTGCCCGCCCACGGCTTGCCGTTTCACGGCCTGCACGCCCGCGTGAACGACCTCTGCGATCATCACCGCGAGCAGCTCGACGCCGCCGAGGACGCCTGCCGGCAACAGCCGATCACCGCCCACGACCTGCTGCCGGTGCTGTTCAAGCGCAAGCTCGACAGCCACCAGCTGATGTTCGCCATGGGCGAAAGCATCGCCCACCTGAACTGCCTGCTCGCCACCGGCCGCGTCAGCCGCCAGGAGCGCGACGGCCGCCTCTACTTCAGCGCCTGATTGTGGGAGCGGGCCCTGCCCGCGAAAGGGTGGCTTACAGCCACCCGGCAGGATCCCATAGAGGTTGTTTGTGCCGCCGTTAGAAAGGCCTCTGGAATCCTGCGGGGCAACCTTTGCCGGCAAGCAAAGCTTGCCTTTCGCGGGCGTGGCCCGCTCGCACAAGATCGGCTTTCAACATACCCGCAAGAATGTTCTTTGCATTGTATAAAATGGCTGAGCGGCATTCCGCTGGCGGCGCTTCGCTGGGTCAATAAAAGGCGTCGACCACAAACAACCAGCCGCTGATCAGCGGCAGCAGGAGCAAAAAGAACAAGCCGTCCCAGCGCCAGGCCAGGGTGTAGGGCGAACGTCCGGTGAGCTGCGCCAGCACCATCATGGCGGCGGTGAACGGCGACGAGATCATCGCCAGGCTCCAGGCGCTCATCAGGGCCACGGCCAGCACCTGGGGCTCCAGGCCGATGGCGTGGGTGTCGGCGAACAGCCCGGCGATCAGCGTCACCGACACAATCGGGTTGAGCCCCACCTGGGCCAGCAGCAGCACGATCAACATCGCCGCCACCGCCGCCGGCGCGCCATGCAGGCCGGTGGCGATCAGCAGGTCGCCGAGCCACTGTTGATCCACCAGCGGAATCAGCAACCCGCCCAGGAACGCTGAGCCGCCCAGCACCGCGATCTCGTTCCGGCTGGCGCCGAAGATCAGCCGCGAATGCCGGCCCAGCAGGGTCACCGCCCGCACCACGCCGGTGCCGCCGCCCAGGCGCCGCCGCTGCACCGCCATCCAGCCCACCGCGCTCAGCGGGCAGGCGATCAGCACCGCCACCGGCAGCCGCACGTTCAGCGCCAAGCTGACCGCGAACACCAGCACGGTGATGCCCAGTGCCAGCAGGATAAAACGGTACAGTGGCCCCGAGGCGGGACGGCTCGCCGTGGGCGCGGTCAGGTGGCGGGGCCGGAGCAGCCAGTCCAGCGCCCAGCCGAGAAAGAACACCAGCCCGGCGGTGGGGAACGCCACCGGCGCGATGGTCGACCAGGTCAGCTGCGGCATGCTCGACAAGATTACCGCCAGGGTGATCCCCAACGGCGACACCAGCGGCGCCAGCGAAAAACCACGCAGCATGGCCATCATCATGCGCCGCTCGCGAATCGACTGGATCGCCTTAACACCGCCGGCGGCTTTCAGGCTGTTGCTGCGCTGCACCATGGCGCCGAACAGATTCAGCACACCGATATTGACGATCATGCCGAACAGGGCGCTGCCCAGCGACAGGGTAGGGTAGCGCCACGTCGGGCGCTGGCGGATCAGTACCTGGCCGGCGTCACGGATCAACCGCGAACGCATGGCGGACACCCGCAGCAAGCCCAGGGCGGACACGAAGGTAGCGAAGAAACAGAAGCGGTCCCAGGCGTCGAGCAGGATCGGCAGGGGCTGGTCGTGGAATACCGCCACCGAGGCCGCCAGAGTCAGCGCCACCAGCTGCAGCCCCCGGGCCAGATAGCCCTGGCGGGGCCATTGGGTAATCAGATAAACCAAGAGTGCGGGCCGGGCTATCCATAGCCCGAACTCGCTGTCGGCGGTGAGCGCCATCAAGGTGCCGATCATGCAGATCGGCAGGGAAAATCTCAGCATTGTTATTTCACGGATCTTGTGGGAGCGGGCGAGGCCCGCTCGCACAAGCAAAGTCAGCTTGCCGCTAAGACGCGTCGCGAACCATGCCTCGGGCGATGACGATCTGCTGGATCTGGGTGGTGCCTTCGTAGATGCGGAACAAGCGCACGTCGCGGTAGAAACGCTCCACCGCGTACTCGGCCATGTAGCCCGCGCCGCCGTGGATCTGCACGGCACGGTCGGCCACCCGGCCCACCATCTCGGCGCAGAACAGCTTGCAGCAGGAGGCGTCGAGGCTGACGTTCTTGCCGGCGTCCTTGCTGCGTGCCGCCTCCAGCACCATGGAACGGCCGGCGAACGCTTCGGCGCGGGAATCCGCCAGCATCGCCTGGATCAACTGATGGTCCGCCAGCGGCGCGCCGAACTGCTTGCGCTCCATGGCGAAGCGCAGCGCGTCCTCGATCAGACGCTCGGCCACGCCCACGCACACCGCGGAGATGTGCAGACGGCCCCGGTCCAGCACTTTCATGGCGGTCTTGAAGCCCTGGCCTTCCTTGCCGCCGATGATGTTCTCGGCGGGCACCCGGCAGTCCTCGAAGGTGATGTCGCACACATGGGCGCCTTTCTGGCCCATCTTCACGTCCGGCTTGCCGCGGATCAGCCCCGGCGTGTCGCCTTCCACGATAAAGGCGGTGATGCCGCCGGCGCCCTTGTTGTTCTGGTCGGTACGCGCCATCACCGTGTACAGGCCGGCTTCCGGGCCGTTGGTGATGTAACGCTTGGTGCCGTTCAGAATGTAGTGGTCGCCGTCCTTGTCCGCGCGGGTCTTCAGGCTCGCCGCGTCGGAGCCCACGTCCGGCTCGGTGAGACAGAACGAGCTGATCACTTCGCCGGTGGCGAGTTTGGGCACGTACTTCTGCTTTTGCTCTTCGGTGCCGTCGATCAGAATGCCCTGGGCGCCGATGCCGTTGTTGGTGCCGAAGAAAGAGCGGAACGCCGGCGACGTATGGCCGATCTCGAACGCCACCAGGGCTTCTTCTTCCATGGTCAGGCCCAGGCCGCCGTATTCCTCGGGAATCGACAAACCGAACAAGCCCATCTCTTTCATTTCCCGGGCGATGTCCTCGGGAATGGCGTCGTTTTCGGCCACGGATTGTTCCGCCGGAATCAGGCGGTCGCGGACGAAACGGTGGATGGTATCGACGAGCTGGTTAAGGACTTCCTGATCGCGAATCATGGGCTTTTTTCTGTCGTTGGTTTTAGTCAGCGTATTGCATCAAACTCTGTCACGACCTATGCTTTTCGTCAAGTTTCGGAACAACATTCCGCCTAGCGGACGAGGACCTTATTCATGCTCGACGCCTACATCTACGACGGTCTGCGCACGCCCTTTGGTCGCCACGCCGGCGCCCTCGCGCCGGTCCGCCCGGACGACCTGCTCGCCGACGTCATTCGCGCCCTGATCGCCCGTAACGCCTTCGACCCCGCCCTGATCGAGGACGTGGTCGCCGGCAACACCAACCAGGCCGGCGAAGACGCCCGCAACGTGGCCCGCCACGCGGCGCTGCTGGCCGGGCTGCCGGAATCCGTGGCCGGCCTCACCGTCAACCGCCTGTGCGGTTCCGGCCTGGCCGCCACCCTGGACGCCGCGCGCATGGTCACCGTCGACGAAGGCCAGCTGGTGATCGCCGGCGGTGTCGAATCCATGAGCCGCGCCCCGTTCGTGATGGCCAAGGCGGAAAGCCCCTACAGCCGCAGCATGCCGATGTTCGATTCCACCATCGGCGCGCGCTTCCCCAACCCGCAAATCCTCAAGCAGTTCGGCGGCGACACCATGCCGGAAACCGCCCAGAACGTGGCGTCCGATCTGGGCATCAGCCGCGAGCAGGCGGACGCCTACGCGGCCCAGTCCCAGCGCCGCTATGAAGAGGCCCGCGTCGACGGCTTCTTCAAAGAGGAGATCCTGCCGGTGGAGGTGCCCCAGGGCCGCAAGAAGCCGCCGCTGTCGGTCAGCGAAGACGAGCACCCGCGCCCCGGCACCGGTGTCGATAAGCTCGCCAAGCTGCCCGCCATCGTCGACGGCGGCGTGGTCACCGCCGGCAACGCCTCCGGCGTTAACGACGGCGCCGGCGCGCTGATCATCGGCTCCCGCGCCGCCGGCGAAAAAGCCGGCATCGCCCCGCGCGCGCGCATCATCGCCGGCGGCGTCGCCGGCGTACCGCCCCGCGTCATGGGCCTGGGCCCGGTACACGCCTGCAACAAAGTCCTGCAGCGCGCCGGCCTCACCCTGGCCGACATGGATGTGATCGAAATCAACGAAGCCTTCGCCGCGCAGGTGCTCGGCTGCTGCAAGCAGCTCGGCCTGCAAGGCGACGACGAACGCCTCAACCCCAACGGCGGCGCCATCGCCGTCGGCCACCCGCTGGGCGCCTCCGGCGTGCGCGTGGCGCTCACCGCCCTGCGCCAGCTTGAGCGCACCGGCGGCCGCTACGCCCTCGTCAGCCTATGTATCGGCGTCGGCCAGGGCGTCGCCATGCTGATCGAACGCCAGGCCTGAAGTTCTTGTAGGAGCGGGCTCCGCCCGCGAAAGGCCGGCTTCTAGCCGGCCGGCAGGACCCCAGGGAGGTTGTTTGTGCTGTTAGCAGTGAAGTTCGTCGCGTAATCTTTGGGTAACAGGAAGTTCTTGATCGCTTGCAAGCAGATCAATGCCATCCAGAACCAACGCTTTATTCCGGACTTCGAGAGCATTGAAACACTTGCGCCTGTAGTCATCGGAGCCTTGAAATTTTTTCAGAGCGTTTTCCAGTGGAACCAGCACGGGATAAGCGTCTTCCGCCTTGGCGATGGCCTGCTCGCTCGGACCTTCGTTGAGCCTTAGCACGGCGAGATCGATAAGGTCCCGCGACTCAATGCTGGAGTCGTTCCATCGGTCCGCATTGGCGAGCAGCTTTTCCGCATACCGGTCGATGGTGCTCAGACAAGGTATATTGAGCCAATCGGGTTGCTCCGGGGAACCCAGGTCGATTCGAGCTTCACAGACGATCTCGAATTTGATCGGCGTGTCATCTGCGACGACTAGAAAGCGAATGCCGTATTGGTCGGCTTTGATATCCCGGGGAAATTCCAGTCCCGTCGTTTTTTTGAAAAGGAACTCGGGCTTGCCCGTGGCTTCCATGACGGCTTTTCGCAATGTTCGGTAGCCGCTGCCGACGGGGCAAAGAAAGTCGATATCTTTACTCCAGCGATACTCTCCGTGGAGCAACGAAATCAGTGTCCCGCCGCCGAAACAGGCTCCGGCTTCAACAAAAAGGGAAGAATCAAGGGAAGTTAGGATGTGATGGATTTTACGGTGATGCGGGTGATCAAACATCGACCTGGAGCCAAGACCCTTTGCGGGCGGCGAGTTGTCTCACGAAACCACGTTCCGTGCCTTCCAGATCGGCGAGCACGCCGCGATAGGCCCAGCCCCGCTCGTAACGGTTGAGCATTTCATCTTTTGTAAGCACGCGAACGTTACGCAAATCCCAGCAAATCGCCTCCAGAAAAGGCAGGTGCCGTGGTACGCGAACTTCAATGTGCTGTTTCATCTCTATAACCCTTTGATTTTAAAGGATTTTTGTTCGGACGCTGTTACCGTCTTCCNNGGAAGACGGTAACAGCGTCCGAGTTAAATGTCAATTTGCCCTTCTACATTACACAACGTGCAGGTGGTCGTCCACATATGCAGAATGACTCCGTAGGCTTGCTATTAGGTAGCGCGCTATTTAATATCACGCTATGAATAACGACACCGACACCCTGCTCAAGCTCGACCTCCAGGTCTGCTTCGCCCTCTATTCCACCAACCTGGCCATGGCCAAGGTGTACCGGAAACTGCTGCGCGAGCTGGACCTCACCTATCCCCAATACCTGGTGATGATGGTGTTGTGGGAAGAGGGCGCCGACGGCGGCGACCCGCTCAGCGTATCGCGCATCGGCGAGCGCCTGTTCCTGGATTCCGCCACCCTGACGCCGCTGCTCAAGCGCCTGGAAAGCGCCGGCCTGATCGCCCGCCGCCGCGCCGCCGAGGACGAGCGCCGCGTCGACGTGCGCCTCACCGACCAGGGCCGCGCCCTGCGTGAACGCGCCGAAGCGATCCCCGAAGCGGTGGCCTGCGCCAGCCAATGCGAACCCGAAGAACTGGCGGCCCTGAAAGCCCAGCTCGACGACCTCCGCCAGAAACTGCAATAAAGGAGAACCACCATGACCATCGAAAAAATCCTCTACCAGGCCGAAGCCCGTGCCACCGGCGGCCGTGACGGCCGCGCCGTCTCCAGCGACGACCAGCTCAACGTCAAACTCACCACCCCCAAGGCCCTCGGCGGCGCCGGCGGCGAAGGCACCAACCCGGAGCAACTGTTCGCCGCCGGCTACTCCGCCTGCTTCCTCGGCGCCCTCAAGCTGGTGGCCGGCAAAGCCAAGGTGAAGCTGCCCGAAGACACCCACATCGACGGCAAAGTGGGCATCGGCCCGGACGGCCAGGGCTTCGGCCTCGCGGTTACCCTCAGCGTCACGCTGCCCGGCCTGGAGCAGGCGCAAGCCGACGAGCTGGTCAACACCGCCCACCAGGTCTGCCCGTACTCCAACGCCACCCGCGGCAACATCCCGGTGGACCTGGAAGTCCATGTCTAGCTTCCGACCTGCTAGGCTAGAAGCATTCCCGAAACTCAATACGCAGAGCAGACCATGCAAACCGACCCCAAAGAGATGTCGCGATTGGAGAAGCTTCACTCCATGGAGGCCATCTGGGAAGCCTTACACGATGACCTGGGTGGTGATCTGGACTCACCTCAGTGGCACGGTTATGAGTTGCAAGAACGGCAAAGACGTATTGATGCGGGCGAAGCATCCTTGCTCAGCCTCCAAGAATTAAAAACCAGGAGATAGCGGGTGGGTCTTGTGGGAGCGGGCCCCGCCCGCGAAAGGCAAGCTTAGCTTGCCGGCAAAGGTTGCCCCGCAGGATCCCGGAATCCTTCGTAAGAACCGCTTCTAAACGGCCGATCAAGTGGCCACTCTGGTATCCTGCCGGGAGCTTTGCTCCCTTTCGCGGGCAAGGCCCGCTCCTACAAGACCCATCCCCATCAGGAGGCACCATGGCGACAGCGATGATCATGCATGAAGCGGGCGGGCCGGCCGTGCTGCGGCCGGAAACCGTGACGGTGGGTGAGCCGGGCCCCGGGCAGGTGCGTCTCAAGCAGACCGCCATCGGCGTCAACTTCCACGATATCTACGTGCGCTCCGGGCTGTATCAGACGCTGCCGCTGCCGGGGATCCCCGGGCTGGAGGCCGCCGGCGTGGTGGAAGCGGTGGGCGAGGGCGTCACCGCCTTCGCCGCCGGCGACCGGGTCGCCTACACCTCCGGCAACTACGGCGCCTACGCCGACCAGCGTCTGATCGATGCCGGCCGGCTGGTGCGCTTGCCCGACGACATCGACGACGTGCTGGTGGCCGGCATGATGGTGCGCGGTCTTACCGCCCGCATCCTGCTCACCGACGTCTTCCCGGTGCGCGAGGGCAGCGTGATCCTGGTCCAGGCCGCCGCCGGCGGAGTGGGGCAGTTACTGTGCCAGTGGGCGCGCCACCTGGGCGCCACCGTGATCGGCACGGTCGGCAGCCAGGAGAAAGCCGAGCGAGCACGCAAGCACGGCTGCCACCATGTGATTCTCTACCGGGAACAGAATGTGGTGGACACCGTCAAGCAGCTTACCGACGGACGCGGCGTGGACGTCGCCTACGACTCCGTGGGCAAGGACACCTTCTACGATTCCCTGGCGTGCCTGGCCCCGCGCGGCCACCTGGTCAACTTCGGGCAATCCTCCGGCCCGGTGGAACCGCTCGCCATGCCGCGCCTGGCCGCCGGCTCCTTCACCGTGGTGCGGCCCATGCTCGGCCACTACACCGCCAACCCGGCCGACCGCGACGCCGCCGCCGACGCCTTTTTCCAGGCCCTGCGCGACGGCATCCTCACCCCCGACGACCCGGTCCGCTACGTCCTCCAGGACGTGGGCCAGGCCCACGACGACATGGAAGCCCGCCGCACCCACGGCGCCGTCGTCCTGATTCCGTAGAGATGCTATTCTCAAGCAATGATATCGACAGACACAGACCAACTTATCAAAACAACGCTCCAGCCGTTCAGTCCTCGGTTGGTAGTGGTGTTCGGGTCGATGGCTCGCGGTGAAGCGACCGCCTCCAGTGATTTGGATATCGGAGTGATGCTGGAGAGTCCGCTAACCGTTGAGCAGCGGCAGGCCATGATCAAGGCACTCGCCGGTGCTTTGGGACGCCCCGTGGATCTGGTGGATTTGAACCGTGTCGGCGAGCCTCTGCTCGGGCGCATCTTGAAAGAGGGTCGACGCTTGTTGGGCGCTCCGACTCACATGGCAACTTTGCTAAGCCGCCATCTTGCCAACGGTGAAGATTTCATCCCCCTACAAAAACACATCCTGGACACCCGGCGGCGCGCATGGATCAAGCCATAATCGATCAGAAACTGGAGTCGTTGCGGCGTTGTGTGCTCCGACTAAAAGAGCGCTGCCCTGAAACGCCCGAGCTACTGTCCGAAGACCTGGACGCTCAGGATATTGTGTCGTTGAACCTTACCCGGGCGATACAGTTATGCGTTGACGTGGCCGCCCATTGGCTCGCGGATCAGGACGATCTGGGTGCGCCGCAAACCATGGGTGAGACCTTCTCGCTGCTGGCGCAGGGCGACAAAATTCCCCAAGAGCTGGCCGACCGCCTTAGAGGCGCGGTCGGCTTTCGCAATATCGTTGTCCATAATTATGAAGCGGTGAACTGGGATATCGTCTTCCAACTTTGCCACGAACATCTGGATGACTTCCGGGACTTTGCCCGCGCCTTCTCCGGTTGAACCCTCCAAGCCATGTAGGAGGGGGCCCGGCCCGCGAAAGGCCGGCAAAGCCGGCCGGCAGGATTCCAGAGACCTCTGGTATCCCGCCGGGAGCTTCGCTCCCTTTCGCGGGCGAGGCCCGCTCGCACAACTTCGCTCCCACAAATAAAAACGGCCCGCCGAAGCGGGCCGTGGTGCGCCCCCCAAGGCGCGTAACCGGCAGGTCGGAATCAGGGCGCGCCGGGAGGGCAGCCGCCGTCATAGTCGGTGGGGAAGATCCGTGAGATCAGGCCGTGCAGCGTCGGATCATAGGACGCCAGCTCGGCGCGGGTATTGACGCTGTTGTGCAGACCGTTCGGCGGATCGGACTCCAGGTTGGCGTTGAACCAGGTCTGCACCCCTTCCGCCCAGTACTCTTCCACGTTGTCGTCGGCGTAGGTGTTTTCAAACAGATTGTTGGCGACGGCGTCGTCATAGGCGGCCTGCACCGCGTCGCGGAAGTCCGGGTCCAGGTCCTCCAGCGCCATCAGGTCCACCGAGTGGGCGAACTCATGCAGGAAGATGTCTTCGTGCACGCCCAGCGGCGCCTGATAGGGGTCGTTGTTGTAGCAGAGCACGTTTTCCTCGGTGCCGCTGCTCACCGGGCGCGCCTTGGTGGCGCCCAGCCCGCCGCGGGCGCGGTTGTCCCAGGTGTCGCCGGGAATCGGGAACACCGCGTCCAGATCCGAATAGGCGGGAATCTGGGTGATCCCTTCGCCGTCGCCGGTCACCGCCGCGATCGTACCGTTGGCGATCATTTCCGCCAGCAGATCCTGGCGCAGGCTCATCATCCCCAGAATGGTCTCGCAGGCGTGGGTCAGCGCCGGCGCCGACACCAGGTCGCCGCCAAGCACCGGCAGGCCGTTGGCGTCCGCGTACTGGGAATAGTAGGCGTCTTGCTCCGCGTTCAGGTTCAGGCTTGCGGGCACCGGGCCCACCGCGCAGGTGTAATCGGACACCGCGTTGGCGGTGAAGTCCCAGGTCCGCGCCGCGTTCAGCGCGTAAAGATCGTCGTTTCCATGTCGCTTCCCGCTTTCTCGTCGTTGTTTAACCAACGACGGTACGGGCCGCCGACAAGCGTTCACATCCCCTAATCAGGGAGGTCTCGAGCCTTGTGGGAGCGGGCCCCGCCCGCGAAAGGCAAGCGAAGCTTGCCGGCAGGATCCCAGAGCCCTCTCTACAGCAGGCCCTCAAAAAGCCTCTCTGGTATCCCGCCGGGTGGCTAGCGCCACCCTTTCGCGGGCAAGGCCCGCTCCCACAAGCCGCTCCTGCCAACCGCCCGTGCTATCCTCCCAGCCATGAGCTATCCCACCCCCGCCGGCCCGGTCGACCGCGAACTGATCATCAACAAAAGCCGCTTCATCGCCTGGCTGCGCCCGGTCCAGGACCGCGACCAGGCCCAGGCCGTGCTCGAGCAGGCCCGCGCCCGCTACCCGGACGCCAGCCACCACTGCCACGCCTGGCTGATCGGCGACCCGCAGTCCGGCCAGGGCGCCATGAACGACGACGGCGAGCCCTCCGGCACCGCCGGCAAGCCGATCTTCAACGTGATTCAGCACAAAGGGGTGGGCGACGTCATGGTGGTGGTCAGCCGCTACTTCGGCGGCGTCAAACTGGGCGCCGGCGGCCTGGTGCGCGCCTACGCCGGCGCCGCCGAAGCGGTGCTCTCCGCCATGCGGGTCATCGAGCAGATTCCCGAGCAGACGCTCACCCTGCAGCTCGGCTTCGCCGACGAGCAGCCCCTGCGCCACTGGTGCGACCAGCATGGCGCCCGCCTGGAAGACATCCAGTACAGCCAGCACGTGACGGCCCGCGTCACCGCGCCGGAGCAATACCTGGACGACCTCCGCGCCTTCTGCGCCGCCAATGGCATCCTTCTAGGAGCGGGCCCCGCCCGCGAAAGGCCGGCATAGCCGGCCGGCAAGATTATTTGCACCGCCCATACAATTGGCGCATCTCACCATTGGCGGCGGGGCAGGGAAGCGGCAACCTTGTTGCCAATAATCACAATCAAGGAGAGCGCACCATGCCCGTCGTCGACCCGGATCCCAAGCGCCTGCCGGACATCCTCAAAAGCATCCCCGCCGACACCCCCATTGTCATGCTCAACCTGCTGCGCTTCCGCGACAAAGCCCGCTACAAGGACGGCGAAGCCGACTACGACGGCCGCGAAGCCTACCGCCGCTACTCACTGGTGGCGTTCGAGAAGGTCCGGGGTGTGGGCGGCGAGATGTTGTGGGCCGGCGACACCCTGGCCGGCGTGATCGCCCCGGAAGGCGAGCGCTGGGACGAAGTGCTGCTGGTGCGCTACCCCTCGATCCAGGCGTTCGCCCAGATGCTGGCGGACCCGGAGTACAAGCAGGCCACCAAACACCGCACCGCCGCCCTGGAAGAGGCCCGCCTGATCTGCAACCAGGAGAAATAGCCGCCAGGCCAAGCAGCTCGTTATAAGTAAAGAACAAACACGCAGTTGCAGGTTATAAAGGCGCAGGTACCATCGCTCTTTTCCTAGCCTGTAATCTTCAATCGGGTGCTTGGCCGTTTATGACTCCGGAAATGATCTACACATCCCTGGTGGTGCTTGCGGTGCTGGCGGCGCTGGCCTCCAACCGCGTGCCCGCCGAGGTCACCATGATGGCCGCCCTGGTGGCGGTGCTGGTGGGCGATGTGATCACCGTGGACCAGGCCCTGGCCGGCTTCGCCAACCCGGGGCTGATCACCGTGGCGGTGCTCTATGTGGTGGCCGCCGCCCTGCGTGACACCGGCGCCATCTACTGGGTGGCCCACAAGCTGCTCGGCCAGCCCAAGAGCGCCCTGGGCAGCCAGGCCCGGCTGATCCTGCCCACCTCGGTGCTCAGTGCCTTCCTCAACAACACCACCGTGGTGGCGATGATGATCCCGGCGGTGCAGGAGTGGGCCCAGCGCCTGAAGCTGTCCGCCTCCCAGCTGCTGTTGCCGCTCAGTTACGCCGCCATCCTCGGCGGTACCTGCACCCTGATCGGCACCAGTACCAACCTGGTGGTGGACGGCATGATGCAGAACCGTGGCATCGAAGGCTTCCACATCTTTGCTCTGGCCTGGGTGGGCGTGCCGCTGCTGGCCGCCGGCTCGCTGTTCCTGTTGCTGTTCGCCCGCCGTCTGCTGCCCGAGCGCGAGGGCCTGGTCGAGCAGGTGGAAAGCGCCCGCGAGTACCACGTGGAAGTGCTGATCCCCGAAGGCAGCCCGCTGCACAACAAAAGCATCCAGGAGGCCGGCCTGCGTAACCTCACCCACGGCTACCTCACCGAGATCCAGCGCGGCGACAAGCTGTTCACCGCCGTCGGGCCGGACCAGCTGCTGCAGGCCGGCGATCAGCTCGCCTTTATCGGCGCCCCGGAATGCGCCCGCGAGCTGCAGCGCGTTAATGGCCTGATTCCCGCCCACGGCGGCGCCCACAAGCTGCGCCTGAACAACCACCAGCGCTGCCTGGTGGAAGTGGTGCTGGGCCCCGAATTCCCCGGCGTCAACAAAACCGTCAAGGACACCGGTTTCCGCACCCGCTACCAGGCCGCCATCCTCAGCATCAGCCGCGGCGGCCGCCGCCTGCCCGGCAAGGTCGGCGAGCAGGTGCTGCGCACCGGCGACACCCTGTTGCTGGAAACCAGTGACACCTTCGTCGAGCAGTACCAGTACCGGCGGGATTTTATGTTGGTCAGCCCGCTCAGCGACTCCACGCCGCCGGACTTCAGCCGTGCGCCGCTGGCAACGGTAATCCTGGTGGCCATGGTCGGCGTCAACGTGATCGGCCTGGTGTCGGTGCTTGAGGCCGCTTTCCTGGCCGCCGGCCTGCTGCTGGTCACCCGCTGCGTCACCGTCAACCGGGCGCGCATGAACGTCAGTGTGAATCTGCCCGTGCTGGTGGTGATCGGCGCCGCCTTCGCCCTGGGCACCGCCCTGGAGCAGAGCGGCACCGCCGCCTGGATCGTCGACGCCATGCTCGCTGACAACATCCAGAGCCCCTGGCTGGCCCTGCTGCTGGTGTATCTGGTCACCGCTCTGTTCACCGAGGTGATCACCAACAACGCCGCCGCCGTGCTGGTGTTCCCCATCGCCACCGGCGTCGCCGAGCAACTCGGCGTCAGCCCGCTGCCGTTCATCGTCGCCGTCATGTTCGCCGCCAGCGCCAGCTTCATGACCCCGCTGGGTTACCAGACCAACCTTATGGTCATGGGCCCCGGTGGCTACCGCTTCACCGATTACCTTAAGATCGGCGTACCCATGAGCCTGGTCGCCCTTGCCGTGACCACCTCGCTGATCCCCCTGATCTGGCCGTTCTAAGCCATCCACCTAACAGGAGACCCTTTATGTCAGGCCCCTACGAGAAGCGCGAAAACGAGTCCCAGGCCGAAGTGATCTGGCACCAGACCCACATCACCAAGGACCACCGCGCCAAGCAGAAGAATCAGGTGCCGAAATGCATCTGGCTCACCGGCCTGTCCGGCTCCGGCAAGTCCACCCTGGCCAACGCCCTGGAAGTGGCGCTCACCGAGCAGGGCAAGCACACCTACCTGCTCGACGGCGATAACGTGCGCCACGGCCTGAACAAGAACCTGGGCATGAGCGACGAGGACCGCACCGAGAACATCCGCCGGGTGTCCGAAGTGGCAAAACTGATGGTCGACGCCGGCCTGGTGGTGATCACCGCCTTTATCAGCCCGTTCCGTGCCGACCGGGACGCCGCCCGCGCCCTGTTCGAGGACGGCGAGTTCGTGGAAGTGTTCGCCGACGCCCCCCTGGAAGAGTGCGAGAAGCGCGATCCCAAGGGCCTCTACAAGAAGGCCCGCGCCGGCGAGATCAAGGAATTCACTGGCATCGACAGCCCCTACGAGGCGCCCGCGAATGCGGAAGTGGTGGTTAACACCGCCGAGAATGATATCGGCGAGTGTGTGCGCCAGCTGATCGAGAAGATCGGCGTCTAACGCCCGCTTCCGACCTGGATAGTCCCACCTTGGAGCCGGCGAGCTATGCCATATACAATAGCTCGCTATTCTTGCTCCGCCCCGGATAGGGAGATTCCATGGATTATCAGGTTCACGAAAGCGCCATCGTCGACGAAGGCGCTCAGATTGGTAGTGGTTCGCGGGTGTGGCACTTCGTCCACGTCTGCGGAGGTGCCCGGGTAGGGCGTAATGTGTCCATGGGCCAGAACGTGTTCGTGGGCAACAAGGTTACCATTGGTGATAACTGCAAAATCCAGAACAACGTCTCGGTGTACGACAACGTGCACCTGGAAGAAGGCGTGTTTTGCGGCCCCAGTATGGTGTTCACCAACGTCTATAATCCCCGCTCTCTGATTGAGCGCAAGGACGAGTATCGCGAGACCCTGGTTAAGAGAGGCGCCACCTTGGGGGCCAACTGCACCATCGTGTGTGGCGTGACCATCGGCGCCTATGCCTTTGTCGGCGCCGGCGCCGTGGTCAACAAGGATGTGCCCGATTACGCCTTGATCGTGGGCGTGCCGGGTAAGCAAATCGGCTGGATGAGTGAATTCGGAGAACAACTGGATTTGCCCATGGACGGCAACGGTGAAGTGAGATGCGCGCATACCGGTGCCCACTATGTGTTGCGCGACGGCCGCGTGACTAAAGGAAGCGGCTGAACGCTGTCGTTCGGGGAACCTATGGAATTCATTGATTTAAACGCCCAGCAAACTCGAATCAAAGAACGCATCGACGCCGGTATTCAGCGTGTCCTGGCCCATGGCAAATATATCCTGGGCCCGGAAGTGGACGAGCTGGAAGAGCGGCTCGCCGCCTTTGCCGGCAGCAAGTACTGTATTACCGTCGCCAATGGTACGGACGCTCTGCAGATAGCCCAGATGGCGTTTGGGATCGGCCCGGGCGATGAGGTCATCGTACCCGGCTTCAGTTATATCGCCACCGCCGAGACGCCGGCCCTGCTGGGTGCCAAGCCGGTATATGTGGACATCGACCCGCGTACCTATAACATCAGCCCGGCGGCCATCGAAGCGGCGATCACCCCCAAGACCAGGGCAATAATCCCGGTCTCTCTCTACGGTCAATGCGCCGACTTTGAGGCCATTAACCAAGTGGCGGCGAAGCACGGCCTGCCGGTGATCGAAGACGGCGCGCAGAGTTTCGGGGCCGAGCGCAATGGCGCTAAATCCTGTGCGCTGAGCACCGTTGGCTGCACCAGCTTCTTTCCGAGCAAACCGCTAGGCTGCTATGGCGATGGCGGTGCGATATTCACCGACGATGAAGAGCTGGCCAAGGTGATCCGGCAAATCGCCAGACACGGCCAGGACCGTCGCTATCATCATATAAGAGTGGGCGTGAACAGCCGTCTGGACACCATTCAGGCCGCCATACTGTTACCCAAACTTGAGCTGCTGGCGGAAGAGATCACGCTTCGGAACCGCGTGGCGGCGCACTATAACAAGCAACTTGGTGGGTTGAACTCATTGACCGTGCCCTATTGCGAGCCGGGCAATACCAGTGCCTGGGCGCAGTACACCATTCGTGTGGAACGCCGCGATGAGGTGCGGGAGGCATTGTCAGCCGCCGGTATACCCACGGCCGTACATTACCCGATCCCGTTGAATCGCCAACCCGCGGTGGGCGATGAGAGCGTTTCCCTGCCGGTGGGCGATAAAGCCGCCGAGCAGGTGGTCAGTTTGCCGATGCACCCTTACCTTTCGCTGGAGGACGTGGAGAAGATAGCCCACGCCCTGGCGGACACCACCGAATCTTAGAGAGAGAAGCATGCTGAAAGGAAAGCGAATCTTCATCACTGGCGGCGCCGGGTTCATCGGCTCCACGCTGATCGGCAAACTGATTGATGACAACGAAATCATCGCTTACGACAATCTCAGCCGGAATGCGCTCGAGCGCAGTACCTCCCACGGCCACAAGAACCTGACCGTGAAGCAGGGCGACATTCTTGATAGCGAGTCTCTGAAAGAGGCGGCCAAGGGCGCGGAGGTGTTTATTCATGCGGCTGCGATCGCCGGCATCGATAACACCCTGGTTAATCCTGTGAATACCATGACCGTGAACATGGTCGGCACCGCTAACGCCTTGGCGGCGGCGCAATCCGCCGGCACCGTGGAGCGCTTTCTTGAGTTCTCCACCTCCGAAGTGTTTGGCTCGCGGGCCTACCGCGTGGAGGAAGTGGACTCAACCACCACCGGTGCCGTTGGCGAGGCGCGCTGGACCTACGCGGTCAGTAAGCTGGCTGGCGAGCACCTGACCCATGCCTACCATCGGCAGCACAACCTGCCGACGGTCACGTTCCGGCCTTTTAATGTGTATGGCCCCGGCCAGGTAGGCGAGGGCGCCATCTCCATCATGATCCGCAAAGCGCTGAAAAACGAAGACATCTATATCTTCGGCGACGGCGCTCAGATACGTGCCTGGTGTTATATCGACGATATGATCGACGCCCTGATGAAGGCCCTGGTCATGCCCAAGGCCATAGGCGAGTCCTTTAATATCGGTAACGCTAGAGCCGTCACGACGATCTATGGCTTGGCGCAAACCATTTGTCGGGTACTGAATTCCAAGTCGAAGATCGTCTTCAGGGACGCTCTTTCCGCGGATATTGAGCTACGCATCCCCAATGTGGATAAAGCCAAAGAGCTGATCGATTTCGAAGCGCGCGTGGATCTGGAAGAAGGGCTGCTCCGCACCGGTGAATGGATCTCCAAGAATATGGACGATTTGCCGGAAATGCCGGCTCTTTTCCAGAGTAAGTGAGCCGTATGATCAACCTGTCGAGACCCAATATCAGCGAGCAGGCGATTCAGTCGGTGGTCGAGGTTTTGCGTTCGGGGCAATTGGTGCATGGCCCCGAAAGCGAAACCTTTGAACAGGAACTGGCCGCGTATCTCGGCTCCCGGGAGGCCATTCTCGTGTCTTCGGGCACCGCGGCGTTGCACCTGGCGTTGATGGCTCTCGATATCGGTGCCGGTGACGCCGTGCTGATCCCCGACTTCACCTTTCCCGCCACCGCTAATGCAGTGATGGCGGTGGGCGCCCGCCCGGTCTTGGTGGATGTCAGCGCGGATACCTACAACCTGGACCCACAGCGGTTGCGCGAGATTATACAAAGCTGGCGCGGTCCGGAGCGCTTGAGAGCCGTGATGCCGGTCCACGAATTCGGACATCCCGCCGATATGACCGCGATCAGTGGCATCGCCGAAGAGCACGGTCTCTATGTGGTCGAAGACGCGGCCTGCGCTCTGGGTGCGAACCTTAACGGGCGTAAGACCGGTACCTTCGGGGACCTGGCGTGTTTTTCCTTTCACCCGCGCAAGACCCTGACCACCGGCGAGGGCGGGTTGCTGACCACCGACAATCAAGAGCTGGCCCAACGGGCGCGCCGCCTCCGCAATCACGGCATGGAGCGTACCGATACCGGTATGCGCTTTATCGAGCCGTCGCTGAACTATCGGTTAACGAACTTCCAGGCGGCGTTGGGTCGGGCCCAGTTACCGTCCTTGGACGGCTGGGTCAGTGATCGTCGAGAGCTGGCCGCACGGTACATGGAAAATCTGGCCGCGCTCGCCGGCGAGGGGTTGTTGACTCTGCCCAACGCCGATCCGGGCCACAGCTGGCAGACCTTCATGGTGGTGCTCAATGGCCGTTTTGATCGCGCCGACGTGATAGCGAAGCTCAAGGCGGCGGGCATCGAATCCAATCTCGGCGCCCAGAGCATGCAAGAGATCGGTCTCTACGGGCGTGCGTCAGGTACGTGCAAAGTGGGGCCGAACTTGTACGCCCAGGGACTGGCGCTGCCGCTGTATGAGCGCATGACGCCGGACCAGATACGCCAGGTTGCCGAGAGCTTGACGGCGGTGTTATCAGGCGCTGACTAGGCGAGCAGCAGGGGGCGGGAATGCGTGACATGAAAGTGCTGATTGCGCCCGTGGAAACCGCTGGCTTCGTCGCTAATCTGGTTGAGGGTCTAAGGCAGCTCGGCGTCGATGCCGAAAGCTATGTATCGGAGCGGCATTCTTTCTCCTATGGCGACGAGGAGGAGAAGAAAAGCCCGACCGTCCGCATTTGGCGGCATCTGGGGACCTTGTTTCAGAGGACGCCCCCGTTGCCGTTCCTTGTTCGGGCGGCCCTTCTCGCGGCCCAGAACGTGGTCGCCTGGTTCGTTCTGTTCCGCTCGATACGTCTATTCGACGCCTATATCTTCGTTGCTGGGAAGACATTCACCAATACCCGCTTGGAACTGCGGTTACTGCGCCTTCTCGGGAAAAAGATAATATTCGTCTCCCTGGGCAGTGATTCCCGTCCGCCGTACATGAGCGGCGGCTACTGCGCGGGTATGGCCCCTGATAAAGCGGCGCCAAGAGTCGTCAGAGCATCGAAAAAGGTATCAAAGGCAATTCAGTTTCAGGAGCGCTACGCGCATTACATGGTGAATGCGCCGGGCACGGGCCAGTTTCACCGCAAGAAGTTTGTGAACTGGTTTTCCATGGGGGTCCCGGTATCGGAAGCTGAGGAGCCGCCTCCTGAGGGCGACACCCAGGATAACCGTCCGGTATGTATCCTCCATAGCCCCTCGAAACCCCTGCTGAAAGGGTCCAATGAGATACGCGCTGTAATCGCCAGCCTCAAGGAAAAAGGCTATGCCATCGACTTTATAGAGCTGAAAGGCGTCCCGAACGCTAAAGTCAGAGAGGAACTGGCGCGCTGTGACTTTGTTATCGACCAGCTCTACTCCGACACGCCGATGGCGTTCTTCGCCACGGAGGCGGCGCATTACGGAAAGCCCGCGGTGGTTGGCGGATACTTCTCCGCTTACGTGAACCAGTATCTCCATAGCGAGGACATCCCGCCCAGCGCCTATGTATTGCCGGATCAGCTGGAAGAAGCCGTAGCCCGCCTTATTGATGACCCGGATTACCGGGTCAAGTTGGGCGCCGCCGCCCGCCATTTTGTGCGTGGACGCTGGCGTAACGAGGCAGTGGCACGGCGTTATCTGGCATTGCTCAACGATGACGTGCCCGACAGCTGGTGGTGTTCGCCATCGGATCTATCGTACCTGGGCGGGCTGGGGGTGTCCGAGAAAGAATTCAACGCTATGGCCCACTACATCGTCGATCACTACGGATGGGATGCATTCCAGCTGCGCGGAAAGCCTGCCTTGGAAGAACCCTTGGCTTATCTGTTAAGTCAGCAACCCGCGGACGAAAATGCTTAAATCGGCACTGCGTGACAGCCTGATTTATGGCTTTGCAACCGTGCTCTCCAGGGGTATGGCGTTTTTCCTGTTGCCTCTGTACACCCACGTTCTCACGGTTTCACAGTACGGTGCCTATGATCTGCTGATCACCCTCGGCGCCCTGGCCAATTTGACCATCGCCCTGGAAATATCCCAGGGGCTGGCCCGGCACTGGGCCGAGGCCGCCGATGCCCGCGAGAAAAAGCGCCTGGCCAGCACCGC
The DNA here is from genome assembly GCA_002389055.1 of Alcanivorax sp. UBA4485. Classification (GTDB taxonomy): domain Bacteria; phylum Pseudomonadota; class Gammaproteobacteria; order Pseudomonadales; family Alcanivoracaceae; genus Alloalcanivorax. The sequence continues at coordinate 27,686 of DGNT01000181.1, forward strand.
CCTGTTTTTCTCCCTCGGGATGTACGGTTTCTGGCTGGCGGTGGCGCTGTGGTTCGCCGAGCCGCTGACGGCATTGCTCCTCGGAGATTCGGAGTATCTGCCCGCATTTCGCATGGGGCTGTTGTTCATTGCCGCCAACGGCCTTTATCTGCTCCTGCTCAACCAGTTCCGCTGGCAGTTGAGAAGCCGGGCCTACGCATCCGTGAGCATCGCTTACGCGGTCTTGACGGTGTGTTTCGCCGTGCTGTTCTGTGTGCTTCTGGATATGAAGCTGGTGGGGGTGATGCTGGCCCAGTTTATGGCGGCCGCGAGCGCGTCCTTGGCCTGTTTTTACATGTTAAGGTCCAGTTACGGTCCGTTGTTCGACACCCGTCTGCTGAAGAAGATGCTGCGGTTCTCGGCGCCTCTGGTACCGGCGGGCTTTCTGGTGTTCCTGAACCTGTACGTGAACAGGCTGGCGCTCAACCACTTCATGTCGCTGGAAGAGGTGGGCGTGTTCGGCATCGCCAGCCGCATCGCCGGTATAGCCGCGTTGCTGATCATAGGCATCAGAGCAGCGCTGACGCCGTTGATCTATGAAAACCACCAGCGCCCCGAAACGCCCGGTGAAATCGCCACTCTGTTCGGCTGGTTTCTGGCATTCGCCTTCCCGGCCTGCCTGTTCCTGGCGGTGTTTGCCCGCGAGGCGATCCTGGTCCTGGCCAAACCGGCCTATGCCGAGGCGGCGTCGTTGGTGATTTATCTGGCCCCAGCCATGCTGATGTCCCAAATGTACGTATTCGCGCCCGGCATCGTCATCGCCAAGAAAACCTACTGGCAGTTCTGGCTTACCCTGGTGTCCGCCACGGTCAGCGTGGTCGCCAACCTGGCCCTGGTGCCGCTGGCCGGCGTCACCGGTGCCGCCATCGCCACTCTGGCCAGTGCCCTGGTGTTCTTCCTTGGCTGGGTGTGGATCAGCCAGCGTCTCTATCCCGTCCCCTACGCCTGGTCCAGCGCCTCCCTGGCGGTGCTTTGTTTCGCCGGGCTATCCTCCCTGGGGGTCTGGATCGATGCCTCGGAGCTGGCGTTATGGCCGGCGATCATCGCCAAGGCCTTGTTGCTGCTGGCCATGGCCGTTGCCGTCGTGGCCCTCAAGCTGCTGCCGACCGCCGATCTGCGCAAGCTGGTCTCCAGCCTAACCGGCCGATTGCGCCCATCCAGCGGCAAATGACCCGGAGGAGTGCCGTTCTGTCACCCGGGGTTAGCAATATAGTAAACACAATGTAAAATGCCGCTGCGTGTCATAGGCATGACAAAACTTGCGGGTGATAATCCTCGCCCCAGGGACCGGGGAAACAAACCAACCATCAGGATAGGAAGCCGCCAGTGTTAAGTGGGTTCAAGCGGGCCTCCTGGCCCCAAGCAGTCAAAGGCGGAGTCCTGGGCGTACTGCTAAGCGTCAGCGCGACGGCCACCGCCGCCCCCTGGGCGGAGACCGGGGATCTGCGCGCCCGGCATCATCTGGAAGCGCTTTCCGCGCTGGGCTGCTTCGACGGCCTCACCACCACCTGGCCGGTGAACTGGTCCGCCGTGGCCGAAGGCCTGCGCGGCGCCAGCGACACCTGCCGCACCAGTGAGCACGCCGCCTATTTGCGTGCCGCCCTGGACCGCGCCAAAACCCAGACCCGCACCGCCACCGTCACCCTCGGCGGCGCCAATGAAGAGCCGCTGTTCCGCCATTTCGGCGCCCAGCCCGCCGGTCAGGTGGACAGCTCGGCGGCGGTGTCCTTCACCGGCCGCCGCTTCGCCGCCCGCATCCTGGCCGGCTACACCGACACCGACGATCGTGAAGACACCAGCGAACTGCGCGCCGACGGCAGCTTCGTGGCTGGCCGCTTCGGCAACTGGCAGCTCGGCGCCGGGGCCATCGACCGCTGGTGGGGCCCCGGTCACCACAGCTCCCTGGCGCTCTCCAACAACGCCCGCCCGGTGCCGGGCCTGTGGTTCGGCCGCCAGACCCACTACGCACCGCGCTCGCCCTGGCTCAGCTGGATCGGCCCCTGGGATTTCCAGGCGTTTATCGGCCAGCTCGAGCAGGACCGGGCGGTGCCGGACGCCAAGCTGGTCGGCGGTCGTCTCACCTTCCGGCCCGCCAGTTTTCTGCAGATCGGCCTGACCCGGCTGTTCCAATGGGGCGGGGAAGGGCGCCCGCAGGGCCTGGATTCCTTCGGCGACGCTCTGATCGGCAAGGATAACGGGCAGACCAGCGGCTTCGCCGAGGGCGATGACCCCAGCAACCAGGTGGCCGGCTTTGATTTCCGCGCCGGCTTCCCGGTGTTCGGCGTGCCCACCGGCTTCTACGGCCAGATGATGGGCGAGGACGAGGCCGGCGGCCTGCCGTCCAAGTTCTCCGCTCTGGTCGGTTTCGACGCCCTTACCGGCATCGGCGCCGGCAGCCAGCGGTTCTTCCTGGAAGGCACCGACACCGTGGCTGGGCGGGCGATCAGCGATGCCCGCTTTAACACCGCCTATGAACACGGGACCTACCGGAGTGGCTTCCGTTACTATGGACGCAGCCTCGCCTCCACCTTTGAAGGTGACGCACGCGCTCTGACCCTGGGCGGCCAGCAGTTTTTCCGCAACGGCGTGGTCTTTACCGCCTCGGTGACCACCGCGACGCTGAATGCGCAGGGCGTGAAGCGGGCTCAAGTCGAGCCCGATGGTGCCGAAATACTGCAAGCCAACGCGGAACAAGATATCGTGCTGGCGGAATTACGGCTGGAACACGGCCTGCTGGGCGGGCGTCTCACCTGGGCCCTGGCCGCCACCGACGACCCGGTGGACACCTTCGCCGGCGAGCGCGAACAGGTCACCGCCATGGCGCAATGGCGCCGCACGTTTGACTGGTAACGCCGGATGAAGCACACCAAAAAGGATTTTCGACACCCTATGACCGACATAATCAAGCCTTTGCTGGTGGCCGTGCTCGCCCTGTTCATGGCGGGTTGTGCCCTGGCCCCGGGCCCGCACTACAGCAATTCCCCCGGTTGGTTCAGCGAAGACGACGGGGACGATGCTGAACCCCTGTCCGATGCGGTGGAAGTACACCAGATTAGTACCGCGGTGCTGACCCGTAACCAGGATTACAGCGCCCCCCAGCCGCCGGAAGCACTGCTGCAGGAACCGGAAAGCTACGATTACGAGGTAGGCCCCGGCGATGTGCTGCAAATCACCGTCTGGGACCACCCGGAACTGACCATCCCCGCCGGTTCCATGCGCAGTTCTGAAGAATCCGGCAACTGGGTCCATAACGACGGCACCATCTTTTACCCCTATGTGGGCAAGATCGAAGTGGTCGGTTTGCGCGTCACCGAAATCCGCGACCTGATTGCCGAGCGCATTGCCGAGTACATCGAGGAGCCCCAGGTGGACGTCACCGTGGCGGCCTTCCGCAGTCAGCGAATTTACGTCACCGGCTCGGTGAAGCAGCCGGGGGCCTTTCCGGTAACCAACGTCCCCACCCGCCTGTTGGACGCGGTGAACGCCGCCGGCGGCATCACCGAATTCGCGGACTGGAGCGACGTCACCCTCACCCGGGGGGGTAAGGATTACCAACTGAGCCTGCGGGCCATTTACCAGCAGGGTAATCCGGCCCAGAACGTGTTGCTCAAGCCCGGCGATGTGCTCCATGTGGGTCGCAACGCGGACAATAAGGTGTTCGTGCTCGGTGAAGTGTTGGAGCCGCAACCGGTGCCAATGACCCGTACCGGGCTGAGTTTGGCGGAAGCGCTGTCCACCGTGGGTGGCTTTACCAAGGAAACCGCCAATGCGTCCGGCATTTTTGTCATGCGCCAGGCCCCCGAGGGCAGTGATCATCTGGTGGATGTGTATCAACTGAACGCCAAGCAGGCGACGGCGTTGGTGCTGGCGGATAACTTTCCGCTCCAGCGACGTGACATTGTTTACGTCACCGCCGCGCCGATTGCCCGCTGGAACCGGGTGATCCAGAACATTCTGCCCACCGTCCAGACCATCTACTTTGGCGCTTTGGCGGAAGACAGAATAAGAGATCCGGAGCGCTAATGTTCGAGCGCATCCTGGTAGTGTGCGACGGCAATATCTGTCGCAGTCCGACAGTGGCCGCGATGTTGAAGGCGGAGAGACCGGAGAAGACCGTGTCGTCCGCCGGTCTGGTGGGCCTGGAAGGCCACGATATGGATGAAACCGCCCGTGCCGTGGCCGCGAGCAACAGCCTGGAATGCGGTGAACATAGCGGCCGGAAGTTAACCACCGAGCTGTGCCGCGATGCGGACCTGATTCTGGTGATGGAAGCCCGGCAACGCGACCGGATTATCGAGCGGTTTCCAGAGGCCAGCGGCAAGACCTTCCTGCTGAGCCACTGGAACGGCGCCCGCGATATTCCAGACCCCTACCGGCGCGGCCGCGAGGCGTTTGAACGGATCTACCCCATGATGCGCCAGGCAGTGGATGCCTGGCTGACCAAGATTTGAAGTGAAAGGAACAGTGCGCGCATGAGCAACCAGCCACAGAACAGTGACCGGCTCAAGGTGATGGACGACGAGATCGACCTGCAGCGTCTTTGGGCCCTTTTACAGGACGGCCGCTGGCTTATTATTGGCACCACCTTGCTGGCGTTGTTCATGGGCGCCGCTTATGCATTGCTGGCAACGCCGATCTACCGCGCTGACGCACTGCTGCAAGTGGAAAAAAAGCAGGCTGGCCTGCCCGGTTTCGAGGAAGTCAGCGAAATGTTCGCCGAGGAATCCTCCGCCACCGCCGAAATCCAGATCGTCCGTTCCCGGCTGGTGCTGGGGCAGGTGGTCGATCAGTTCAAGATGGACATTCTGGTGGCCCCGGAGCGCCTCCCGGTGATCGGCGCGTTCTCCGCCCCGGAACCGGTTCCGGAATTCACGCCCGTGCCCCTATTTGCCGGCTACCGGGACAGCCAAACCTTCGTCACCGTGGAAACCTTCGTGGTACCGGACAAGTGGCTCGGTGAACCTTTCACCTTGCGCGCCGACGAGCAGGGGCAGCCGGCGCTGTACTTCGACGGCGAACTGATTGCCCAAGGTCCGGCGGACCAGCCCTTGGTGAGTGATAATGGCCGCGTGCGTCTAACATTGGGCGAATGGCAGCCGGGCGAGGAAGAGCTGCAGGTTACCCGTCTGTCCCGCCTGGCGGCTGTGAATCGCCTGCGAAACAGCTTCAGCGTCAGTGAGCAGGGCAAGGACACCGGCATCCTGTCTATGAGTTTTACCGGCCCGAATCAGCAACGTATCCGCCGTGTGCTGGATGCGGTGGCGCAGACCTATCTCACCCAGAATATCCAACGTAATGCCGCCGAGGCGGAGAAGAGCCTGGATTTCCTCGATGATCAGTTGCCCGAAATCAAGGAAAAGCTCACCAAGGCGGAAGAAAAGCTCAACGAGTATCGCCTGGAAAAGGACTCGGTCGACGTCACCTTGCAAACCGAATCCGTACTGGAGCGCCTGGTGGCTATCGAGGCCAAGCTGAACGAGCTGAAGATTCGTGAAAGCGAGGTCTCCGCCAAGTTCACCAAATCCCACCCGGCCTATCGCACCTTGCTCCAGCAACGCCAGTCGTTGCAGGAAGAGAAGAACCAGATCGAAAGCGAAATCCAGAATCTGCCGGAAACCCAGCAGGAAGTGCTGCGCATGATGCGCGACGTGGAAGTGAACCAGGAAATCTACGTCGGCCTGCTCAACAAGGTGCAGGAGTTGCGCATCATGAAGGCCAGCACGGTGGGTAATGTGCGTATTATTGATGACGCCGTCGTGCAGCCCGAACCGGTCAAGCCAAAGGCAGGCCTGCTGGTGGCGCTCTCGGCATTGCTTGGTCTGATGGCTTCCGTGGGCTATGTGCTGCTGCAAGCCGCTCTGCACCGCGGAATCCAGAGCCCGGAGCAGTTGGAAGAGCAGGGCATCCCGGTCTACGCCGCCGTCCCTCTCTCCGAAAACCAGCAGAAGCTGGACCGCATCGTGGCCATGATGCGCCGCCGCAAGCGCTCCAAGCATGAGCCGATCCCACTGCTCGCCATCAACGACCCGGCGGACCTGGCCATCGAAGCCCTGCGCAGCCTGCGTACCAGCCTCCACTTCGCCATGATGGAGGCCACCAACAAGGTGATGATGATCTCCGGCCCCAGCCCGGAGGTGGGTAAATCCTTTATCTCAGCCAACCTGGCGGCGGTGCTCGCCCAGGTGGGCCAGAAGGTGGTGGTGATCGATGCCGACATGCGCAAGGGCCATCTGCACCGCTACTTCGAAAACCAGAACGATGTGGGCCTCTCCGACGTGCTGTCCGGTCAGGCGGAGTACCAGCAGGCCATCCACGAAACCAAGGTGGAAAACCTGCACTTTATCCCGCGCGGCCAGATCCCGCCCAACCCGGCGGAGCTGCTCATGCATTCCCGCTTCCAGGCGCTGATGGAACGGCTCTCCGCTGAATACGACCTGGTACTGGTGGACACCCCGCCGATCCTCGCCGTCACCGACGCCGCCATCATCGGCCAGCAGGCTGGCACCAGCCTGATCGTCGCCCGCTACGGCGTGAACTCCGCCAAGGAAGTGGACGTCAGCGTGCATCGCTTTGAGCAGAACAGGGTGGAGATCAAAGGCGCCATCCTCAACGCCATTGAGCGGCGTGCTAGTAATGAGTATGGCTACTACGCTTACCACTACGACAGTGATAAGCCCTAGGCGACGACTAAGCGCCGACGGCCAAGGAAGGCCAAACGATTGAACTAAGTGCAATTCTCAACGTCTGGTGCCTGGCCAAACATGAAAATAGCCCACATTTGCCTCTCCGATTACTACCTGGACGACCAGGCTTACCAGGAAAATGAACTGGTGGAGGAGCATTTGGATCAGGGGCATGAAGTGCTGGTTATTGCCTCCACGCAGGTGCTTGATAATGACAAGCGGCGCAGGTACCTGTTGCCTGGGCGCTATCGCAACGGCCAGGGCGTGGAGGTGATCCGGCTGCCCTACCATCCCTGGATGCCCCGCGTGTTGGCCAAAAGCCTGCGATCCCACCCGGGTGTGTACCGGTTACTGGATGAATTTGCCCCGGACGTGATTCTCTTCCACGGCATGTGTGGCTGGGAGCTGGTTAGTGTCAGCCAGTATAAGAAAGATCACCTGGAGGTGAGGTTCTATGTGGACACTCATACGGACTTCATTAACAGCGCCAGAGGGTTTGTCTCTAAGTGGGGGCTCCACTTCCTGTACTACCGAACCATCGTGCACTGGTGCCTGCCGTGGATAGATAAAGTACTTTACATATCCCAACTGACGGGAAAGTTCGCCCGGGAGTTCTACGGTGTCCCCGAGAGCAAACTGGAGTTCTTTCCGCTTGGCGGCCGTCCGGTCCCCGACGATGAATACGACAGTCTCCGAAGAAGCACGCGGCAAGAGCATGACCTTACAGAGGACCACATCCTGTTCGTGCAGTCTGGCAAACAGACCAGACAAAAAAAGCTCATCCGCACTTTGGAGGTATTCTCCAGCAACCCGGACCCGCGGTTTCGGCTTATAATCGTCGGTTCGCTGCTCGAAGAGATCCGTGAGCAGGCTCAGGCGCTCATCGATTCGGATGACCGGGTCCGATTCCTGGGCTGGAAGACGCCTGATGAGATAAAAGCGTTGCTCTGTGGTGCCGACGTTTATCTGCAACCGGGCAGCCAGTCCGCCACCATGCAGACCAGTCTCTGTTGCCGCTGCGTCCCGGTATTGGAAGACATCGAAGGGCATGGGATATACACGGAAAACAACGGCTGGCTCGTCGACACCGAGGAGGACCTGGCCTCTGTGCTGGCTGAAATCAGCTCAGGCACGGTTGATTTGAGCAGAATGCGTGACGCTTCTGAGAAGCTGGCCAGAGAACATTTGGATTACGCGGTGCTCGCTCGGCGTCTCACGGACGAACCACTTAAACCGTTGCCGACGGCATAGTGTGACATTGATCACACAAACTATTTGCACTAGGATCACGAAGTTATATTCCGGGGGGAATGTAAAAGATCGCAACAAAAGACAACCTGAGCACTACGGCAAGGCGGGCTCCGCCCGGCTAACGTAGGCTCCGTCACGCGAACGTCACCTCCCCGCGCGAAGCTTCATGAACACGGACACTCGGCCTCAAAAGGGCCGGGCACGGGCAGAGCCCCGAAAAGGAAAACGGCATGAGCGATTCAGGCTGGTACGTGGTTCAGTGCCGCGCCAACCAGAACTACAGGGCCCAGGAAAACCTGGAAAATCAGGGCTTTACCTGCTTTCAGCCCCAGCTCTGTCTGGAAAAAGTACGCGCCGGCCGGCGCGTGCAGCGCCAGGAACCCCTGTTCCCCGGCTATCTCTTTATTCAACTGTCCGAGCAGGGCAGTGGCTGGCACACCATCCGCTCCACCCGGGGCGTGACCAAACTGGTGGCCTTCGGCGACCGCCCGGCGGCGGTGCCGCCCTCCGTGATCGATGCCCTCAAGCTGCAAACCCAGACCAGCGCCAATGACGACCGGCCCGCGCTGCGCCCGGGCGACCGCCTGCGCATCGACCACGGCCCCTTCGCGGACATGGAAGCGGTGTTCCACCGCTTCGACGGCCAGGAGCGCGCCATCGTGCTGCTCAGCATGCTCCACAAGCAGCACCGCCTGACCCTGGCCCTGAAAGACATAAGCACCGTGTAGCCCTTTTTGGTTGTGAGAGCGGGCCTTGTGCGAGCGGGCCCAGCCCGCGAAAGGCCGGCAAAGCCGGCCGGCAGGATCCCAGAGACCTGCCAGTGACAGACAAACCGGCAAACATCCGTCCTCAGGGAATCGACGGCAAACCCTGCGGCGGTAGCGTGTCTGGATTACAATGTCGCCCTCGAAAGGGCGACCATAAAGAATGCAACGAGGAGACTTGTGTGAGCGGTGGCAAAGAAGCCGTAATTCGGCGCTTTAAGACCAAGGAGGCGGTGATCGGTATCGTCGGCCTCGGCTACGTGGGCCTGCCCCTGATGCTGCGCTACAACAGCATTGGTTTTCGGGTTCTGGGCATTGATATCGACCAGGGCAAAGTGGATAAGCTCAACAGCGGGGTCAGCTACATTGAGCATCTCGCCTCTGAACGGGTCGCCGCGGCGCGAGAAAGCGGGTTTGAGGCCACCGCGGACTTTGCCCGCGCCGCGGAATGCGACGCCCTGATCCTGTGTGTGCCCACGCCGCTGAACAAGTACAGAGAGCCGGACCTGAGCTTCGTCGTCAACACGGTGGAGGCGTTGCAGCCTCATTTCCGGCCCGGACAGATCGTGTCCCTGGAAAGTACCACCTATCCCGGTACGACCGAGGAAGAGCTGCTGCCCCGGATTACCAAGCAGGGCCTCAAGGTGGGCGAGGATGTCTTCCTGGTCTATTCCCCGGAACGGGAAGACCCCGGCAACCTGGACTTCCAGACCAGCACCATTCCCAAGGTGCTCGGTGGGCACACCCCGGCGTGTCGCGATGTGGGCGTGGCGCTGTATGAACAGGCTATCGACCAGGTGGTCCCGGTGAGCAGCACCAAAGTCGCTGAGATGACCAAATTACTCGAGAACATCCACAGGGCGGTAAACATCGGGCTGGTCAACGAGATGAAAGTGGTCGCTGATCGTATGGGGATCGATATTTTTGAGGTGGTGGACGCCGCCGCTACCAAGCCCTTCGGCTTTACACCCTATTACCCGGGGCCGGGCCTAGGCGGGCACTGTATCCCCATCGACCCCTTCTACCTGACCTGGAAGGCGCGTGAATACGGCCTGCATACCCGCTTCATCGAGCTGTCCGGGGAGGTGAACCAGGCCATGCCGGAGTACGTGGTCGGTAAGCTTATGGACGCCCTGAACGATCATGGAAAGGCGCTGAAGGGCAGCAAGGTCCTGGTGCTTGGCATCGCCTACAAAAAGAACGTCGACGATATGCGGGAATCCCCCTCGGTGGAAATCATGGAGCTGATCCAGGATAAAGGGTGCCAGGTGGCCTACAGCGATCCTCATGTGCCGACCTTCCCCAAGATGCGCGAGCACCGGTTCGAGCTGGACAGTGTCCCGCTAACGCCGGATACCCTGGCCACCTTCGACGCCGTGGTGCTCACCACGGATCACGACCGGTTCGACTACGAAATGATTCGAGAAAATGCCGCGATCATCGTCGATACGCGCGGGAAGTACCGGGCTCAAGACCCGAAAGTCGTCAAAGCATAAGGTAAAGTAACGAATGAAGAATTTCGCACTCATCGGCGCCGCCGGCTACATCGCTCCTCGGCATATGAAAGCGATCAACGAAACCGGCAACCGCCTGTCCGTAGCGTATGACATCAACGACTCCGTCGGCATTATCGACTCGCTCTCACCCGGCAGCGAATTTTTCACTGAATTCGAACGCTTCCAGGAGCACGCCTGGCAACTGAAGCGGAACCCGGAAACCGCCCTGGATTACGTCGCCATCTGTTCACCGAACTACTTGCACCATCCGCATATCGCCGCCGGCCTGCGCCTGGGCTGTGATGTGATCTGTGAAAAGCCCCTGGTGCCCACGCCCGAGCTGCTGGATGAGCTCGCCAAAGTGGAGGCTGAAACCGGAAAGCGGGTATACAACATCCTTCAATTGCGCCACCACCAGGCAATTTTGGATCTAAAGCAGAAAGTCGATGCTCAAACCACCACCGAGAAGCACGAAGTCGAGCTCACCTACATCACGTCCCGCGGCAAGTGGTATATGGAGAGCTGGAAGGGCGACCCTAGAAAGTCCTTCGGCGTGGCGACCAATATCGGCGTCCACTTCTTTGACATGCTGCACTTTATCTTCGGAAAGCTAGAGAAAAACGTATTGCACTATGCGGACAACTACAAAGCCGCAGGTTACATGGAGTACGAGAAGGCCAGAGTGCCGTGGTTTCTATCCATTGACGCAAATGATCTACCGGAAAGTGTAAAAGGTAAGCAGCCAACGTACCGCTCGATCACCATAGACGGCGACGAAATTGAATTTTCCAGTGGCTTCACCGCTCTGCATACGGTCAGCTACGAGGAGATATTAAAAGGCCAGGGCTACGGTATTGAAAGCGCTAGACACTGCATCGAGACAGTAAACACAATCCGGTCCTCAAGCATTGCCAGCGCTTCAGAAGGAGAAGCCCATCCATTTTGTTCTCGATTACTCTAGGGTGTGCATCCTGAGAATGATAATAGGTTACTGATATCGCGTTATTTGAGCAGATGGTAATCAGTACTATCGGGCGGCCGATTAGCTGAAAGGTGTGTAAAAGGTGGGGGATGTAGCGTTCTATTTCCGACTGGGAATTTAAGCATCAGATGGTTAATGGAGCCTCATCTCTAGATTGATGTCAGGGTGAGCGACCTCAAGACTCAGGAATAAGCGATGCCTCGAAATAAGAAAATAAAACAATCTGTATCAAAAGAAAGCTATACCTAAATGAAGAGATCTAAAATAATTGCATTCTCCCTGGGGCCAATAGGAACGACCATCTTTGGCCTTGTGACTTTGCCACTTATAGCTTGGATATTCACGCCCGAAAATGTTGGGCGCCTTTCTCTATTACAAATAACAATTGCTCTGGCAGTCATATTTTTCGGCTTAGGCCTCGATCAGGCTTATGCTCGTGAGTTTCATGAAACGGAGAATAAATACAGCCTCTTTAAAGAGGCTGCCACATTCCCGTTGATGTTTTTTTTTATTAGCATGGCATTCCTATCTTATGCGTCTCCGGATGGGATTTCTCTGTTATTGTTTGATATTAAATCCAGAGAAATTGGCCTGTACGTCGTCGTTTGTATTGGGGCATCATTAGTAACAAGGTTTTTGTCTGTATATCTTCGTCTTCAAGAACGCGCCATTTCATATTCTTTGATTCAGATCTGTCCTAAACTAGTTTTTCTTCTGGTTGTTGGTGCTGGATTGGTGATAAGTGATGAAGCGGGGCTGAAGCTGCTCATTCTAGCCCAGTTATTCGCGTCGCTTGCATCGCTTTTTTTTGCGGTTATCATGTCTTGGGGTGCGCTCTTTAATATATTTACCGCCGAATTTAGGGCCTCAAAAGTTAGGCCGATGCTATCTTTTGGCGGGCCTCTTGTCGTTGCAGCTCTAGTCTCCTGGGGTTTCTTTTCAATAGACCGATTTATGCTTAGAGGCATGTCAACATATGAGCAGCTGGCTGTATATGCTGTTAGCGCTGATTTGGCAAAAGGAATTACAATATTCTCAGCAATATTTTCTACTGTTTGGTGGCCTCAAGTGTACAAATGGGTGGCGGCCAGTGCCGAAATGTCTGTGATCGACCGTATTTCAGATCAGGTGTTGGCTGTAAGTATTGTAATCTTGGGTTTATCTGGACTATGTTCTTGGATTGTTGCGGCGATACTTCCTTCAGCTTACGTACAAGTTCCTTATTTATTGCCTGGTTGTATAGCTGCGCCATTGTTCTACTTGCTTTCGGAAGTCAATGTTGTTGGTATAAACATATCGAGACGAACTGCTTACTCAGTCCTTTGTTCTATTATCGCTGTCTCTGTGAACGTGATCGGCAATTTCTTCCTGATTCCTAAGTTTGGAGCCGCCGGCGCAGCTAGTTCGACGGTGGCCGCTTTTCTTGCATTTTTAATAGTGCGGACGGAAATTTCAAGGCTGCTGTGGCGGAAATTTAATAGGAGCCATATTTACTTTTGGTCTTTTGTTCTTGCATCAGTAGTCACATCTTATATTTTTCTTGGCGAGGCTTTCGGGCCTCACTTTATTGCTGCATGGGTCTTGCTGGTTCTTGCCTCATTATATTTATTTCGAAAAAGTTTTCTGCAAATATATCGCTTTGTAAAAAGCGGCAGCATGTATAGCATAAAGAGGTGACGTTGTTGAGGCCGTTATCGATGATCCCTGCGCTTTTCCCTGCCGTTTTTTGAGCGAGGAGATGTATGATATTAAAGAATATATTTGGTGCTCTGGCGCGTTTTCTTTATTACGTCTTGGGTTGGTTCCGTGCGTCATTTTACGGAGTTAAGCTGGGTAGAGGCGCCCACATAAGCCCTAAAGCAACGATTCGTGGCGTTGCCTTCTTGGGTCGCGTTGATGTGGCCGCCGGGGTTGTGATTGGATATGGATCATATATTAACTCAGGTCATGTGTCGTCTGGCTCTATAGGGAAATATTGCTCAATCGCATATAACGTTATTATAGGTCCAGCTGAACATAGGCTCGATCACTGGACGACGTCGCCCTTTGAGTCACTCTATTCCGGCGAACCCATAGGGGAGACAGATAGGTCAGTCCCACCTCCGGTTATAGAGGACGGGGTTTGGATTGGGGCTAACGCCGTAATTTTACGTGGCGTACATATAGCGGAGGGTGCCGTCATTGCTGCTGGGGCGGTAGTTAACCGAGATGTACCTAAAGGCGAAATATGGGGTGGAGTGCCAGCGCGTTTTATTGGTAAACGGCAGATCGTCAGGAAAATACGAGACGGCGATATTTAAATGATGATGCTTTTTAGTTTGATAGCGTTCGTTTTACTATCGGGGTTTGCGTTAATTTATTGCGGTGGAGCTCGCAACTGTGCATCTGGTGCTCTAGTTAAGAAGCAAGCATTATCTATATTGCCAGTTATATTTATTCTTTCTAATCTTTTATACGTAGTTCCTGTCTCGATGCAGGTTGTTATTTATGACGACATCCATCAAGCGCGAAACCTCGACGTCCAAAGTTATATTGGTTATTTCCCTTTCGCATTATTGTTAAACATCGTATTTATTTTATCTTTCTCATTATTTTATAGAGCAACAATAGCAACCTTTCGGCTTCGTTTGTCGTTTTCGGCCGAAGTTCAGTCTCTGCCCAGACTGATATTCTGGTCAACATTACTCCTTTTTTCTGTTATCTGCGCATACATGGTAATGCAGCTCTCCGGGAAGGTAGGGGGGGTGGCTAATTTCATACTCCTGGGTTACAGCGTAACTGAACAATTCAATAGCGGGGGCATCGCTGTTGTTGGTCTTCCTTGGCTAGTAACCATTTCATTGCTCTATTTAACAGATGCCAAGGCTAATGGCTCACTATCTCGTCAAATAATCGGTGTTTGCTTCCTCGCATTGGTGATGGCGTCATTCGTGATAATGGGGCGCCGAGGTGCTCTGGTCGGTGTCGGTATAGCGCTCTTGACTATATATCATTTTCAGTATAAGGAGCTGAGTGTAAAATCGGTTATTATGTTGGTCTTTGTAGGTTTTGTCTCTATGAATGTCATCGGCTTAATAAGGGGGAGTTCGTATGACAACTTTTCCGGAGCCGTGAATTCGCTGAACAATCAAATTGATAACGTAGCAAGCGATGGCAATCTAGATATATTTTATACGCTCACAAAGGGTAATTTTGTCACTCCGTTTCAGAGCCTACCTAATATTATTGCTCAAGCTGGAGAGGACATAGATTTTCAGTGGGGAGGCGCAGCCCTGAAGGGGGTCTCGTTACTTGTTCCGGAATCAATTTGGAGTGAAAGGCCGGAGCCGCTGTCAAATTGGTATATGAGGAAGTTTGTGGATAGTTCAGCCGCTGATAACGAAGGTGTACAGTTCTATTTCTTGAGTGGTGCTTATCTTGATTTTGGAGTTTTTGGCCCACTGCTTTGGGGAAGCATCTACGGTATCGGCTTTGCGGCGATTGGAATATGGTTCGCGCGACGACTACATAGTCCCGTACATATTGCTTTGTTTGGTTTGTTCGTCGGAAACATGCTTAATTTCATCGCGGCAGAGTCAGTAGCCGGAATAATCGTTTTCGCGAAAAGCGCGGCAGCGCCTTGCATTTTGATCCTGCTATTAACAGCCCTTGTGCGCGGTCGCTCAGGAAATGGTACTAAGTATGCCTGACATATACTACATCACAGCTTCTTACCCATACGGTGCTGGCGAATCTTTCCTTCAGCCAGAGATCGATGAATGGCTACGTCGTGGAAAGACCGTAAGTGTTATACCAACGTATGCTCGTGGTAAAATACGCCAAAATTTTTCAGGTGAATGCGATCCTCGCGGACGGCGGTTATTTCGGTTGAGTTATCTATTTTACGGATTGCTATGGTTATTAATTAAGCCTATGGCGGTGATTGCCATCGTAAGTAAACTAATGCACGCACCGGGGAAGCTGCCGAAGAACTTATTGATAATGTTCAAGGCGTTTTCGACGGCATGGTTTGTTAGGCGTAATCCTGCCGCCCACCTTCACGCTCATTGGGCTGGTGTTAGCTCTACTTTTGCTTTAATAGTTTCAAGGCTGACAGATATACCTTGGAGTTTGACCTGCCATCGCTGGGATATTTACGATAACAACCTCATCGCTATAAAGTCACGTGACGCAGTTTTTACTAGGTTTATTTCTCAACGTGGAATGCTTGATGCGTTGAAGCTTGGCGTCGACAAGGATAAGGTTGTCGTAATACATATGGGTGTATCGCGTGAGCGCTCTACTATTCAAAAAACGTCCCCTTCAGCGACGCCTGCCATATTCTGCGCTGCTAACTTGCTCGAAGTTAAAGGCCATTGTTATTTGATACGCGCCCTTCGCTTACTGAGAGATGCAGGCATAACGGTAACATTACACCTTTTTGGGGATGGGCCGCTGCGAGATAAGTTGGGTAAATATGCCCAAAATCAGGGTGTTGGCGATGCTGTTTTTTTTCTGGGACATCGGTCTCAGGAGGAACTCTTTGCTGCCTATCGAGCTGGCGCGGCCGATATTTTTGTCTTACCTAGTATCCACGTCGCTGATGGTGACCACGAAGGGGTGCCGGTCTCTCTAATTGAAGCAATGAGTTTTGGCATCCCAGTCATTTCTACTAAGACAGGTTCAATTGACGAACTCTTGCCGAGTCATCTTGGCCTTACCGTCCCGGATAAGAACCCAGAAATGCTCGCCGATGCTATAGCAAAATTGCTCAATGATGATAATCGATATAGTGAAGTCTCTCATACTGTGAGCAACCTGGTGTCCCAATATTGGACAGCTGAAATATGTATTGATTCATTAAGTAAGCTGATCTTTCCTGAATCTACAGGATGACGTCAGTTGTTTTCCGATTAGGTTTGTTTGCCGGAAATAGGATGTTGTTCTTGCTCTCTATGCCGACAGTCGATCTGGCCTATTTTCCGATATGGGTTATTGTGATTTTCTGGCTTTTGGTTTGGCTGAGTAGTAGCCAATCTTGCAGTCCTGTGCGTTGTGGCTAGTATTTTCTCTTTGTTTGCCTGTTAAGGCGCTTTAAGACTTAGGTGGTATCAAGTGGAACGCGACAAAAAGGTGGTTTGGATAATTAATCAATATGCGTCCTTGCCCACAACAGGTATAGGCGGCCGGCATAGACATTTGTCTAGAGAATTGGCTTGCATGGGCCACCGAGTCTCATTGATAGCAGCGCATTGGTCTCATCTTGACAACATTGATTGGTTTAAAGCGTCCGTTACTGATATCGACCACTTTGAGGGGTTTCGTTTTGTTAGGCTGCCAGTAGTAAAGTATCAAGGTGCGCGTGATAAGAGGAGAATCTTGAGTTGGTTCGTTTTTGCTTGGCGAATTTTGTCGCTTAATAAGTACCTTAATGAGAAGCCGGATACTATCATTTATTCTTCGCCTTCACTGATCGGATATTTGAGCGCCTTAAAACTAGCCAAACAGTTTGGTGCGACCTTGATCTTTGAGGTTCGCGACATCTGGCCGCTAACATTAGTGGAGTTAGGCGGGGTTTCATCAAAGCACCCGTTTATCTTGCTCATGCAATGGCTGGAGGATTTAGCTTATCGGAAATCAGATTTCGTGGTTTCCAATTTAGAAGGCGCGGTTGAACATATGCAAAATAGGGGATTGCAGCGTGATAAATTCCGATGGCTGCCGAACGGCTATTCGGAATTTGAATTTCATAAGATAGAGGATGTGCGCTGCGTTCCGGCGTCCTCAATAATGGATCAGCCTTTTTCGGTTACTTATACAGGTTCCCTTGGCGCTGCTAATTCATTAGATACCTTGGTTGAGGCGGCGTTATTGTTGAAACCTATTAAGAGGATCCACTTTAATATATTTGGCAAAGGCGATTTTTCGGAAGATTTGAGAAATAGAGTTGCAAAATTGTGCCTTGATAATGTTCATTTTTGGGGCGCAGTCCCGAAAGCGCAAATCCAACCCATTCTTCAAGCATCAGACGTATGCGTGATCTGTTGGAAAGATAGTGCGCTTTATCGGTATGGCGTAGCCGCGAATAAGCTGTTTGACTACCTTTATTCTGGCAAACCGGTCATTAATGCATACTCCGGTGGGTACGACGTCGTTGAGCGGTATAGAGCTGGAATTACGGTTAACGCCGAGAATCCAGAAGATTTAGCTGAAGCGATTTTGCGATTAAGTTCGACCTCGCAAGCTACAAGAGAAGAGATGGGTTTGCGAGGGAAGGAGATGGCTCGCAGAAATCATGAGTATTCCGAGATTGCCTCAAGGCTTGGCGACCTTTTCGATGGCGAAGTTTAACTCACTCATAAAGGTCATATATAGGTGATTAAAAGAGCGTTCGATTTCTTGGTGGCTTGTGTCGGGCTTTTGGTGCTTTCTGTTCCGTTCTTATTATTGTGTTTGTCCGTGCTTTTTTTTATAGGGCCCCCTATTTTTTTTAAGCAAATTCGACCTGGTATTAATGGCGCTCCATTCCAAATGATAAAATTCCGTAGTATGACTAATGAAATCGGTAGCGACGGTCAATTGCTGCCCGACCGGTTTCGGCTTGTTCCTTTTGGCCGTTTTTTGCGAGCCTCCAGTCTCGATGAGCTCCCGGAGCTCCTTAATGTGCTAAAAGGCGATATGAGCTTGGTCGGGCCTCGTCCGCTGCTGATGGATTACTTGCCGTTATACAGCGGGCGCCAAGCTCGTCGCCATGAAGTTCGCCCGGGCATTACAGGCTGGGCCCAGATCAACGGTCGCAATGCCCTATCCTGGGAAGAGAAGTTCGAGCTGGATGTCTGGTATGTCGACAACCAGTCCCTGTGGCTGGACATAAAGATTCTGTTCAAGACGGTGCTGCAGGTCCTTAAGCGCGACGGCATTTCCCACGGCGAGGACGCCACCATGCCGAAATTCAAGGGGTCGAACCGTGACGATTAAGTCCTTGGCGATATTGGGTGCCGGCGGGCACGGCAAAGTGATTGCGGACGCCGCGCTTCTTGGCGGTTGCCGGGACCTGGTATTCTTCGACGATGCCTGGCCGGACAAGCAAGACAACGGTAACTGGCTGGTGGTCGGTGATTGGTCCGCGCTACTTGAACGCCATCGTGACTACGAGGGTGTCATCGTGGCTATCGGCGCGAACGACGTCCGTATGACGAAACAGACCGCCTTGCGCGAGGCGGGCGTGCCCCTGGCCACGGTGATTCACCCGCTGGCCGCCGTGAGCCCGTTCGCGGCCCTGGGTGCCGGCTCCGTGGCGTTTGCCGGGGCGGTGGTGAACCCGGACGCTCGTACCGGTGATGGTGTGATTATCAACAGCGGTGCGGTTGTTGAGCATGATTGCCGGCTGGGCGACTGGGTACACATCAGCCCCAGGGCCTGTCTGGGCGGCAACGTCACCGTGGAAGAGGGCGCCTGGGTGGGTATCGGCGCCGTGGTCAAACAGGGCGTCACGGTGGGCCGTGGCGCTATCGTCGGTGCCGGCGCGGCGGTGGTTTCCGATGTGCCCGCTGGTGCTACGGTTATGGGTGTCCCCGCCCGATAACAAAATCCCACACTACAGTTGTACAGGCCATCGCTTATGGTGATGGGTATATTAGCGCTGTGATGGGGATCACGCGCATTGAAGGAGCGCTGCAATGTTGAATGGACCTTTCCCTCCCTGGCCTTCCTACACCCCTGAAGAGGCGGATGCCGTTCAGCGGGTGCTGTTATCCAACAAGGTGAACTACTGGACCGGTGATGAATGCCGGGCGTTTGAGCGCGAGTTCGCCGCTTTCGCCGGCACGGAGTACGCGGTGGCGGTGGCGAACGGCACCGTGGCGCTGGATCTGGCGCTTCGGGCGCTGGGCATCGGGGCCGGGGATGATGTGCTGGTGACTTCCCGCACTTTCCTGGCGTCCGCGTCGGCCATCGTCAATGTGGGCGCGCGTCCGGTGTTCGCGGATGTGGACCGGGACAGCCAGAACATCACCGCCGAGACCGTGGCCGCGGCGCTGACGCCGGCCACCAAGGCGGTGCTCTGCGTGCACTTGGCCGGCTGGCCCTGCGACATGGACGCCATGACGGCGCTCGCGGAGCAGCACGGCCTTTATCTGATCGAGGACTGCGCCCAGGCCCATGGCGCCACCTGGCGTGGCCGCCCGGTGGGCGGTTTCGGCCATGTGGGCTGCTGGTCGTTCTGTCAGGACAAGATCATGACCACCGGTGGGGAAGGGGGCATGGTCACCACCAACGACCGGGCGCTGTGGTCGTGGATGTGGAGCTACAAGGACCACGGCAAAAGCTGGGAAGCGGTGTACGAGCGCGAGCACCCGCCCGGTTACCGCTGGTTGCACGAGAGCTTCGGCACCAACGGGCGCCTCACCGAGATCCAGGCGGCCATTGGCCGCATCCAACTGAAGCGGATGCCGGAGTGGACCCGGCTGCGCAGTGCGTACTGCGAGCGCGTTTGGGAGACTGCACGCGGGCTGCCGGGTTTGCGAGTGCCCACCGTGCCGCAGGCCGTTGGGCACGCGGGCTATAAGTGCTATCTGTTCGTGGAGCCCTCGGAACTGGCCGCCGGCTGGGACCGGGACCGTATTCTCGAGGCCGTGCTGGCGCATGACGTGCCGTGCTTCTCCGGTTCCTGCTCGGAGGTGTACCTGGAGAAGTGCTTCCAGGACGCGGGCCTGGTGCCCGACGCGCCGCTGACTAACGCCCGGGAGCTGAGCGACACCAGCCTGATGTTCCTGGTCCACCCCACCCTGGAAGGCCGCCACATCGACCAGACCTGCCACGCCCTCGAAGCCGTCATGGCCGAGGCCACCGCTCGCAACACCGCCGCCCGCGCCTCCGGCTGATCTCCTCCTGCTGCCAGCCGCGAAACGGCATTGTTTGTGGCACTTTCCGGGACTTTGCTGGTCTCCATGGATGAGGTGTAAAGTTTAGTGTAAAGTCCGTGCTCTATGGAGGGAGTGGCCAAAAATGCATAAGCCGCCAGTTTTTTATGCTCTGATTCAGGTGAAGTTCAACGCCGTTCAGATGGAGCGTTTCGTTTCTGACTTTCGGGAAGCCCTTCGGGGCAACGGCTTTCCAGACTATCAAGAGGATACCCAGACGGAGTTGCTGATCAGCATGGGACCTAGCGGGCCTCGACCGCCAGAACAACGCCCCAGAAACCGTTGGCGTTTTTTCAATATGGAGAGAACGGAAGGTTTTACTCTGCTGGATGACGCCCTGGTTTATCACACCAACCGTTATGACTGCTTTACGCACTGTCGGGACGTGGCGCTTCAGGCATTGAGGATTCTGCATGACCGGGTGGATCTGGCGTACGTGGAGCGCGTCGGTATGCGGTATCTGGACGCTGTTATGCCGGCTGCCGGAGCTGCTTTAGCGGATTTGGTCAAGCCTACATTGTTAGGTCCCTATTCGGAGCTGCCTGGCGATTTGGACCATGGCTTTTCCGAGACACGTAAGATAGTGGGTGACGGGAACCTGGTGATGCGGACTCTGATCAATGAGAAAGGGCTGGCGATTCCGCCTGATTTACAGAATCAGACTCTGAATTTGGATGAAACGCTAAAGAGCTATCAGGGTGACCTGTTGTTGGTGGACACTGACTATTTCGTTCAGAAGCGTTTTAAGTTTGATATGAACGCTATTGAAAAGCAGTTTCAAGCGTCGCACGCTGTACTCATCGACACCTTTAAGGCGGCCATTACGGACGAGGCAAAAGCGCTATGGGGATTGTAATGGAGAAAGACTGGATGGCTTCGGGGGATTCTCCGGCTTCCGTGACCTCCGGCTGGGGTGTTTATGCCTCTATGACTTTTATGCTTGCTGTGGCCAGCCCCCTTGCTCCCGCTTCCGATGCAGGATCAGGCGGTATGATGACGGCTGACGCCTTAAAAGCGAGGCCTGCTTGGATCAGTACCGATTCCAGCAGTGCCGAGGTCGAGAGGGTGGACGTTAGGCACTTCTCATCGGACGCATCGGCGACGTTACAACAGCGCCTGCAGACCCTGAAAACAACGCTCGGTTTGACCATCACGGACATGGCCGAGTTGTTTGGCGTGGCCAGGCCGAGCATATATGCTTGGTTAAAGGGTCAGGAGCCACGACCCGATAACGTGGAACGGCTGGCGACGCTTGAATCCTACGCTGAGAAGGTGGACGCTTTGGCGCTTCCGCGAGTCGATAAACTTATAAAGCGTCCGCTGAAGTCCGGGGCTTCAATGTTGCTGCTGATCAAGGATGGCCGGGCAGTGGACCGTGCCTTGGATGAGCTGGCTCATATTGCTAGGACAGAGCACGATCAGCGCATGAACCAAAAAGGCCGAAACAAACTTTGGACGGCCCGTGAAGCGGCTGATTATGTTTCTTCGGAGGGGGTTGAGAAGGATTCTTAGTAAATGGTCACCTGGACGCGTGATACCGCTTGGCGGCAAGGAAGCCTGATAGAGCGAACCGATTTGCAGGCATTGGACGTCCCTATAGGGGATGAGCATGCTTTCGCTCTTGTCATCTCCCACGATTGTGACGTAGCGAATGACAATATGGCGCTTGAGCCGGACATCGAGGTAGTTCTCCTTGAACCGCTGAGCGTGGCGGATAGAAGCCTGACCCATGGAAAAAACCCTAGATGTCTGCATTTTTCGGTGGTGGACGGTGCCGGGGATGAAAACTGGTTTGAAGCCAAGGCTGGGAACAAGTATCGATTAGACAAAAAGCTGCTAGCCCATCATGAGCCGTATACCGATTACACCGTTGATACCCGCACTCTCGATCTACTGCAACGCTGGCTGGCTTGCCGCTATAAGCGTCACGCCCTTCCGAACTCGCTGGTTGCGCGCGGTGGCCGTTTCTTACAGCTTATTCAGAGGCGCGTTAAGAGGGAGGCGGACTCCATAGTGGGGATTTGGATTTCTTTCGATCCTGATGGTGAGGTGGACGGAGAAACCCCTTACGAACTCGATGTGTACTTTGTTTATTCGGTGGATGATCCGGCCGCGCACGACGCCGCGGTGGCGGTGGCTGAGTCAGTCAAAGAAGGTGCCGAGCAACATGCTGGGGAAGAGGGCTATAGCGCTATCTATCTGGAGCAATGTGAAGCCGTTTCGGAGCAGGCCTTCACGCTTTGGGACATGAGGCACACCGTCGAACTAAAATTAGAGTACCTGAGTTATCGCGGCGACTCGCCGGGCCCCATGGCGCCCTGATGGCCACTATATGCGCGGACCCGGCTGGGACCGGGACCGTATTCTCAACGCCGTGCTTCTCGGGCCCCTGCTCGGAGGTGTACCCGGAGAAGTGCTTCCAGGATGCCGGCCTGACGCCGGACGGCTGTAGTGCGGCTAGTTTGCCTAAGTACTCGGGTTTGGCAGCTTTGCGCACTCTGGTAGACTCTCGTCGGGTTTTATCCGTAAATTGCGACGGCGACGTTGAATGACACATACCCCTGAAAACCGGTCTGCTGAGGGCCATTCCAATAAAGTCCATTTGACCTTTGATATTGATTGGGCGCCGGATGTGTCGATTGACGCTATCAGGAAAGTAATCAACCCTCGCGGTATCAAGGCAACGTTTTTTATTACCCACCCGTCGGATATTGTCAGTGATCTGATCGCGGATGGTCACGAAATCGGCATTCATCCGAACTTCTTGCCGGGCTCCTCCCAGGGCGATGAACCAGAGAAGATCATTGAGTATCTGCTCAACATCGTGCCGAACGCTCGGGCGCTAAGGACCCATGCGCTGGTGCAGTCTTCTCCTTTGTTTCAGCGTATTTTCTCCAGTTTCCCCCAGCTTCGTTACGACCTCTCTCTCTTTATGTATAAGTTTCCGCATATCGAGCCGTTCTCCTGGTCGTTCGGTGGTACTGAGTTTACCCGCGTGAACTATAACTGGGAGGACGATGCTGCCTTTTTTGATAATGGGTTCGATTGGTCGAAGCCGTTCTGTCCTGGGCCGGTAAGCGTATACGACTTCCATCCCATTCATATTCACCTGAACTCAAGCGGCAGTGAGCACTACGACGCCTTGAAACAGGCCATTCAGGTTCCACTCACCCAGGTTAGTGAGGCGGAGATCACGCAATATCAGAACAATGGTGAAGGTGCTCGATCCTTCCTTGAAGCCATGTCGGCTTCGCCCAACCAGCACATCGATTTCGAAGGTCTGCTATGCGCGTAGGCATCATCGGTCGGACAGGCATGTTGCTGGAAACAGCGCGGCAAATTCTGGCGCGCGGCCATGAGATTGCCTTCGTAATGACATGCCGGGCCGAAGCCTACTATGAGGTTGATGAGTCTCATTTTCGGGACCTCGCGGCGGAATTGGGATGCCCCTTTTATGAAGGCGTTAATCCGAACGAGCATGTGGATGATATCAAAGGGTTGGGCGCCCAGGTGTGTGTCTCGATCAACTGGTTGACCCTGCTTAAAGAGCGCTTTCTGACAGCCTTTCCCTTCGGTGTTTTGAACGCGCACGCCGGCGACCTGCCCCGGTATAAGGGCAATGCCTGTGCTAACTGGGCGATCCTCAACTTCGAGCCGTCGATTGGCCTGACCGTCCACCGGATGACGGAGGCGCTCGACTCGGGCCCCTACATTTTGAAGCGGCACTTTCCGGTTACCGACGACACTTACATAACGGATGTTTATGCGTGGCTTGATAAATCCGTTCCCGAGATGTTCGTGGAAGCCCTTGATCTGTTGCCGACGAAAGACTTTGTTGAGCAGGACGCTACCGTCAGGACGTTGCGTACCTATCCGAGGAAGCCTGAGGACGGGCGTATCGACTGGACGCTTAGTCGGCGGGACATCATTGCCAATGTACGGGCCAGCTCGAGGCCTTTCGACGGCGCCTTTTGCTTCCTGAATGGTACGGATACACGGGTAACCGTGTTTCGGGCAGCGCCATTCGAAATCGACTTTGATTACATGGCGGTGCCTGGCCAGGTCTGTTTTTCGGAACGGGGCTGCCCGGTTGTGGCCACCCGGGACGGCATGATGATCATCCAGGAGTGTGTGATCGCCGGTCTTTCCCCGGAAGAGAGCGGTAAGCGCGTTGTCCGGTCGTTACGTAATCGCCTGACGTAATGCGCGGCAGCGCTTCGGAACCTTCACGGCCGGTGCCGTGCTGCGCTGCAGTGGCGCGGTTTAATCCGTTCTGAGTTTGGTGCCGTAGTATTTGCCCTGGGCCGGCACGTCTTTATTGACCAGGCTCATAGCCCCGATAATCGCTTTATCGCCGATGGAAACACCCATTTGTACGATTGAATTGGGCCCGATATAGACGCCGTTGCCGATGCGGGTGGGCTGTCTTTCTATGCCTTTTTCGCCCAGAGAGGTGCTCCAGTCTACTGTGTGGTGGGTGTAGATCTGGCTGCCCGCGCTAATGGAGACGTAGTCACCGATCTCCAGCCCGCCGGACCCGTCCAGCACCACATTGGGTCCGATCCAGGTGTTCTTGCCGACTTTCACGTCCCCCAGAATCAGCACATTGTTGTAGCAGGATGTGCCCTCGCCGAAACCGTAAAAATGCGCGGTTTCCCAGCGGTCCGTGAGCAAGTCTTGCACGGACACATGCCGATTAAACTTCTCTTTGATTTCTCTTCTTTTGGTCTCGATGAGGCTACGGATTTCCTCTTCGATGCCAGTCTCTCTTGACTTACTCATTGTCACTGCCTTTAAACGCGTCGCCTTGCCGATGACCAGATTCCGGCAGTATACATAACGCCGCGCCGCCCTGTCCCGGCGGCGGAGACCGGGACCGTATCGTCGACGCCGTGCTGGTGCATCCCACCCTGGAAGACCGCCACATCGACCAGACCTGTCGCGCCCTCGAAGCCGTCATGGCCGAGGCCACCGCGCCAGGCGCCGCCCGCGCCTCCGGCTGATCCCTTGTGCGAGCGGGCCCCGCCCGCGAAAGGGCGACCTGCCGCCCGGCACCCATCACCTCAGCGGGAAAGCCCTCCCTCAGACCAATAGCTGTTCGCTGACAACGATTGAGGTTCTGGCCGACAGTTTCGTCGGGTAAGACCTGCCATGCTGGCCCATTCCACCGCCAAGCCAGGCGTTACAAAAATGTTCCCGGGGAATATTGAATAAGAAAAAGGTTTTGACTATGGTTAAAGCATCATCCGCCCCCGGCAGTAAGTCTTCTCTCAATGATCCAGAGAATGCCGAACCCGGGGGCAACTCTTTTCAGGGCGGCAGAAAATCCGATCTTCTCAGGCATGTCACTCCTACGGTTACTGCGGTTATGGTGGATGCCGGCTTCTTTTTGAAGCGTGCCCGTGCAATCTTCGGTTCGCTCTCCCCCGATCTGGCCGCAGAAAAAGTGCTCCATCTCGCTCTTGATCACCTGAACGATTCCAGCGGAAGAAGAACTTCGAGGCTGTATAGAATCTTCGTCTATGACGCTCCGCCAGCGAGTTGGAAAGGGCACACTCCGCTCAAGAAGGATTCTGTCGATTTCTCCAAGACTGAGATAGCGAAATGGAGAAACGAATTCCACAAAAAGCTACGCGGTCACCGCAAAGTGGCGCTCCGAATGGGGGAAATACCGACGAATCATGTCAATTGGCAGGTGAGACCCCGTGTTCTAAAGGAACTCACATCGGGGCGAAAAAAGTGGAACGATATTAACGACGAAGACTTTAATCTTGATCTGCGACAGAAGGGCGTCGACATGCGACTGGGGCTCGATATTGCTTCTTTGGCATATAAGCAGCAGGTCAACCAGATTGTTTTGGTGTCCGGCGATGCCGATTTTGTGCCTGCGGCCAAACTTGCTCGTAGGGAAGGTATCGACTTCGTCCTGGATGCTATGTGGGCGACAATCCGTCCAGATCTTTTCGAACACATTGATGGCTTACGCTCCGTCTGTGCCAAACCATCCAAGGGGCGTGCTTGAGCGCGAAAGAGCGGCCTGCCGTCCGGCACCCACGGCTGACCTTTTAAATAAATAAGTACTTTATTATCAGCGTTTTATAGATAATTCAGCCTGCTGAGACCTGGTTGCAGACCTTTTGAGCGGACGCTATTATTTGATCAATTATTAGCCATGCATTGTTCGTGCGGGTTTCATCATGACTTCGCTGAAGATTTGGAGTGAAACGACACCTCGCCGTTATATCAGCGGTATCGTTGCACTGAACTTGCCTACCTCGCCCGATTCCGGCGATTGGCACACCATGGAGACGCTCCGTGCCCTGAAGCGCGGTGCCAGGATTCCGTTGTGCCTGGCTGGCGAGAGCACCGAATTTGACGCGCTCGACTACTTCGGGAATGACGGCATCATTGATGCTTCGGCAGCTATCGCGCGTTTGGGTGAAGATGTGCAAGGGCCAGTGTATGTGGCCTCACATGCCCGTGCAGTGGCGGATATGGTGATGTTGCGCCTTCCCCAAGGCTGGCTGAACCTGGCCCACCTTAACCTTGATGATTGGCTGTCGGAGGATGGCAAAGAGCGGGTTATTAATCTGCTCATGAAAGTTCGCGACAGGTTTAGTGACGAAGAGGTGGCTATTCTGGAGCGTCTTCTGGGTCGCAAATTGAGCACTGGAGGCGTCGACGAAGCCGCGTGAGCGAGGATCCACTTCAAAACCTGCAGCACTTCAGGCCAACGTAGAGGCGAATAGCGCTTAGTTTTGTGTTTGGATAGCCGCACATCCCGAAGCCGGTCAGGTGATTGCCAAAAGCGATCCGCGAGGAGTTGGAGAATGGGTAAGACCAAAGATGATATTACGGGTGAAGAGCTGGGAGAAAAGCTGCTTCATGCCGTGCGCGAAATGAAAGCAGGTTACGCCACCAGAACCACAGAAGTTAGTACCAATGACGGGGAGCCGCAGAGCGATTCTTAGGGCTGGAACCTTTGCGGCTTAGTCGTCTCTTACCACCATGATCTCTTCTTCCCTGGCTGGGCTTGTTCTGGCCGCTTTCCTGTCTTTGCTTGTTGCCTGGCCTATGGCTTACGCCGTGGTGCCGCTGGCGGCGGCTGCGCTGGCGCTGGTGACTTTCGCCACGCGGCGCCGTGCGGTGACGCCGCTGAGCCGCGAAGACGTTTGGTTCCTGGTTGCCCTGGTGGCGTTCTCTTTGATCTGGCTGGCGGATGTGGCGCGCACCGGGGTCTGGCCCCGGGCGATTGAGCGGGGCGGGCTGTGGTTGCCGCTCTGGCCCTTGCTCGCGGCCTTCGTATGGCTGGGCTGGCGGCGCCTGGGGCCGCCGGCGGCGGCGCTTTGGAGGGGGGCCGGCCTGGGCGCGTTGTTGGCCGGGCTGATCGCCGGCTGGGAAGTCTGGATCCTGGGCTATGGCCGCGCCAGCAATGGCATCAACGCGATTCCTTTCGGCATGCTCTCTTTATTGCTGGGCGCCCTGGCTTGGGTCGGGGTGTTCGCGGTGCGTTCCGGCTGGGCGCGGGCCGGCTTGTTGCTGGCGCTGGCGTTCGGTCTGGGCGCGTCGCTGCTGTCCGGGACCCGGGGCAGCTGGGTGGTGTTCCCGGCGCTGGTGGCCGTGGTGGGGCTGGGCTTCTGGCGCACCTTGCCGCGCCCGGTGCTGGGCGGCGGCGTGGCGGCGTTGCTGGGCCTGCTGCTGCTGGCGTCCTTGTCGCCCACCCTGGCGGTGACCGAACGGGTCGATAAGGCTATGGAGAGCGTGGACGAATACGACCAGGGCGAGCGGGGCAATTCCTTCGGTGTGCGCGTGGAGATGTGGCGTGTCGGCGTGCAGTTGTTTTCCGAGAGACCTCTGTTGGGCTGGGGCGAAGGGCGGCTGCAAGAGCGGCGCGATGAATGGGTCGCGGAGTGGGGCCTGCACCCGGCGGTGAGTCGGTACGACCAGCTTCACAGCGATCTGATCGACACCGCCGCCCGCCGGGGCCTGGTGGGTTTGGGCTCGTTGCTGATGCTGTACGGTGTGCCGTTGCTGCTGTTCGCCCGGGCCCTGCGTGGCCGCCCCGACGCCACCACCCGGGCTCTGGCGGTGGCCGGCCTGGTGGTGGTGGTCGCCTTTATCGGCTTCGGGCTCACCCAGTCCATGCTCCGCGACGCCCGCGGCCTCGCCGGCTACCTGGGCCTGATCACCGCCTGCTGGTGCCTGCTACGCGCCCGCTCCTTGAACTGATTTCTTCCTACGCGTCTCTTAGGCGTCGCCCAGAGCCTATCTCGCGCTCGGCCAACGAATATTGCACCATGTACCAAAATCGGTACAATGCAATGCGTAAACCGTTCGCTGGAAAGCTGAGTGTTCACTTCTATAGAAGGTGAAACGCTATGAATAAGCATATCGGATCGAACTTTGATGACTTCCTGGAAGCGGATGACATCCTGGAAGATTGCTCCGCAGCCGCTATAAAACGCGTCATAACCTGGCAAATTAAGGAACGGATGGGTCAAGCGAAGATGACCCGGAGTGACTTGGCGAAGCGGATGAACACAAGTCGGGCGGCGGTGGCGAGATTGCTGGACGAACGCGATGAAGGAATGACCATCGATACTCTATCGCGGGCGGCACGCGCGCTGGGTAGTCGCGTCGACGTTCAGTTCGTTACCGCGAATCCTCTATTTGGGCTCAAGCAGGGGCAGCGCGAATCCATCGAACGCGACGTGCGTCAGCTTCGGCGGCCCCGGCAGTTTAAAGAATAGCTCAAGCAGCTTAATCGGTTCTTGAGTTCCGTAATATCTCTTGTCCTTCGAAACGGCGCACGCTTCGCTGACGTAGATTGAGGTTTTGACGTACAACCTGATCGGCCACGACTCGCCATACTTTCTTTCACACTTTTGGAGGGAAGTATGGATGACCATGACACTAGCTACCGGTTGCTGTTCTCTCATGCCGAGATGGTCAGGGACTTGCTGACGGGATTCGTGCCTGAGAGCTGGATCGCCGAGTTGGATCTCAACTCTTTGGAAAAGATGAACGGCAGCTATGTCAGCGATGACTTGCGCAGCCGCCACAATGACGCCATCTGGCGAGTACGGTGGGGACAGGAGTGGATTTATATTTACTTGCTCCTGGAATTCCAGTCCACGGTTGATCGGTTCATGCCGGTGCGCATCCTGACGTATACCGGTTTGCTCTACCAGGACCTGGTTCGTCGCCAGGAGCTGGATAATTCGCGGAAGCTGCCACCGGTGTTGCCTATCGTGTTGTACAACGGCGCCGCTCGTTGGCGAGCGCCAACGCGAGTGTCAGGTTTAATCCAATCGAGCCCCGAGGCACTGGCTGAGTTTCAGCCGGATCAGGCGCTTTTACTTATTGATGAAGGCGCCTTCGACATGGACGAGCCGGCGCCGCTTGCGTCGTTGGGCACCCAACGTAAACTTACCTGAGATTCATGACCTGCAGGAGACCTATAACATGGTTAGAGACACTGTTCAGGAATGGAAGGACCAACACCACCAAACCGGCCTGCAGCAAGGCCTTGAGCAGGGCTCCACCAATGAGGCCCGGGCCATCCTGCGCCGCCAGTTGGTGCGCCGTTTCGGTGACGTGCCCGCTGAGGTTGATGCCCGGCTGGGGCGCGCCACCCGGGCCGAACTGGAAGGCTGGATTGACCGCCCCTACGAAGTCGACACGCTGGAAGACGTGTTCCGCCCCTCCTAGCAGCCGCCTCTTCAGGCGGCGGTACCCAGCATCCGACGAATCAGAATACTGACCTGCTCGAGCGCCTGGTCGGGGGTCATCTGGCCCTTGGGGTTGTACCAGTAGGCCATGCGGTCGCACTGGCTGAGCAGGGCCAGGGTGACCACCTTGGGGCTCACCGGGGCGTCGTCGTCGACGTAGTCGCGCACCAGGTCCTGGACGGTGTGGCGGTAGCCGGCCATGCGGCCGCTGAAGTGCCGGGCGGTGTCCTCGGGCAGGAACATGCGCGCGAATTGCGGATCGATCAGGCGGTCGTTGGCGCGGGCGATCAGCCGGTGGCGCATTTTGTAGCCGGCGTGCCGGCGCACGATTTCGAACAGCCGGTCTTCGCGGGGCACCTCGTCGATGCCTTCCAGGATGTAGCTGAAGAAGTCGGTCATGCCCAGCTCGATGGCTTCGACCAGCAGCTGCTCCTTGGAGGCGTAGTAGTTATAGAGGGTGGGGGCCTTGAGACCCACCCAGCCGGCCAGGGTACGCATGTTGAGGTTTTCGTAGCCGCGTTCGGCGAACAGGGCGATGGCGGCCACCAGGATGCGGCTTTGCATGGTGCCGCCGCCGGTCCGCTCGCTGACCTCCCGCAGGTCCTTCTCGATGTTCTCGCCGAGGTAGCGCGGTGTCGCCTGGTCGGCCGGCAGACGCGCGCCGTTGCGGGTGCGCCGTATTTTCGGTTCGGTCATAGGTCCTGTACTTCCCGCCACATGATCTTGCCGCTGCCGTTCTTGGGCAGGGCGTCCACGAAGTCGACGATTTTCGGCACTTTATACGCGGCCATATTTTCGCGGCACCATTCTATCAGGGTCTCGGCGTCCAGGCCCGACTCAGACGCGCGGCGCACCACCACCGCGCGTACGGTCTCGCCCCGGTAGGCGTCCTGGCTGCCGACCACGCAGGCTTCCTGAATGCCCGGGTGGCGGAACAGCAGGTTTTCCACTTCCGCGGGCCACACCTTGAAGCCGGAGGCGTTGATCATGCGTTTGATGCGGTCGGTGATGTAGAAGTAGCCGTCGCCGTCGCGCCGCCCCAGATCCCCGGTGAGGAAGTACTTACGGCCGCCGATGTAGACGAAGCTTTTGGCGGTGGCTTCGTCGTTGTTCCAGTAGCCCTGGAACACCTGCGGGCCGCAGATGGCGATTTCGCCGGGCTGGTTGTCCGCGCACTCTTCGCGGGTGTCCGGGTCCAGCACTTTCACGTCGGTGCTCATGAACGGAATACCCAGGCACTGCAGCTTGGGGCGGTGGCAGGGGTTCATGTGGGTGGGGCCGGAGGTTTCGGTAAGGCCGTAGCCTTCCACGAAGTTCAGCCCGTAGGTGTCCCTGAGGCGTTCGGCCACGGCTTCCGGCATGGCCGCGCCGCCGCCGCCGATAAACGCCAGCCGCGACAGGTCGTAGCGTTCCAGATCCGGTGAGGCGAGCAGGTCCACCACCATGGTGGGGATGCACAGCCAGTGACTGATGCCTTCTTTTTCGATCAGATGGCTGGCCAGGTCGCGCTGCCAGCGCGGCAGGATCACCAGGGTGCCGCCGCCGAAAAGGGTGCCGTGCATCACGCACACCAGGCCGGTGATGTGGAACAGCGGCAGCACCGCCAGCATCACGCTTTCCGGGTCGCCGTTGATCCAATGCCAGCTGGCCACGGCGTTGTGCATGATCGAGCCGTGGTGGTGGACGCAGCCCTTGGGCGCGCCGGTGGTGCCGCTGGTGTAGGGCAGCAGGCAGGGCGTGTCCGGGTCGCCGATCAGCACCGGCGGCGGCAGGGTGGTGGCGAGCGCCTCCAACCAGGGGGTGACCGGGGTGCGCCCGTCCACCGGCAGGTCGCAGGTGTTAAGCCAGCCCTGCCACTCGTCCGGCACCGGCAGGTCCTGGCTGGCGCTCGGGTCGAAGGCGTCGGCGTAGCGGGTCACCAGCAGCCGTTGCAGTTGCTCGTCGCGGGGCAGCTCGTTGTTGGCGCCGGTGAGCTCGCGGGCCAGTTCCGCGGAACAGATCGCCGCCTTGGCGCCGGCGTTGCGGATGTAGTGGCCCAGCTCGGA
>DGNT01000183.1:0-7021 GCA_002389055.1 Alcanivorax sp. UBA4485
TGGACGACTATAATTTCCGCCGCCAATGGAATAACCCGCGCTTCTGGGCCAACCCGGAGCACTGGGGAAAATACTGGTGGTAAGCCGCTCTTGATCCTTCAACGCCTGAAAGAATCGCTCTACTTCTGGCGCCGCCATCTGGCGGCGCTGTTTGTTATCAGCGCCCCCTTCGCGCTGATCGGCGAGGCGTTTCAATGGCTGGTGGGGCCGGTGATCGTCAACGACGCCAGCGGCCAGGTGGTGGGCTTCAACGCGGTCAGCATGCTGTTCCTGATGCTGCTGCGGCCGCTGGCCGAGGGCGCGCTGATCTTTCAGTTGTCGATCATTCAGCGCGGTGACAGCCAGGGCCCCTGGCACAGCATCCTGGCGGCTTTTCTGCGCTTTCCCTATCTGCTGGCCACCTATTTCCTGATGGCCCTGGCGGTGTCGGTGGGCTGGATGCTGCTGTTCTTCCCGGCGTTCTGGGTCTACGCCCGGCTCTGCTTCGCGCCGTTCCGGGTGATGCTGCGCGGTGATACGCCGCTCAACGCCCTGCGCACCGCCTTTACCCGCAGCGGGCCCTGCCAGTGGCCGCTGCTGGCCGCGATCCTGCTCGCCGGCATGCTGGTGTTCGCCGTGGCCGGCTTCACCAACAGCCTGCTGGTGGGCGTGATCGGCGACCATCCGGCGGTGCTGCTGGTGGCCAGCCTGGTGGTGAGCCTGGCCGCCACCCTGGTCAACGTGGTGGCGTTCCGCTTCTGGACCCTGCACGACCAGGAGTGACCAGCCGCCAGGCCCGGAACCCCTCGTCACTGCCCAACGCCCCGGCCGCCCGGCGCAACCGCTCACGGGTAATCGCCGCGATGGTCGGCCAGCGCGGCTCGCCGGTGGGCGCATCGCTCTGCACCAGCACAAACCGGCGCCCGCCGCCGTCGGCCAGGTTTTCGGCGAGCACCGCATGGCCGGTGGTCCCGCTACCGGCGAAAAAATCCACCACCAGATCACCGGGACCGGTGGCCAGTCGCAACAGGAAACGCAACAAGGCAACCGGTTTCGGATAGGTGAACGGCACCCGGGCGCCAAACAATGCCTGCAGATCCCGGGTGCCGCCACGGGCGGTACCGAAAGTGGCGCCGTCCAGCCAGGTGGTGGCGACCTCGCCGTACCGCTGCTTTTCAGCCAGAAACACCTTGAGTTGGGGCCGGGCGCGGCCGCCGCGACCGAACACAATGCGGCCCTCGGCCTGCAACGCCGCGAACCGTTCCGGCCCGGTGCGCCAGCAACGGCCGGGTGGCGGCAGGAATACCTTGCCGGTGACCGGGTTGGTGATCGGGTAGGTCAGTGCCGGGCGCACATTGGGGGCGTCGAACGGGTCGGCCTTCCAGGGCCCGCGCGGGTCGTTGTCCGGGTTGTCGTAGCGCCCCGCCCGCACCGCCAGCGGGTAGGCGGCGAAGCCCGGCAAGGTGCGCCAGAGGGCCTCATTGGCGGCGGTGAGCCGGCGTTGCGCCTGGCGCCGCCGGCGCGCGTAGGCGACCACGTATTCATGCTGCACGCAGAGGTCGGTGTCGTTCTGCCGCGAGGTCCGCGACTGCCAGACGAACATGGCGACGAAGTTGGCGGCGCCGAAGATCTCGTCGAGCACCAGCCGCAGGGTGTGCACCTCGTTGTCGTCGATGCTGACGAACAACACCCCGTCCTCGCGCAGTAACTCCCGGGCCAGCACCAGACGCGGATAGATCATGTTCAGCCAGGGGCCGTGCCGCCGGCCTTCGTCACCGCCGCCGGCGGCCCCATCCGCACCGCGCCGGGCGCGGAAATTATCCGCGTACAGGAAGTCGCCGCCGGTGTTGTAGGGCGGGTCGATGTAGATCATTTTGACTCGCCCCGAATAGCGTTTTCGCAAACGCTTGAGCACCGGCAGGTTGTCGCCTTCAATCACGCCGTGGGGCATCCGGGGCGCCGCCAACGCCGCGTCCGGTAACGGCTTCAATACCGCCGCCGGAGGCATGTCCAGTGCCGCCAGCATCGCCGCTTTGCCCGGCCAGGTGAGCTCATAGGCCTCCGCGGCCCCGCCATCACGCCGGCCATTCGCCCCCGGGTTCCGCAATGCCAGCGCTGCCATGGCATCCAGCCGTTGTTGCTCATCCATTCCCTATTCATGCCCTTGCAGAACCCTTCCGCGCAAAGTATAACCATAAAGATTAGCGCATAAGCAATCACAATCCATTGCTTATGCGCAAACCGCAATGTATAAAAACCCGCTAGCGCAGAGGGAATTGCAATGATGGATGTTGGAAGCATTCTTAGAGAGCAGCGCCGGAGCCGGAACGAAACGCTTCAGGTGGTCGCCGCCCGCGCCCACACCGACGCCGGAAACCTGTCCCGTATCGAACGCAACAAGCAGCAGCTGACCGTGGTGCAACTGGTGCGGCTTTGCGACGCCCTGGGGCTGCCGCTGGACGAATTCGCCCGACGCCTGGACGCGGTGCGCATCAAGCCGCGCCGGATCCGCGACCCCGGTGGCGCCTATGACACCGCCCGACGGCGCCTGGCCCTGGGCCTGCCGGTGCTGACCGGCGGCCGCCGGCAAGCCTGACGCCGGCGGCCCGCCAACACGACGTTACCGAAACGCCACGACGGCGTTGCGACTTGCGCCGATTCAACACTAACGCCCCGCTATTTGCTAATACGCAATGACGGTAATTTGCGCTATTGCAATTAACACATTGAGGAGGCAAGAGCGCATTCCGAATACTGGGCGTCATGGATATCGGCGGCATTCTCAAAGCAAGGCGCGTGCGCAGGGACGAAACTCTCGAGGACGTGGCGTTTCGGGCGGGCACCGATGCGGGCAATTTGTCGCGCATCGAACGCAACCGTCAGGATGTGTCCGTGCAGCGGCTCGGACGGCTTTGCGATGCCCTGGAGATGTCGCTCACCGAGCTGTTCGAGGAACTGGAAGGCAAGGCCAAGACACCGCATCTGCGCGACCCGGCCAGCGCTTTCGACAAGGACACCCGCCAGCTGATCAAGCTGTCCGACAAGCTCAACACCAACGGCCGCCGCCTGCTGGTGGATCTGGCCGCCCGACTCGCCGAGACCAAAGGGTTGTCCTGATCCCCGCCCCGCCTCAGGCGCGATCGTAGACGATAAACGAGTAATCGTAGGGGTTGGGGCCTTCCGCCGCGTAATCCTCCCGCGCCACCTCACGCCATTCCCCGGGGTCGAAATCCGGGAAACGGGTGTCACCCTCCACGTCCGCGTGCACCTGGGTGAGATAAAGACGGTCCGCCCGCGGCAGCGCCAACTGGTAAATCTGAGCCCCGCCGATCACCACCACTTCGTCGTGGCCTTCCACCACCACCAGATGCTCCGCCAGCTCCAGCGCCTGATCCAGGTCCGCCACCACCTTGGCGCCCGGCGCCGAATAGTCCGGCTGGCGAGTGATCACGATGTTGGTGCGCCCGGGCAGCGGCCCCTTGAGGGATTCCCAGGTGTTGCGCCCCATGATGATCGGCTTGCCGAACGTCACCCGCTTGAAGTACTTGAGGTCGTTGGGCAGATACCAGGGCAAGGCGTTGTTACGCCCGATCACGTTATTGGCGGCCTTGGCGGCCATCATCGCCAGACGGAACGTCATGGTGACTCCTTATTGCACGGTAGCGGGCGTCACACCGCGATCGGCGCCTTGATGCCGGGATGCGGGTCGTACCCGTCGAGGGTGAAGTCCTCGAAGCGGAACGCATAGAGATCACGGACCGACGGGTTCAGCGTCATGGTCGGCAGCGCGCGGGGCGCGCGCGCCAGTTGCGTGTCCGCCTGTTCCACATGGTTGCTGTAGAGGTGCGCGTCGCCGAGGGTATGCACGAACTCGCCGGGCTGAAGATCGCAGACCTGGGCGATCATCAGCGTCAGCAGCGCGTAGGAGGCAATATTGAACGGCACCCCCAGGAAGATATCGCCGCTGCGCTGGTAGAGCTGGCAGCTCAGCTTGCCGTCGGCCACATAGAACTGGAACAGGCAGTGGCACGGCGGCAGCGCCTGGCGGCCATTGGCGGCGTTGTCGCGCGGCGACAGACGCGGGTCGGGCAGCACCGCCGGGTTCCAGGCGCTCACCACCAGCCGGCGCGAATCCGGGTTACGGCGGATCTCCGCCACCACCTCGTCGATCTGGTCGATAACGCCGCCGTCCACGGTGGGCCAGCAACGCCATTGCTCGCCGTAGACCGGGCCCAGATCGCCCTCCGGGGTGGCCCATTCGTCCCAGATGCTGACGCCGTTTTCCTTCAGGTAGCGGATATTGGTATCGCCGGCCAGAAACCACAGCAGCTCATGGATGATTGATTTCAGGTGCACCTTCTTGGTGGTCACCAGGGGAAAGCCGTCGGCCAGGTCGAACCGCATCTGGTGGCCGAACAACGAATAGGTGCCGGTGCCGGTGCGGTCACCCTTGTAGGTACCTTCATGCCGGGCCCGGTGCAGCAGTTCCAGATATTGCTTCATGGCGTCAGCCTCTCTTCAGCGGGCGATCGTCGTGCTTGTAGGCCCAGGCGATCATGGCGGCGCCGACCACGATCATGGGAATGCTCAGCAGCATGCCCATGGTCAGCCAGCCGCCGGCCAGATAGCCGATGTGCGCGTCCGGCTCGCGGAAAAACTCCACGAAGGTGCGCGACAGACCGTAGCCGACGCCGAACAGGCCGGTCACCGCCCCCGCCGGGCGCGGCCGCGCCGAGTACAACCACAGCACCAGGAACAGCACGATGCCTTCCAGGAAAAATTCATAGAGCTGCGACGGATGACGGGCCACGCCCATGGGGTCGGACGGGAATACCATCGCCCAGGGCGCATCCGAGGGCCGCCCCCACAATTCACCGTTGATGAAATTGCCGAAGCGGCCGGCGCCCAGGCCGATGGGCACCACCGGCACGGCGAAATCCGCCACCGAGAAGTAGCGCTTGCCGAATTTACGGGCCAACAGCCAGAAGGCGAACAGCACGCCCAGGGCGCCGCCATGGAAACTCATGCCGCCGGTCCAGATCGCGAACAGCCAGAGCGGATCGTCCAGGAACTTACCGAAGTTATAAAACAGCACATAGCCGACCCGGCCGCCCAGGATCACGCCCAGCGCCACGTAGAACACCAGGTCGCTGACCTGGTCGCGGGTCCAGCCGCTGTCCGGGCGCCCGGCCCGCCAGATCAGCAGGCACCAGCCGCCGACGAAGCCGATCAGGTACATCAAGCCGTACCAATGAACCTGCAAGGGACCCAGCGCTATCGCCACCGGGTCGATCTGGGGAAACTCCATGCCAATACTCCGTCAGCACGGCCCGGGCGGGCCGCGTCAGTTCAGTATCAATTCCACGCCGATCACGATCAGCACGGCGGCGAAAATGCGCCTCAGGGTGGCCGAGGGCAACCGATGGCTGAGCCGCGCCCCCACCCGCGCCATGGGAAAACTGGTCACCACGATGGCCAGGGCCGCGGGCAGGTACACATAACCCAGACTCCACGGCGGCAATTCGGTTCGCCCCCAGCCGGTGGCGACGAAGCCGGCGCTGCCGGCCAGGGCGATAGGCAGGCCGCAGGCGGCGGAGATCGCCACCGCGTTCTGCATCGGCAGGCGGCACCAGGACAGAAAGGGTACCGTGAGTGAGCCGCCGCCGATACCGAACAGGCTGGAGATGCCGCCGATCACCGAGCCCACCCCGGCCAGGCCGACGCCGCCGGGCACCCGCTCGGGCAGGTCGTCCCGCGCGCTCGCCGCGCGACGCCGGCTGAGCAGCATCTGCGCCGCGATCAACACCGCGAACACACCGAACAAACGAGTCAGCATGGCGCCGGACAAACGGTCCGCGACCACGGCGCCGAGCAACGCCCCCACCACGATGCCCCCCGCCAGCCGCCGGGCCAGCGGCCAACGCACGAAACCGGCCACATGATGGGCGCGCACCGAACTGCCGGCGGTCACGATGATGGTGGCCAAAGACGTACCCACCGCCATCTGCGCCACCACCGCATCGTCAAAGCCCAGCGCGTGGAACAGATAAATCAGCGGCGGCACGATCACCACGCCCCCGCCGAGCCCCAGGGCGCCGCCCAGCAAACCGGCGAACACGCCGATCAGGGCGCAGATCAACACAAGCGTCATTGATGTCCCCTGCTGGAAATGGCGGTTATGCTAGCAGCCCCGTTTTGTTATGTCCCAGGGAACCGGTTACCCATGTGCATTGTGCTCTTCGACTGGCGGCCGGACGCGGCCACGCCGCTCTCCGTGGCCGCCAACCGCGACGAATTCCACGCCCGCCCCACCGAGGCGGCACGCTGGCGCGGCGAGGTGTTCTGCGGCCTGGACATCCGCGCCGGCGGTACCTGGCTGGGCATCCACCGCGACGGGCGCTTCGCGGTGATCACCAATTTCCGCGAACCGATCGCCGAACCCGGCGGCGGCGAACGCTCCCGGGGGCTGCTGCCCCAGGCCTTTCTGGAAAGCCGCGACACCCCGGAAACCTTTTGCGCCGCCCTGGCCGAGGAACAGCACCACTATGCCGGGTTTAATTTACTGGTCGGTGACCGCCGCACGCTCTGGTACCTGAGCAACCGGGGCGCCCCACCCCGGGCAGTAGCGCCCGGCCTGCACGGCCTCTCCAACGGCCTGCTCGACGAGCACTGGCCCAAGGTGGCGCGCGGCAAAGCCAACCTGGACCGCGCCCTGGGCCGGGAAGCCGGGCTGGAAGGACTCCTGGAAGTGGTTAACGACCGCCACCAGCCGGCGGACTCGGAACTGCCCGACACCGGCGTCAGCCGCGACCTGGAGCGCCTGGTCGCGCCGGTGTTCATCCAGTCCGAACAGTACGGCACCCGCGCCAGCTCGGCGGTACGCCTGAACGACGACGGCCACATCGAAATGGCGGAACAGAGCTGGCAACCGAACGGCCAGCCCGACGGCCCGGTCCGCTACAGCCAGGCACTCTAAAACCCATGAGCGTCTCTGGTATCCCGCCGGGTGGCTAAAAGCCACCCTTTCGCGGGCAAGGCCCGC
>DGNT01000183.1:7079-9806 GCA_002389055.1 Alcanivorax sp. UBA4485
CGGGCTACGGAGCGCCAACCCGCTCGAGCTCAGCCGCTTTTGCGGTGGCGGATCAGTTCGCCGAGGCCGGCCTTGGTGAGCTGCAGGTCCACGTAGGAGGCGATCACCTCGCCATTGTCCATGGCCAGCACTTCGTTGAGCAGGCGGCGCAGGAAGCCCATGTTGACCTGGCGCACCGCGGCTTTCACACGCAGCAAGTTGGACGCGTTCATCGACAGGGCGTCGTAACCCATCGCCATGATCAGCAACGCCGAGGCCGGGTCACCGGCCATTTCGCCGCACACCGACACCGGCTTGCCTTCCTCATGGGCCTGCTCCACCACATGCAGCAAAGCGTGCAGCACCGCCGGGTGGAAGGAGTTGTACAGGTCGGAGACCTGGCGGTTGTTGCGGTCCACCGCCAGCAGATACTGGGTCAAATCGTTGGTGCCCACCGACAGAAAATCGACCCGCTGGGCCAGCGCCCGCGCCTGGTACACCGAAGCGGGCACTTCGATCATCACGCCCACCGGCGGCATGGCCACATCCACGCCCTCTTCCCGGACTTCCAGCCAGGCGCGGTGGATCAGGTGCTGCGCCTCCTCGGCCTCGAACACGCTGGTGATCATCGGCAGCATGATGCGCAGGTTATCGAACCCCTCGGACGCCTTGAGCATGGCGCGCACCTGGACGATGAAAATCTCCGGGTGGTCCAGGGTCACGCGGATACCGCGCCAGCCCAGGAAGGGGTTGTCCTCCTCGATGGGGAAATAGCTGAGCGCCTTGTCGCCGCCAATATCCAGGGTGCGCATGGTCACCGAATGGGGCGCGAACGCGGACAACTGCTCGCGGTAAATCAGACGCTGCTCTTCTTCCGACGGAAAGCGGTCGCGCACCATGAACGGGATTTCTGTTCGGTACAGCCCCACGCCCTCGGCGCCGCGCTCGATGGAGCGGGCAATATCGGTCATCAGGCCGGTATTCACCTGCAGACAGATACGCTGGCCGTCCTCGGTCTGCGCCGGCAGATCGCGCAGCTTTTCCAGCCCGGCCAGCAGGTGCTTCTCTTCGGCGATGATGTCTTCGAACTGATCTTTCAGCTCGGCGGTGGCGTTGGCGATCACCCGGCCGCGGAAGCCGTCGATGATCAGTTCCTTGCCGTCGAGTTTTTTCAGCGGCAGGTTCTGGCAGCCCACCACCGTGGGAATGCCCATGGCGCGGGCCACGATGGCCATGTGCGAGTTGCGCGAACCGCGCGTGGTGGCGATGCCCGCGAGGCGTTCCTGGGGCATTTCCATCAGCATCGGCGCGGAAATGTCCTCGCCCATCAGGATGCAGGCGTCCGGGAACTCGATCTGCCGCCGGTTGCGACTCTGCAGCTGACCGAGCACCCGGCGGCCGAGATCGCGCACGTCGGCGGCCCGTTCCCGCAAATAGGGGTCGTCCATCATCTCGAAGTTGTGCACATGGGCGTCCACCACCATGCGCAGGGCACCCTGGGCCCAGTGCCCTTCACGGATTTTGGCGACCACCTCGGCGGGCAGGGCATGGCGGTCGAGCATGCGCAGGTAGACGTCGAACAGCGCCTGCTCCTCGGCGCCCAGGCTCTTCTTGGCGCGCTCGGCGAGATCGCGGATTTCCTGGCGCACGCGCACCAGCGCCTCGTCGAGCAGGGCGATCTCGGCGTTGACGTCCTCCACCTCCCGGTCCGGCACCGAGGACAGATCGGTTTCCGGGAACAGCAACACCGCCTGACCGATGGCCGCGCCGGAGGCGCCGGACTGGCCGTCGTAAATGGTCGGCAGGTTGCCGTGGACGTCGAGCTGTTCGAACAGGGCACCGGAAGCGTGGGCGTGGGCGATCACCGCCGACAACTGCGCCGAGATGGTGACCAGGAAGGCTTCCTCGCTCTGGTCGAAGCGGCGCGCGTCGCGCTGCTGCACCACCAGGATGCCGAGCACGTCACCGTGGTGCATCACCGGCACGCCGAGGAAGGCATGGAAGGGGTCCTCGCCGGTTTCCGCCAGGTAATGGAATTTGGGGTGCGAGAAGGCGTCTTCCAGGTTGATCGGCTCCTCGCGCAGACCCACCTGCCCCACCAGCCCCTCGGACAGGCCCAGGCTGACCCGGCCGATGGCCTCGCGCTTGAGGCCCTCCGAGGCCATCAATACGTAACGCTCTTCGCTGTTGTTGCGAAGGTAGATGGAACACACCTCGGTGCCCATGGCATCGCGCACACGCTTGGCCATCAAGTCCAGAGCGGACGGGATGTCAGGCGCGTTGTTCACTTCCTGCACGATGCGGCGCAGGGTATCGAGCATGGGGGTTCCTCTTGATTATTCCGCAGAGCACCTTAGTGTTTCTGCAAGGCACGCAAGGCCGGTGCCAACTCACGCAGGGCCCTGGCGTACACCCCGCGTTTGAAATGCACCACCTTGCGAATCGGGTACCAGTAATTCACCCAGCGCCAGTCCTGAAACTCCGGCACCGGCGAGCGCGCCAGGTCGATGGCCGCCTCGCCCGCTTCCAGGCGCAGCAAATACCATTTCTGCCGCTGGCCGATGCAGGTGGGGCGGTTGCGCGGCGGCCGCAGAAAACGGCGCGGCAGGCGGTAGGTCAGCCAGCCTTCCGTGGTGGCGAGAATGCGCACATGCTCGCGCAACAGGCCGGTTTCCTCTTCCAGCTCCCGGAACAGGGTCTCTTCCGGGCTTTCACCGGGCATCATCCCGCCCTGGGGAAACTGCCAGG
>DGNT01000194.1 GCA_002389055.1 Alcanivorax sp. UBA4485
GAGCCGCGTATTTTACGCAGCGACCCTACCCTGTCAAGCATCCGCCCCGGGTTTTTGACAGTTGGAAGTCTGTTTGTACAAGCCTTGTTCAATTCGCCGGAACAATCGCCGCCCACTCCTTCTCCAGCTTCTTGGTTTGCTTCTTGGAAACGCCGCCGAGCACCTCGATGGCATGGCGCAGACGGGCCCGGCTGAGGTCCGGCCCCAGCAGTTCCATGCTGTCGACCACGGAAAAGCTGGCGCTGGTGCCGGCGATCGCCACGAACACCGGAAACAGGAAATCCTTGATCTTGATCTCCAGAGCGTCGGCCAGTTGCTTCGCGTCGGCGAACAGGCCGTCGCGCTGCCAGTCACGGCGCGCCTCACAGCTCCACAGGTAAAACTGCAGCCAGACTTTCATCGCTTCCCCGTCATGCTTGGGGTGCTGGAAGTCGGCTTCGTCCACGGCCACCATGCCGGAAAAACAGAAGCCGGCCTTGTCGACCACCTCACCGAACGTTTCCACGCGCTGTTTCACATGGGGCAGCACCCGCATGGCGTACTCGCGGTTGAAGGCCCAGTCGCGCAGTTGCTCCAGAAACTGCTCGTCGGAGAGATCGTGCAGCCACTGGCCGTTAAGCCAGCTGAGCTTCTCCACATCAAACACCGGGCCGCCCAGGGACACACGCTGGATGTCGAACGCCGCCTGCATGTCCTCCAGGGTGAAACGCTCACGTTCATCGGGCATCGACCAGCCCATGCGGCCGAGGTAATTGACCACCGCCTCCGGCAGGTAGCCCATGCGCCGGTAGAAATTGATGCTGACCGGGTTCTTGCGCTTGCTGAGCTTGGACTTATCCGGGTTGCGCAGCAGCGGCATGTGGCACAGCACCGGCATGTCCCAGCCGAAGTACTGGTACAGCAGCTTGTGCTTGGGCGCCGAGTTCAGCCATTCCTCACCGCGGATCACATGGGTGATTTCCATCAGGTGATCGTCCACCACATTGGCCAGGTGGTAGGTGGGCATGCCGTCGGATTTCAGCAGGATCTGCGCGTCCACCAGGGACCAGTCCAGCTCCACGGTGCCGCGCAGCATGTCGTCGATTTCACAGCGACCGGACTCCGGCACTCGCATGCGGATTACATAGGGGTCGCCGGCCGCTTCGCGGCGTTGCTGCTCGTCGGCGGGCAGTTCCAGATCCGCCGGTTTCAGGGCCCGGTTTTCGCCGCGCTCTTTCAGGTCGGCACGCAACTGGTCCAGCTCTTCGGCGCTGCGGAAACATTTAAAGGCATGGCCGTCCGCGATCAGACGTTCCGCATAGAGGCGGTAATCGTCGCCGCGCTCGCTTTGCCGGTACGGCCCGTGGGGGCCGCCCACGTCGGGCCCCTCGTCCCAGTCCAGGCCCAGCCAGCGCAACGACGCCAGGATCGCCTGCTCGGAGCTGTCACTGGAGCGGCTCTGGTCGGTGTCTTCGATGCGGAGAATGAATTGGCCGCCGTGCTGACGGGCAAAACAACGATTGAAAAGCGCGATATAAGCGGTCCCCACATGGGGGTCGCCGGTGGGCGAAGGTGCCACTCGGGTACGAACGGTCATGCTGACTCCGTGGCCGGAATAAAGGGGCGCATTATAGGCTAATGCGCCCCCGTTATCAGCACTACAGCTACGGCGCCGCCGCTACTGAGGCGGGAACGCCGTCCTTTCCGGTCAGCGCCGCCCGGCGATCAGACTGATGATCCAGATCACCAGGAAGACGACGAACAGAATCTTGGCGATGCCCGCGGCGGTGCCGGCAATACCACTAAACCCCAAAACCGCGGCAATGATCGCGATGACAAGAAATAAAAGGCTCCAGCTCAGCATAGTTTTCTCCCTGTTATGCGTTATCGCACCCTCATCAAAGCCAAACGACGCCACTTTCACAAGGCGCTTTTACAGGAATATACCTTTGCCTGAATTTGCATGGACCAACCCGGGCTGACCCGACGCCGGGGTTTCCCGTCGCGGCGGCGGCCGTGCGATAATAGCGCCATGTCCTCACTCAACACTCCGATTCCCGGCCCTGCCCCGCTCAGCCGGCGCTTTTCCATCGCGCCAATGATGGCCTATACAACGCGCGACTTTCGCTATCTGGCCCGTCTTATCACCCGCCGCACGCTGCTCTATACCGAGATGGTGGTGGCGCCGGCGGTGATCCATGGCGACCGGGATCGCCTGCTCGGGTTCGACGCCGCCGAGCACCCGCTGGCGGTACAGCTGGGCGGCAGCGACCCGGCGCAACTGGCCGAAGCGGCGCGCATCTGCGCGGATTACGGCTACGATGAGATCAATCTCAACGTGGGCTGTCCCTCGGACCGGGTGCAGCAGGGCAAGATCGGCGCGGTGCTGATGGCGGAGCCGGAGCTGGTGGCACGCTGCGTGGACGCCATGGCGAACGT
This sequence comes from Alcanivorax sp. UBA4485, assembly GCA_002389055.1. Lineage (GTDB taxonomy): Bacteria > Pseudomonadota > Gammaproteobacteria > Pseudomonadales > Alcanivoracaceae > Alloalcanivorax. The sequence continues at coordinate 2,419 of DGNT01000194.1, forward strand.
CACCGACGTGCCGGTGACGGTGAAGACCCGCATCGGCATCGACGATCAGGACGACTACCCCTTCCTGCAGCGCTTCGTCCGGCATATGGACGAGGCCGGTTGCCGCAGCCTCACCATCCACGCCCGCAAGGCGATCCTGGACGGCCTCTCGCCGAAGGAAAACCGCGATATCCCGCCGCTGATCTATGAGCGCGCCTACGCGGTCAAACAGTCGTTTCCGCACATGGAGATCATCCTCAACGGCGGGCTGCGCGACGTGCCGGGCATGCTGGCGCATCTGGGTCAGGTGGACGGCTTGATGGTGGGCCGGGAAGCCTACATGAACCCCTGGTTTCTGGCCGAAGTGGACCGGGAAGTGTTCGGTGAGAGCGCCCCGCCGCCGGACCGACTGGCGGTGGCCGAAGCGTTCATCCCCTATCTGGAGCGGCGCTACGCCGACGGCGTGCATCCCAAGCATGTGCTGCGCCACGCGCTCAATCTGTTCCAGGCGATGCCGGGCGCCCGCGCCTATCGCCGCCATCTGAGCCAGCACGCACACAAGAACGACGCCACGCCAGAGGTCTATCAAGAGGCTCTGGCCCTTTTGACCCGGCACACGGTTGGCTATGCTGGGGCCACTACACAGGGAGGTCAGTCATGATCAGCAAACGCCAACAACTCGAACAATGGACCACCGTGGTCGCCGACACCGGCGATCTGGAACGCATCGCTGAGCTGCAGCCGCACGATGCCACCACCAACCCGTCGCTGCTGCTGGCGGCGGCACGCGACGAGCGCTACCGGCACCTGCTCGACCAGGCCCGCGAGCTGGCCCGGGAACTGGGCCACGAGGGCGACCTGGCCTGGTGCACCGACGCGTTCGCCTGCGTCGCCGGCCAGGCGGTGCTGGGGCACATCCCGGGCCTGGTCTCCACCGAGGTGGACGCGCGGCTGTCGTTCGATACCGCCGCCACCGTCGCCAAGGCGCGCCGTCTGATGGCGCTGTACCGGGAGCTGGAAGTACCGGCAGAACGGATCCTGATCAAAGCCGCCGCCACCTGGGAAGGCATCCAGGCGGCGCGCATCCTTGAGGAAGAAGGCGTGCGCTGCAACCTGACTCTGGTATTCAGTGCCGAGCAGGCGCTGGCCGCCGCCGAAGCCGGCGCCACGCTGATCTCGCCGTTCGTCGGCCGCATTCAGGACTGGCACGTGAAACGCGGGCTGCAAATCACCGATATCAATCAGGATCCCGGTGTTCAATCGGTGCGCGAGATTTTCCATCTTCTCAAAGGGCGCGGGCTGGATACCATCGTGATGGGCGCCAGCTTCCGCAACGCGGCGCAGATCGAGGCACTCGCCGGCTGCGACCGTCTCACCATCAGCCCGGCGTTGCTCGGCGAGCTGGCCGAGGACGACGGCGCCCTGTCCCGTTGCCTGGACCCGGACGCGGTGGCTCCAGCGGAGCCGGAAGGCGCGCTCCCCGCCCGGGCACTGAACGAAGCCCGTTTCCGCTGGTCACTGAATGACAACCCGATGGCGTGTGATTTGCTCAGCGACGGCATTCGCCGTTTCGCCGCCGATCAACGCGCCTTGGAAGCCTTACTGACCGCGGAGGACATCGCAGCGTGAAATGGCTTGCCCGTTTGTTTGAATCCGATTCACCCGCTCAAAACAGCGAAGACAGCGACCACGACCTGCACCGGGCCGCCGCCGCGTTATTGATGGAAGTGGCGCGCACCGATGGCGAAGTGGATCAGCGCGAGCAGCGCCTGCTGGTTAAGGCGGTGCGCGAACGCTGGCATTTGCAAGCGGAGGAGATGGAGGAGATCGTCGCCGAGCTGGATCAAAGACTGGAAAACGCCACTGACCTGTTCGAGTTCACCATCCCCCTGCGGCAACGCTGGGATCCGGAAACCCGGGTGCGGCTGATTTACGATATGTGGGCCATCGCCGCCGCCGACGGCGATGCGGACAGCCACGAAGAGCAGCTGATCCGCCGGGTATCCGAGTTGCTGTACGTCTCCCACGGCGACTTTATCCGCGCCAAACTGGCCGCCTTGGGAGAATAGCGCCGGGCCCTGGCCCGGCGGGCGGCCGGCGCTGTTACCAGCCGTCGTCGCTTTCCAGCTCCGGGTCTTCGTCGGGCAGGGCCGGTTCTTCGTCCTTGCCTTCCTGCATCAGGCGGCGCTGCAGATAGGCGTTACGGATAAAGGTATAGCGGTCGCCGACGATGTTGCGCTCCAGGTCCAGCAGATCCGCCCGCAGGTCGACGCCGTACAGCGCCGCCAGCGAATAGCGCGCCAGATCGTCCTCCAGATAGCTCACCGGCCACAGATAGCTGCTGGGGTAGATGGTGGTGGCGTCACGCACCGACGACGGCCCCAGAATCGGCACCACCAGATAGGGCCCGCGGGCCACGCCCCAGCGGCCCAGCGTCACGTCCAGGTTGGTGTCGGTATTGCGCAGGTCCACATCGCTGGCCACGTCGAACAGACCGGCCACGCCCAGGGTGGTGTTGATGCCGAAACGCCCCAGGCTGTTGCCGGCCTCCCCCCAGCGCCACTGAAAGATATAGTTGAGGCCGTCGCCGATATCACCAAGGTTGCTGAAAAAGCGCGTCACGGTGTTATCGAGCCACTCCGGCGTCACCCAACGGTAACCCTTGGCGGCCGGCTTGAGCGCGTAGCGGTCGACGAATTCGTTAAAGCCGAAAATCTTGCGGTTGAAGCCCTGCCAGGGGTCCTGTTCGTCGAAGCGACCGGCGCCCCCGGCCTGGTCGAACGGCGTCGAGGCGCTGCCCCAGTCCTCACCGGACTGGATCGCGGCTTCGCGGGTCTCGCCGGCGGTTTCCGGTACCGGCTGGGCGAATACCGGATGGGACAAAGCAATCAATGGCGCCGAAACAAGCGCCGCAATCCATATGCGCACAGTAGCTCCCTAATCAGTGATGGCCCGCGCATTATAGCGGTGCATGGCCTACGAAGAGCAACCTTGCGACGCTCAGGCCGGGGTCGGCTGCAGGCGGGCGCCCAGAATCAGCTCGCGATCACGCAGCCGTTGCAGAAGGTCGGCGCCGAAACTCAACAGCGCGGCGCGGTCTTGGAAGCCCATTTCATCGCCCAGCGTTTGCAGCAGCTGCTCGCCGCTGCTGAGCGGCTGTTCCTGCATCAACGCCAGTAACCGGGCGGTCACCGCGTTGATCTCCATGAACGCCACCCGGTCCTCGGCGTTACGGTGGACCAGCAACCAGACCGGCTGCTCCGGCGGCGTCTCCGGCCGGTGGTCCGGGCCGATTTGATGCACCGGCCAACGGTAATTGAGCACGCAATGAAGCGGATTCAGGTAGGGGACGCCACGCAGCAGATCGCCACCGGGCTGCACGCCCTGCTCCGGCACCGTGTCCGTGGCGGTGTCCAGCACCAGCTCGATCCACTCATAATGCGCCAGTTCGGCGAGGAAAGGCGGGTCGCCCTCCACCGGCTGATAGGCGTCAGCGAGAAAAGTGACGAACTCCTCCGGGATTTCCAGAAAGTACGGTGACGTACAGGCATGCTGGTCGAAGAAACAGCGCACCAGACGCCGCCAGCCGGCTTCGTCATAAAGGCTGTGCAACACCGGAAAGCCCTTCTCCAGGAAGCCGTTAACGTTGTTGAAGAACAACTGGCGGTACACCGTCAGGCGCCGGTCCTCAATGCCAGACGGCGCCGGGTGGCGTTGAGGATTGCGCAGGTGCGCCGCGAACGAACGCTGCAGGCGCTGGAACTCCGGCTCGCTCATCAGGCTCTCCGGCTCACCGCCGAACGGCGCTGCTGGGCCTCGCCGATGCGTCCCAGCTCGCGGTTCAGTTCGTCCACCGGGGGAAAGTTGAAATCCCGCTCCAGCAAGGTGGGTAACACGCCGAACTGATCGTAGGCCACGTCCAGCAATCGCCACACCGGGTCGATTACCTCACTGCCGTGGGTATCCACCTTAAGGTCCTCGGCTTCGTCGAAATGGCCGGCGATGTGCACGTAAAAAATACGTTCGCCGGGCAGGCCGCGAATAAAGTCGGCGGCGTCGTAGCCGTGGTTGATGCCGTTCACATAGGCGTTGTTCACGTCCAGAAGCAGGCCGCAGTCGGCCTCTTCCAGTACCGCGTTGACGAATTCCAGCTCACCCAGGGGACGGCTCTCGGTCACCTCGGGTGTGGCGTAATAGCTGACGTGCTCGATGCCGATACGCTGGCCGAGAAAATCCTGCACCTTGCGGATGCGGTCGGCCACATAGTGCACCGCTTCCTCGGTGAACGGGATCGGCATCAAATCATAAAGATGGCCGTGGTCGCTGCAGTAACTGAGGTGCTCGGTGTAGCAGCGAATACGGTGTTCGCCGAGAAACTGTTTGATGTTCCCCAGCAATTCGAAATCGAGAGGCTCCGGCCCGCCCAGGGACAGGCTGAGACCGTGGCTGACAAAGGGATAGCGTTCGGTGAAACCGCGAAACTCACGGGCCAGGGAGCCGCCCATGGGAATCCAGTTTTCCGGCGCCACTTCAAGAAAATCCACCGGTATGTTGCCCGGTTGGGACAGCGGGCCCATAAGGGCCCGCCGCAACCCCAGACCGGTACCGGTCACGGGGAAAGTCGTCATAGATTACGACTCCTGAGTTCAGGCGGCGCCGCCGCAGCTGCCCTCGCCTTTTTTGTCGCCACCGCAGCTGCCTTCACCTTTTTTATCGCCGCCGCAGCTCCCTTCGCCTTTCTTGTCGCCGCCACATTTGCCTTCACCACACTTGCCTTCGGCGTCTTTGCTGTGATCGCCGGCCAGCTGGTAGCCGCTCTGCAGGTCGGTGGCACCGAACGGGTTCTCGGCCGCGTGAGCCGGGATGGACATTGCGGAAGCCACGAAGGCGGCGCCGAGGGTGGCGGCCAGGGGGTTCATTTTGCTCAGTTTAGCCATGATCGTTCTCCAAGATGGATCGTATAATTCTGTGAGTGAAGCCGACAGAAAGGATTCCTTCCCGTGGCTTCGACACTATATGGATGCACGAATCAAGTAAACGTTACGTGTAGGCCGCTAAAAAAAACAAAAACGGCCGCGAAGTCTACCCCGCGGCCGCCGTGAGTCCGTTGTGAAAACGGGCGGCTTAACGCACCCGGTTAACGATCACGCTGCCGATCGAATAACCGGCGCCGAAGGAGCAGATTACCCCTTTGGTGCCCGCCGGCAGATCGCTGTTGTGCTTGTGGAAGGCGATGATCGAACCGGCGGAACTGGTGTTGGCGTAATCATCCAGGATCACCGGCGCCTCGTCGCGGCTGGGGTCGCGACCCAGCACCCGCCGGGCGATGAACTCGTTCATGTTCAGGTTGGCCTGATGCAGCCACATACGGCGCACGTCCGTCACCGGCACGGACAGGTCGGCCAGATGGCCGGTGATCTGCTCCGCCACCATCGGGCACACTTCCTTGAACACCTTGCGGCCTTCCTGGCGGAACAGCTTATCGCGGCTGCCCACGCCGGAGGGGTCGGCACGGTTGAGGAAGCCGAAGTTATTGCGAATGTTGTTGGAGAAGCGGGTCTGCAGACGGGTGCCCAGCACTTCCCATTGATTGTCGCTGGTGGCGTCCTCGGCCCGCTCCAGAATCACCGCGGTGCTCACGTCACCGAAGATGAAGTGGCAGTCACGATCTTCCCAGGCCAGGTGGCCGGAACAAATCTCCGGGTTAACCATCAGCACACGGCGCGCGGAACCGTTGCGAATGGCGTCGACGCCGGTCTGGATCCCGAAGGTAGCGCTGGAGCAGGCCACGTTCATGTCGTAACCCCAGCCGTGCTCCATGCCCAGGGCCTGCTGCACTTCCACCGCCATGGCCGGATAGGCGCGCTGCATGTTGGAACAGGCCACCAGCACCGCGTCCAGATCATCCGGCTGCAGGCCGGCGTTATCGAGCGCCTGACGGGCGGCAAACACGGCGATCTCCGCCTGTACGGACAATTCGTCGTCGCCCCGCTCGGCGATGTTCGGCGCCAGCCGGTCCGGGTCGAGAATACCTTCCTTGTCCAGCACATAACGCTGCTTGATACCGGACGCCTTCTCGATAAACGCGGAGTTGGAACCGGTCAGCGGCTCGATCTCGCCCGCTTCGATGGCGTCGGCATGGCGTTCGTTGTAGCGGGCCACGTATTCGTTGAATGAGGCCACCAACTCTTCATTGGTGATCGATTGTTCGGGGGTCCAGAGTCCGGTACCGCTGATAACGACGGAATGGGTCACAAGCCTGTCCTCGCGCAAAAAGGGCACTCCGGGGAGCGCCGCGACAGTCGGGAACCTCGGGGCGGGTTCCATAAATGGGTCAATTATCCGGATATGACCGGGCCGGCGCAAAGCCGGAATGGTATTTCGCTGGCCCGTCGGCGCTTGACGGCGGCGGGAACAGCACTGAAGGCGGCGTCAGCAGGCCTCCCACTGGCGGTTAAGACGCTTGGCGGACACCGGCACCCGGGTGCCCAGCGGCTGCGCGAACAGGCTGACCCGGTATTCCTCGATCATCCAGCGGTACAGACGCAGCGCCTCGGGTTGCCGCCAAGGCGGCGTGTCCTTGGCGCGCCGGTGATAGCGTTCGCGGAACGCCTCCAGTTCGCCAACCACCGCCCGGTCACGGCCGATCTGGCCGCCCAGTTTCTCAAGACGCTGCTCCACCGCCGCCAGATAGCGCGGGTATTCGTCCAGCCATTCCTTGGGCACGGTGAGCAGGAAATCATCACTGAACAGATCGCCGAGCTGTTGCTTCAGATCGCGGTGTGCGTGCGCCCAGGCAAGCGGAAAATTCTTCTCCAGGCGCTGCATGACACGACGATAGGCGGCAAACAACTCGCCCCAGGTGCGCAGCGCCTGCTCCACCGCCGGCACGAACTCGCCCCGGCCATCGTCAAGGCGGGCGCGGAACGCCGCTTCATCGCGCACCGGCTGGTCGTGCAAACGGAAATGGGACACCGTCGCGCGCAGCAGCGCCTGGTCCAGGGCACCGCGCGCCATGGCCGACTTCTCCGCTTTCAGCTTCTGAAAGCCGGGTTGCTGACCGGCGAACCGCTTCAGCCCGCGCACCTGCTCGTTCAGCGCCAGCAGCATCAACCGGGCGCAGCCGACGCCGTGCCACCAGTGCGCGTCGTCCGCGTCGACGCAATACTCCAGCACCACATCGTCACCGCGGTCGCGCAGCGCCGGGTAGCGGCGGAACACCACCCCGCCCTGCTCGCTCTCCCGGCACTCCGGCAACGTACCGAATACCCAGGCGCGCCCGCTCACCCGTTCCTCGTCCGACGGCGTCGCCTCCGCCTCCCCGGCCAGCGCCTCGAACCGCTGCTGCAAACGCGCCAGGTCACGGTCCTCGGCCAGCACCTTGTTCTGTCCGTCGGTGACCCGCACGTTCATCCGCAGGTGCCCGGGCAGCTGGTCCTCACGCCACTCTTCCTGTTCCACGCGCACGCCGGTCATGCGCTGCAGTTCCCGGGTCATGGCGGGCAGCAGCGGCTGGTCCGGGCGCAGCGATTCCTGCAGCGCCGCCACGTAATCCGGCACCGGCACGAAATGCCGGCGGCGAGCCTTGGGAAGACCGCGAATCAGCGCCTCCAGCTTTTCGCGCAGCAGGCCCGGCACCAGCCAGGCGAGCCGTTCCGCGTGCAACTGCTGCAGCGCGCCGGCGGGCACGATCACGGTGACGCCGTCGCGGTCGCCGGTGGGGTCGAAACTGTATTCCAGCGGCAGCCGCATGCCGTCCCATTCCAACTCATCGGGAAAGGCACCGCCCTGCAAGTCCGGGCTGTGGGACAGCAGAAAGTCATCGTCCATCAACAGCGCTTCGCGCTGGGCCTGATCGGCCTGCTTTTTGTACCAGGTTTCCAGGTGCGCCAGGGTGTAAAGCCCGGACGGCAGGCGCTGGTCATAGAACAGAAAACGGGTTTCCTCGTCCACCAGAATGTCGCGCCGGCGCAGCTTGTGCTCCATCTCTTCAAGGCGCTGCAGCCGCTCCCGGTTGGCGGCGACGAAGGCCGGTTCGCGGGTCAGCTCGCCGGCCACCAGGCCCTCCCGGATCATCAGCTCGCGGGCCAGCTCCGGTTCCAGCGGGCCGTAGTGCATGCGCCGCCCGGAGGCGAGAATCAGCCCGAACAGATTGATCTGTTCCTTGGCCATCACACAGCCGCGCTTCTTCGACCAGTGCGGTTCAAAATACTGGCGTTTGATCAGGTGCGCCGCTTCCGCCTCCACCCATTGCGGTTCAATGCGCGCCACGCAGCGCGCGAACAGGCGGCTGGTTTCCACCTGCTCGGCGGCCACCAGCCAACGCAGCTTCGCTTTCTTGTCGCCGCCTTTACTCAGCGACGAGCCCGGCCAGAGCAGCGGCTTGCGGTTGCGGGTGGACAGCCACTCACCGTCCTCGTTGCGGGTCATCACGTTACCCACCAACCCGGTAAGCAACGCCCGGTGCAGACTCTCGTAGTCCGCCGGCTCGTCATTGAGCGACCAGCCCTCCTCCCGGGCCAGCAATAACAACTGCCGGTGGGTGTCGCGCCATTCGCGCATTCGCGACGGCGCCAGAAAATGCTTCTTCAGCTGCTTTTCATAGGGGTTGCGGCCCAGGTCGCCGCGTTGCTGCTCGGCCCACTGCCAGAGATTCCAGAAAAACAGAAAATCCGATTCCTTGTTCTCAAACGGCTGATGGGCCTGGTCGGCCTGCTGTTGTTTGTCGCGGGGCCGTTCGCGCGGGTCCTGCACCGCCAGTGCGGCGACAATCACCAGCACTTCGCGCAGCGCTTTTTTCTCGGCGCCGGCCACCACCATGCGCGCCAGCGTCGGGTCCAGCGGGAAACGCGCCAGTTGGCGACCCAGGGGCGTTACCCGGCGCTGTTTGTCCAGCGCGCCCAGCTCTTCCAGAAGACGGTAGCCGTCCCGTATCAAACGGCCGTCCGGCGGCTCGATAAAGGGAAAGTCCTCCACCGAACCCAGCTTCAGATCGGCCATGCGCAGAATCACCGCGCCCAGATTGGTGCGTTGGATTTCCGGGTCGGTGAACGCCGGCCGGTTGTTGAAATCGTCCTCGTCATAGAGCCGGTAGGCGACGCCGGGCATGATGCGGCCGCTGCGCCCGGCGCGCTGGTCGGCGCTGGCGCGGGCGATCGGCTCCACCGGCAACCGCTGCACCTTGGAATGCACACTGTAGCGGCTGATACGGGCGGTACCGGCGTCGATCACATAGCGAATGCCGGGCACCGTCAGCGACGTCTCCGCCACGTTGGTGCTCAGCACCACGCGCCGCCCGCGGTGGCCGGAGAACACCCGCTGCTGCTCCGCGGCACTGAGGCGGGCGTACAGCGGCAGCAATTCCGTATCGCGGAAATCGCAGCGTTTCAGATGGTGGTGCACATCGCGGATGTCGCGCTCGCCGCTCAAAAACACCAACACGTCACGGGCCGGCGGTGGCCCGTCGCGCCGTTCCTGCTGATCGATTTCGCGCAGCACTTCCTCCACCTGCAGCCCCAGCTCCCGTTCTTCCGCCGGCGGCCGGTAGTGGATGTCCACCGGGAAAGTGCGCCCGGACACCTCGAACACCGGCGCGCCATTAAAATGAGCGGCGAAGCGCTCGTGGTCGATGGTCGCCGAGGTGATGATGATTTTCAGATCCGGGCGGCGCGGCAACAGCTGCTTCAGATAACCAAGCAGAAAATCGATGTTCAGGCTGCGCTCGTGGGCCTCATCGATGATCAGCGTGTCGTACTGATGGAGGTAGCGGTCCTGCTGGATTTCGCTGAGCAGCATGCCGTCGGTCATCAGCTTGACCAGGGTGTCGTCGCCCACCTGTTCGCTGAAGCGGACTTTGTAGCCCACCAGGCCGCCGACCCGGCTGTTCAGTTCCTCGGCGATGCGCGCCGTCACCGAGCGGGCCGCCAGGCGGCGGGGCTGGGTATGGCCGATATAGCCGTCCACGCCGCGCCCCAGCGACAAACAGATCTTGGGCAGCTGCGTGGTCTTGCCGGAACCGGTTTCGCCGGCCACCACCACCACCTGGTGGCGCTCAATCGCGGCGGCCAGTTCCTCGCGGTCGTGCACCACCGGCAGGTCCGGCCAGCGCAGCGGTGCCGCCGCCAGCTCGGCGCGCCGGGCGCGGGCCGCCACCGAGGCGTCGACGGCGGCGCTCACCTTGGGCAGGGCATTGGCGTTGAACTTGCGCGCCAGCCCGTCGAGCCGCTTTTTGAGCCGCCGTCGATCGGCGGCGCGGGCCTGATCGAGCCGCCGATACACGTCATCCAGTTGAGGGTTAGTCATACCTGCCTGTCAGTCCCCAACAACCACGCCCGACCTTTGGCGCTCAAGCCGTCACCGTCCAGGGTCAGGTAGGCGGTATCCGCCTCGGTCGCCGCCAGGGTCACGGTGAAGCGCATCAGCTCGTCGCGGCGGAAGGCGTGCACGTCGACACGCTCGCCTTCCTGGTAGCCGGCCAGCAGCGTATCCAGATTGCCGGCGCTGGCTTTCAGGCCATCCACCGCCACCACCACGTCACCGGCGGCCAGCCCGGCCTCCATGGCGGCGCCCTGCTCGTACGCCACTTGAAGACGGGCGCCCTGGGGATCCGAAGCGAAACGCGCGCCCAGATGCACCGGCGCCTGGCTTTTACCGGGCTTGCCGCCGTTGTCGCTGTGGCCGTCCGCCGGGCGCCAGTTCACCGTCACGCCGCGTTCGGCGAGCAGCGTCTCCAGCGGCAGGTCCTCGGTGCAGTAGAGCGCCTGATTGAAGAAGTCGCTGAGGTCACAGCCGGCGACTTCCTCGGCCAGGGCCTGCACGCCCTGCTCCGGCACACCGACGCCGGTCTGCCCGTGGCGCTGCCACAGCAGGCGCATCAGATCGTCCAGGCTGCGCGCGTCGTTGGTCCGTTCGCGCAGGGTCAAATCCAGCGCCAGCGCCACCAGGGAACCCTTGGCGTAGTAGCTGACGATGGCGTTGGGGGCGTTTTCGTCTTGCTTGTAGAAGCGTGTCCAGGCGTCGAAGCTGGACTCAGTGACGGTCTGCTTGAAGCGGCCCCGGCCCCGGTATACCCGGGTCAGGGTCTGGCCCAGCAGTTCCAGGTAGCTTTCCGGCGCAATCAGCCCAGTGCGCGCCAGGGACAGATCGTCGTAGTAGCTGGTGATGCCCTCGAAGGCCCACAGCAATTCGGTGTGCACTTCCCGGCTCAGGTCGAAGGGCGTGAACGCCTCCGGCTTGATGCGCTTCACGTTCCAGGTGTGGAAGTATTCGTGGCTGCACAAACCGAGGTAGCTGCGATAGCCATCGCGTACCTGATCGGGGCCGTCGGTGAGCAACGGCAGGTCGGTGCGCGGGCTCATCAAGCTGGTGGAATTGCGATGCTCGAGGCCGCCGTAGCCGTCGGTGACCAGGGTCATGAACAGATAACGGTCCATTGGCGCCGGCTCGCCGAACAGCTTGATGTGGTGCTCGCAGATCGGTTTCAGGTCCCGGCACAGCCGCGCCATGTCGGCCCGGTGGCGGCCACTGAGCACCACGTCATGGGGCACGCCGCAGGCGTCGAAGCGGGCATGCTCGAAATGGCCCATCTCCACGGGATGATCGATCAGGGCGTCGTAGTTGTCGGCGCGGAAGCGACCGAAGCCCAGTTCCGGGCCACTCACCCGGTCGAGCCCGGTGGCCAGCCTCCAGGTGGCGTAGGCGGCGCCATCCGGGGCCTCGATATCCACCTCGCAGGGCTGATCCTCGAAGCCCATGGCCGCCAGAAACAAACAGCTGCCGTTAAAATAGCCGTGGGTGGTGTCCAGGTGGGCGCCACGTACCGACAAGTCCCAGGCGTACACCTGATAGCGCACGGTGACCGGCCCGGTGGCCGGCGGCAATTGCCAGGTTTGCTTGTCGAGCTTGGCCACATCCACGGGCGAGCCGTCCGCCGAGGCTTCCAGCGATACAATATGGCGGGCGAAATCACGGATCATGTAGCTGCCGGGAATCCAGGCGGGCAAAGTCAGCGCCTGCCCCTCCGGCGTCGGCCGGTCGATGGTGAGAGTGACCTGGAACAGATGCGCCTGCGGGCGCAACGGACGGACCTGATAATGAATCACACGCTCTCCTGTGGGCCTGAATACGCGACCAATGATGATACACGGCGATCTTGACGCTCGCACACGCATGACGCATGTTCATGACCTGTTTGAGGGGACCGCATTAATGACTTCGGAATGTTTTGTTATCGGCGCCGGCGACGGCCACACCATCGCCGTACACGAGTGGCGCGCCTCCGACCCGGTGGGGTCGCTGATCTGGCTGCACGGCATGGCCGAACACGGGGCCCGTTACCAGGCCCTGGGAGAGACCCTGGCCGAGCACGGCTGGAACCTGTACTGCCCCGATCATCGCGGCCATGGCGCCAGCATGGACGCCGCCGACCCGCCCGGCCACTTCGGCGACGAGGACGGCTGGGGCCTGGTGATGGACGACCTGGGCCGGGTGATCGACAGCATCCGCGAGCGGGAACCCGGCGCGCTGGTGCTGGGCGGCCACAGCATGGGCTCCTTCATCGCCCTGGCGGGCGCCGAGGCCCACGGCGACAGGTTGGACGGCCTGGTGCTGTGCGGCAGCGATTACCACCCGCCGCTGTACTACCGGCTGATGGCGTCGCTGCTGAAATGGCAGCGCCGCCGGCACGGCGCCCGTGGCCAGAGCGCGCTGGTGCACAAACTCACCTTTGAAACCTGGGCGCGCAGCGTGCCGGACGCCCGCACCGACTTCGACTGGCTGAGCGCCGACCCGGCCCAGGTAAAGGCGTATATCGACGACCCCAAATGCGGCTTTCAGTGCACCACCGCCACCTGGCAGGCGCTACTGTCGGCGCTGGCCGATGTGCAGTCCTCCAAGGGGCTGAGCCGCCTGCCCGCGCGCCTGCCGATTCTGCTGCTGGGCGGTCGCCAGGATCCAATGAGCGGCGGCGGCAAGGGCATGGACAAACTGCAGCAGGTATTGAGCCGCCGACGGCTGCCGCTGGAGCGGATGGACTGCCCGCGCGGGCGCCACGAGATCCTCAACGATTTCTGCGCCCCGGAGGTGCGCCAGACCCTGCTGGAATGGCTCAACCGCCGGATTTGACCGGCGGTGGCTCAGGGCTCGGCGGAAATGTTGTTCTCTTCGGTGAACTGCACATAGCCCAGGTAGCGGTTGCGGATCTCACGCACGTATTTCACCGGCTCGCTGCCGCGTACATAGCCGAAGCGCGCCTGGCGGGCGTAGCGCGGTTGTGACAGCAGCAGCATGGCCTCTTCCACGTGGCCGAACCACAGATCCGGGTTCTTGCCGAGTCGCTGAGCCAGCCGGCGGGCGTCTTCCACGTGGCCATGCCCGGCGTTGTAGGCCGCCAGGCCGAAATAGATTTTCTGCGCCATCCCCAGGCGCTGCGGAAAACGCTCCTCCAGCCACTCCAGATAGGCCGACCCGGCGGCCACGCCCTGCTCCGGGTCATGGGGGTTATTAAAGCCGAACTGGCGGGCGGTGCGCGGCATCACCTGCATCAATCCCTGGGCGCCGGCGAACGACACCGCGTCCGGATTGAATTTGCTCTCCTGGTACATCTGCGACACCAGCAAACGCCAGTCGAAGCCGTATTCCAGCGCGTACTGCTTGGCCAGGTCGTCGTAGGGGGAAATCTCCTTGCCCGCTTCCACCCGGTATTCCTCATGAATACGGATGGTTTTCGATTCCTTGAAGTAACGGTTGAAGGTGACGTTGTAGAACAGGCCCCGGTAATTGCGGTTGATGTAGGCGTTGAGCTTGTTGATTAACGGGTCCTGCCCGTCGCGCAACACCCAGGCGATGTCACGGCTGCCCTCCAGGGTCCAGAGAGGCCGCAGGTCTTCCCGGTAGGTGCTCTCCAGGGCGGCCACATGGCTGTCCGCCACGGTCAGATCAATCTCGCTGTCCACCACGCCTTGTATCAGCATTTCCGTGGTGGCGCCTTCGCGGGGCTCGATACGCACGTCGATCCCTTGCTCGCGCAGTGCTTCAAGGGTATCCATAAAGGCGCTGTCCGGCGCCACCACCACGGTGCGCCCGGCCAGTTCCTGGACCGATTCAAAAGGCTCGTCGTCGGCGTCGCCGATAATCTGTTCGTGCACTTCAAGGTAGCGGTTGGAAAAACGCCACCCGGCGGCTTTGCGCCGGTCGGTGATGGTCATGGCGCCGGCGATCACATCACCGGCGCCGGTCTGCAGGGCCTCGAACATCTGCGAGGCGCTGTCACGCACCACCATGCGCACGCGCAGGTCGTGCTGCCTGGCGAAGTGGCGGATCAGATCATAGTCGAAGCCCATCAGCTCGCCGCGCCACAGAAAGTAGCTGGCCGGGTTATTGGAGGTGATCACCCGCAATACGCCGTCTTTCTTGATGGTGGCCCAATCACGACGCTCTTCGCTGCGCACCGAGGTGCGCACACGATGGCTGACCAGGAACTGATTCACCGCCGCGCGCAGCTCAGGATTGTCGCTGCGCACCGCCCAGGCGATGCGCCGGCGCGGATTGACCACCGGCCCCTTGCGCACCTGGTCCACGGCGCGCAGCAAGCTGTCCAGGGCGTTGCTGTCGACGATGGCCGCTTGATACAGCCCCGAGGCGACGCCCTCCATCAACTCCACATCGGAGAGGCCCGCCTCCACGGCCTCCACGCTGACGCTATCGTAACGCTCCGCCAGCGCCTGCGCGGTTTCCTGATAGGCGGTGCCCTCGGGCGCGGCGATACGCACCTCGCCCAGATTTTCCAGGCTGTCGCCTTGGCGGCCCTGGGGCAGAACCAGATACTCGCGGATCACCGCCACCGGGGTACAAAAGTCGACTTTTTCCTGGCGGGATTCGGTCACCGTGTAATTGGTGACGATCAGGTCGGCGCGGCCTTCGTTGAGCATGTCATCGAGATGATCGGTGCTGTCGGCGTACACCCAGCGCGGCGTCAGCCCCAGGGATTGCGCCAGAATTTCCGCCTGCTCGCGGAACTCCTGCAGCGGCACGCCCTCCCGGACCAGCGCCTGCTCCTCATCGAAACGCGGCGCCAGCAAACGCAATTGGCCGCGTTCGCGCAGCGACTCCAGGTCCCCGGTCTCGGTGTAATTCGCGCCCCCGGAATCACAGGCACCGAGCAGGAGAACCAGCGGCAAAAGCAGTAACAACCACTGCCCGTGACGCGGCCAGCGAAGAATGGATGTCATAGATTCGTTCCCTCCAGCGTCCCCAATCTAACCCAAAAGGCTGACAGACTGCGAACAGAATCACGTGAAGGGCCGAACCGAAAGAAACCGCGCCGGGCGAGCGCCTGGCAAAAAAAAGGGGGCGCGAATGCGCCCCCAGGGTATGCCTGATATCAGAGGAGACTCAGGGTACGGCCACCGGATCGTTGCCAGCGCACACACGGTGCACGCGCAGCGAACCGTTCGCGTTCAAGGCGCCCGCGTAGTCGAGCTGGATTTCATCGAACGCCGGGGTCTCGTCGGTGATTTCCGCGGACAGGAAGCGCTGGTCACCGGCCAGGCTCAGGCCCAGCAGTTCCAGGCCCAGCAGACCGCCGCCAACTGTGGCATCGTCCACTTCCTCGCCGTCGTTGTAGAAACGCAGGGTCAGGAAGTCACCGAGCAGGCTCAGGTTGAGCAGCGCGGAAGCCGGATCGGAGATCACCATGCCGATGCGATTGACGCCGGTGAAGTCGTTGGCCGCGTCCACCGCGGTGGCACGGATCTCGGCGCCGCCGTAGACCGCCGCCAGGCCCACGTTAATGGTGGCGAAGGAGGCGTCGTTACCGTCGACCAGGCTACCCGCTTCGCTCACGCCACAGCCCAGGCAGAAGCCCAGCGAGTTGCCACTGGCTTCATAGTCCGGGGTGGTCAGCGGCTGGTAGGTGCTGGTGGCGTTACAGGTAAAGCCGTCGTCGTCGCACACATCACCGATGCCGTCGCCATCGCTGTCGAGCTGGTCCGCGTTGGGGGTGTTGGGGCAGTTATCCAGGTCATCCGGTACGCCGTCGCCGTCGGTATCGGTGTCGTTGTCTACCGGGCAGCCCTGGTTTTCCGGGGGGCCGGCCACGGTCGGGCACTCGTCGTTGCCGTCGTTGGTGCCGTCACCGTCGTCGTCGTCGTCACAGATGTCGCCTACGTTGTCGCCGTCCAGATCTTCCTGGTCCGGGTTGGGTACGAACACGCAGTTGTCTTCCGGGTCCAGCACGCCGTCACCGTCGGTGTCGTCTTCGCAGGCGTCGCCGGTGCCGTCACCGTCGGTATCGACCTGATCGTTGTTGGCCACGAACGGGCAGTTGTCGTCGTCGTTGGGGATGCCGTCGCCGTCACGATCGTCGTCGCAGGCGTCGCCAATACCGTCCATGTCGGAATCGGCCTGGCTGTGGTTCACCACCAGCGGGCAGTTATCGGAGTCGTCGTCGATGCCGTCACCGTCGGTGTCGGTGTTATCGTCGCAGGCGTCGCCAAGACCGTCATCATCGGTGTCCGTCTGATCCGTGTTGCTCACCCAGGGGCAGTTATCCGGATCATTGGGAACGCCGTCACCGTCGATGTCGTCGTCACAGGCGTCGCCGATGCCGTCGTTGTCCTGATCCCGCTGGTCGTTGTTGGCGAACGCGGGACAGTTGTCCTCATCATCGGGGATACCGTCGTTATCCTGATCATCAGGATTGTTCGGGTTGGGGTTGTTGGGGGTAGTGACAACCGAGTCGTCACTGTCGTTGGCTTCGCAGCCGTAGATCCCTACGCCCAGAGCGGCAACCAGGATCAACATCAAAATATTCTTAATAGGCAACATGATCGTGTTCCTCACTTCTCGGTAACGCGGAATTCAACGCGGCGGTTCATGGCACGGCCGGATTCGCTTTCGTTGCTGGCCACCGGGTTCAGCTCGCCGTAGCCCCGGGCGGTCACGCGGGAGGGATCCACACCGCGATTAACCAGGTACTGACGAACGGACTCGGCGCGTTCCTGGGAAAGCTGCTCGTTGTATTCAGCGGCACCGACGCTGTCGGTGTGACCACCTACTTCCACGCGGAAATCGGTCTGCGATTTCAGGGAGTCGGCGATACGGTCCAGGGACGACTCTGAAGAGCGGGTCAGCTTCGCGGAGTCGAATTCGAAATTGATATTGGTCAGAGTCACGGTCTGGTTGACGATCAGACAACCGTTGGAATCCACGCGACCGCCTTCCAGCGTGTTCGGGCACTGATCGCGGTTATCGGGCACGCCGTCACCGTCGGAGTCCATCACCGGCTGGGGCTTGGCGACCACTTCACGGGTTTTGATCACCGTCTTTTCTTTGGTCACGACTTTGGTGTAGCCGAGCGGAATCTCCACACCCAGTGACAGGCGAACGTCGCCGAAGGCACCGTCGCCGCGGGCCGGGCCGGAGCCGTCGAAGTCGTCGTAGACGTAGCGGGCGTCGCCACGCAGCTTCAGGCCGTTATTAAAGATAGGGCCGGTCACGGCGCCGATGCCGGCGTTAACGGTGAGGTTGGTGTCCTGGTCTTCGTCCGGCAGCACTTCCTGGTCGATGGCGCCCACCGCGGCGATCACATAGGGCGTGAAGCCGGTGCGATCACCAAAGGCGTAGGCAAGACCGGTGGTCAGGTGGTACTGATAGAAATCCTGGAAATCGGCCTGGTTCGGGTCCATCTTGTAAAAGCCGCCTTCGGTTTCCCACCAGACGCGGTCGGACAACTGACGACCGTAGAAGACGCTGTAGCCCAGGCCCTCGTCGTCGAACTGTCGATCTTCGTCCACATCCACGTAGGAGGCGAAGCCACCCACGTACTGGCGAGTGTTCAACGTCTCCTCGTAGCGGTCTTCCGCCAGGGCCGGCTGAAAAGCCAGTCCCGCGGCGAACGCCAGAGTCGACAACCTCACGATAGTTTTCATGTTCTACCCCCCTCGGGTATCAACGGATTACAGTGCAATCATTGGAATATCCCGGGGAGGTAAAAAAAACAGAATTCCGGTGACGTCCGGTTGGAATAGTGTTGTGAACTTATCCAAGCTTTTGCACAAATTGTACAAGCCGTATCATTTTGTATCCGGTATGTATCCAAAAGCCGGTTTGGCCCGATCAGCCTTGCCCGCCGCGCACTCCACAAGTACGTTCGTGCAAAAATAAAAATGAGGCTCCCCATGCAGTTATCCAAACCCCGGCGTTCCGGTCGCCGGCGGCTCGCAATGGTCTTCCTGGTGTTGTTCGGCGTGCTGGCCGCCGCCCTGCTGCACACCGCCTGGCCCTTTCTGACCTATCCAAGAGAAACACTCAGCTTCCAGGTCCCGGAACCGCTGCCGGCCACGGGGAGCGGCCAACCCTTGGCCGGCGTGGCCGAAGTGGACATCACGCCGGCCATCGGCCTGCCCAAGTTCGGCTACTCCGCCTGGGCGAAAAACGCCGACGGTTTCCGCACCCGGCTCAAGGCCCGCGCTTTTTATCTGCACGGTCCCGGGCAAACCCCTCTGGCGCTGGTGCAGCTGGATCTGGGCGCCGGTTCCCTGCCCTTGCATTACGCCGTCGCCGAACGTATCGCCGCCGCCACGGACGTGCCCGCGAGGGGGCTGAGCCTGCTGGTCACCCACACCCATTCCGGCCCCGGCCAGTACCTGGGCAGCGACTTTTACAACACCTTCGGTGCCAACAGCGCGGGCTTCGACCCGGAGCTGTTCCGTTTTTTGAGCGAGCGCATCAGTGAGGCAGTGATCCGCGCTTACAACAACCGCCGCCCGGCGCGGCTGGCCAGCGGTCAACGGGACGTCTGGGGCCTGACCCGTAACCGCTCGGTACAGGCATGGGCGCGCAATCACAATCTGGACCCGGAAAAGATGGGCGACGACGACGCCCTGCGCGCCGTCAATCCACGCATGACCATGCTGCGCATTGATCTGCAGGCCGACGACGGGCGTTATTACCCGGCCGGCGCCCTGACCCTGTTTTCCATCCACGGCACCGCCATTCCCGCCTTTACCCGCCCCTATCACGCGGACGTCTGGCACTGGCTGGCGCGCGGCCTGAGCGAGGACTTCGGCAAAGACCTGCCGTGGCCGTTCGTGCACGGCGCCTTTCAGGCCACCCACGCGGACAACAACCCGGCCTGGCATCCGGACCATCGCGGCGATCTGGAAGCCCGGCGCATCGGCCAGGCGCTCGGCGACCAGGCCGGCGAGCTGTTCCAGCGTCTGGAAAGCGACCTGGCGCCACGCCTGCGCACCGCCGCCGCCAGCCGGCTAATCGATGTTCTGCAGTTACCCGAGGAGCAGCGCCACGGTCTGTGCCAGCGCGCGGTGGTGGGCGCCGCCACCATGGGCGCCGCCAACGGCGATGAGGTGTTTCCGATCTCCTATCTGCCGTTCCTTCAGGAGGGCTGGCCCCGCACGGTGTTCACCGACAGCTGCCAGGCGGAAAAACAATGGGCGCTGTCAAAGCTGCAGTTACTGATGTCCGCCGACACCTTTCCGCACCGGGCGCTGTTTCAGGTGCTGCGCATCAACGACCTGGTGCTGGTGCCCCTGCCCTGGGAAATCACCCTGGAAAGCGGCAACCGCATCCGGGGCCAGGTGCTCGACACCCTGCCCGCCGGTACCGACTGGCGGGTGGAGATCTCCAGCCTGGCCAACGGCTTTTTCGGCTACGCGGTGAGCGAAGCGGAATACGGCGCCCAATACTACGAAGGCGGCCACACCCTTTACGGCCCGCATACGCTGGACTTTCTCGCCGCGCAGAGCGCGCGATTGAGCAATGATCTCATGCGTACCGGCGGGGTCGACGATTACCCCAAGGAAAGCCGCTTCGAACTGCTCAGCCATCGCTACTGGCCGGACGGCGAACCGGACCGCACTTGGTCGCGGAGCTGGCAAGAGCCGGCGGCCTTCCACCGGGGCGAAGAGAACAGTGGCCCCTACTGGTCCTGGCGTTTTATCGGCGAACCGCCCGGTGACCTGCGCCTGCATGAACCGCTGCTGCGGATTATTCGCAGCGACAACCGTGGCACGCTGTTGGACGACGACAGCGGCGATCTGCGCTTGCGATTGATCGACGCGGACGTCGACGGCCAGGCCCTTTATGAGGTGCGCTGGTATCACCCGCCGGTCGCCGAGGCGGGCCGCTTTCAGCTGGAAGTGAGGGCCGGGGCCAACGCGCCCGCGCTGATTTCGCCGGCGTTTCCCTGACCGGGCGCCCTTGAGCAACGTCACAGAGTGCTGAAAAGCGCGCGGTTATCAGGTTTCTCCGACGTCCGCCCCTGCTACACTGGGCCCTTGTTCACAAGAAGTAGTGTCGTGGAGAGCGGTTGTGAAGAGTGCCATGAGGGCCCCGTTACTGGCGGTATTGTTGTTAAGCGGGTGCGCCAGCACCACGGAAGTGACCACGCGGACAGTCACCGACACCCCGCCACCGCCGGCGGAAACTCTGTTGCTGGTGGCGCAGAGTCCGGAAGGCGACACCCGGGAAACCTGGGAACTCACCTGCCGGCCGATTTTCGAGCGCACCGGGCTGACCGTACTGCTTAGCCACCAGGAAGTGCCGCTCTGGTACGAACGGGGCCACAAGGCGCTGGTGGAGTGGACCGCCGACAACCCGGTGGACCGGATTCTGCGGGTCGACCTGACCCGCCTGCTGATGTCGGCCCCGCATATGCGCGACCGCCAGGCGCTCAACCCGATCAACCAGGACAACGAAGTGCGCCCCACCTGGCGCGTGGGCCTGGACGGCGAGCGCATCAAGGAAGCCCCGCCGGCGGATGTGGAGCAAGCCTTCCCCGCCGACCTGCTCGCCGGCGACGGCACCAACCTCTGGCATGGCATGGCACGCACCCACGAAGCCAACGATCAGACCGCCATCGCCAAGAGCCAGTGCCTGGCCCTGCGCGACACCCTGCGGCAGGCTGGCCTGCTGCCCTGACCCCCGGGCGGCTTGCCTGCCCACGGGTTGAGAGTCGCCGACCCCGCCCCCACTGTCTTCACGGTACGGTTTTACGGAGGTTGTATGAAAGCAGTGATCCCCGGCACATCCCTGGCGATACACCCGGACCGGTTCCCCGATCCGGTGGAAGACGTGCCCACCGATCAGGACGCCGGCCGCGCCGTGCTCGCCGGCGGCTGTTTCTGGTGCGTGGAAGCGGTCTACCAACCTCTCGACGGCGTGACCTCGGTGGTGTCCGGCTACGCCGGCGGCGACGCGGCCAGCGCCAACTACGAGGCGGTCTGCAGCGGCCGCACCGGCCACGCGGAGGTGATCGAGGTGCGTTACGACCCGCACCGGATCAGCTTCGGCGCGCTGCTTAAGCTGTTCTTCGCGGTGGCCCACGACCCCACCCAGAAGGACCGCCAGGGCAACGACCGCGGGCCGCAGTACCGTTCCGCCATCTTCCCGGTGGACGAGGCGCAGCGGACAGTCGCCCAGGACTACATCCAGCAGCTGGACAACGCCGGCGCCTTCACCGCGCCCATCGTCACCACGCTGGAGCCGGGCCACCCGTTCCATCCGGCGGAGGACTATCACCAGGATTTCGTCCGCCGCAATCCCAACCAGCCGTACATCACCCATGTGGCCAAGCCAAAACTGGAAAAGCTGCACGCCGCCTTCCCGGAATTGCTTAAAACCTGAGAGGTTGTCATGACTGTTTCCGCCAGCGGCTTTGATCTGACGCCGCTCACCGACGCCGAAAAGCAACAGCGCGCCGCCGGCCTCACCGCCGAGGAACGCCGCATTCTGCTGAATCAGGGCACCGAGCCGCCGTTCTGCGGCGGCCTGCTGGACAATAAGGAAAGCGGCACCTACGCCTGCAAGCTGTGCCACCTGCCGCTGTTCCACGCCGACAGTAAGTTCGAGTCCGGCACCGGCTGGCCCAGTTTCTTCGAGCCCGTGGACGCGGCGCACGTGCGCGAGCTGAAGGACAGCAGCCACGGCATGGTGCGCGTGGAGATCCGCTGCGCGCGCTGCGACGGCCACCTGGGCCACGTGTTTCCCGACGGGCCGCCGCCCACCGGCCAGCGCTACTGCCTCAACTCCGCGTCACTGGTGTTCGAGCCGCAACCCGGCTAGCCCGGCCCCCGACCCGGGAGCAACCCTCCGCTTGACCCTGGGTAACAAGCGGCCACTCCCGCATTGCCAGCCGAGACACAGTGTCTACTATTGGGGAAAAAGCCCGCAAGGAGTGCCCCATGAACGCCGTTTCTCCCCTGGCATCACGCCGCCACGACAGCGCCGATGAGCGCTGGTCCCGGATGCCGGTGATCCGCACCGGCGACGACTACATCACCAGCCTGAAAGGACGCGGTACCCGCCTGTTCCTGTTCGGCGAGCTGATCGACGAACCCGCCGACCACCCGATGATCCGGCCCAGCATCAACGCCCTGCGCGCCACCTACGACCTGGCCATTGATGACCCGGAACTGGCCACCGCCTATTCGCCGCTGATCGACGCCCCCGTGAACCGCTTTCTGCATATGCCCGAGTCGCCCCAGGACCTGGTGATGAAGAACCGCATGCAACGGCGCCTGGGCCAGCTCACCGGCACCTGCTTCCAGCGCTGCACCGGCCTGGACACGCTCAGCGTGCTGCATTCGATCACCTGGGACATCGACGAGAAGCACGGCACCGGCTACCACCAGCGCTACCTGACGTTCCTCAAGGAAGCGCAGCGCCACAACGTGCTGATCGCCGCCGGCATGACCGACCCCAAGGGCGACCGCAGCAAGCGGCCGTTCGAACAGAGCGACCAGGACATGTTCCTGCACGTGTCCGGACGCAACGACGACGGTATTTTCGTGCGCGGCGTGAAAGCGCACATGACCGGCGGCTGGAACCAGCACTGGATCTGCGTAATGCCGACCATGAACCTGAGCGAGCACGACAAGGACTACGCCGTGGTCGGCATGATCCCCGGCGACGCCGAGGGCATCACCTATATCTACGGCCGCCAGAGCAGCGACACCCGCTCCATGGAAGGCGGCAGCATCGACCAGGGCAACGCGGAGTACGGCGGCCAGGAAGTGTGGGTGTACTTCGACGACGTCTTCATTCCCCACGAGCACGTGCTGATGGACGGCGAATACGAATTCGCCCAGGACATGGTGGCGCGCTTCACCGCCTACCACCGCGCCAGCTACGTGTGTAAAACCGGCCTCGGCGATGTAATGACCGGCGCCGCCGCCACCATCGCCGACTACAACGGCGTGGACAAGGTCAGCCACATCAAGGACAAGCTGGTGGAGATGGTGCACCTCAACGAGACCATTTTCTCCTCCGGCATCGCCAGTTCCCACGAAGCCAAGCCCCTGGCCAGCGGCATCTATATGAACGACGCCATGCTCTCCAATGTGTGTAAGCACAACGTCACCCGCTTCCCCTATGAGATCGCCCGCCTGGCCCAGGACCTGGCCGGCGGCATCGTCGCCACCATGCCCAGCGAAAAGGACCTGGAGAACGAAGAAGCCGGCGCCATCATCCGCCGCTTCCTGAAGGGCCGCGACGACATCCCCACCGAGGACCGCATGCGCATCCTGCGCCTGATCGAAAACATGACCCTGGGCCGCAACGCGGTGGGTTACCTGACCGAATCCATGCACGGCGCCGGCAGCCCCCAGGCCCAGCGTATTCAGATCCTGCGCGGCATGGATGTAGAGTCCAAGAAATGGCACGCCCGCAAACTGGCGGGCATCAAACAGGCGTGAGCCCGTCGGCGGTCTTGCCAGCCGTGGGGTTCCTGCTAAACTAGCGCCCGCTCGCCCCTGCGGCGGGCCGTGCCGGAATAGCTCAGTCGGTAGAGCAACTGATTCGTAATCAGTAGGTCGGAGGTTCGATTCCTCTTTCCGGCACCATTCTTCCCTGCGCCGAAACAAGCGTGAAGGTCACGCCAATTTTTTGTCCCCCGCCGTCTCCCCGGTAAAACCTTTATAAAGCTTAGGCTTTTCAACCACCTGAAGCCTCTCTTCGCATTGACTCAAAGGCCCTCTTCGCCAACTGTATAAGTCCATTTTCTGACGCACCCACCGCGCTGTGGAGAAGGCCCCGCTTATGACATTGATGTCCGCCGGCAGCAGTACTCCGAAACAGCACGGGCGATTCCGTCTCGACGACCCCCACGAGGATGCCGAACGGTTATTGGACGCGGCGCTGTCCGGTGATCGCCGCTGCCTGGCGCGCATCGCCGTACACCGTCTCACGCCGGTGAGTGAAAAGCCGGGGCTGCGTGACGCCCTGCACACCGTATCCCGGGAAATGGGGTTTCAGGGCTGGGATCACTTCCAGCGGCACGTGGCGGCCCTGGACACGGCGGCGCAACGCGGCAGCGAGCTGCTGGACAACGATCTGGACACGGTGCACATCCGCTGCGGGTCGGACCTGCGCGACGCCCTGCCCGCCACCGGTTTGCATGGCCATTTCCACACTTTCAGCGATCCCTTTTGCATCGGACCGCTGCACAGCCTGGAACGGCAGGCGTTCATGGACGAGCGCACCCGTTTTCTTTGCGACGCTTTCGGCGAGGACGAAAACAAAACCCACCGGAGGCAACAACAGGAATACGACGGCCTGGACCAGGCCATGAACAGCCAACGTGTCGTGCTCTGGTTTGAACACGACAGCTACGACCAGCTGATCCTCGCTTACATACTCAACCATCTGGCCCTGCAACGCCGCCCCACCCGGCTGGAGCTGGTGGCCACGGACAGCGTGCCCGGGGTGGACCGGTTTATCGGTCTCGGTCAACTGGCGCCGGAGGTGCTCGGTTGGCTGTGGCAACAGCGACGGCCGGTGGACGATGGGCTGATCGCACTCGGCCGCCGTGCCTGGCGGGCGGTGACCGCCGACACCCCGCAGCGGCTGGACGACCTGTCACGCACCCTCACCCCGGAGCTGCCGATGCTGGGCCGCGCGTTGCGCCGGCACCTGCTGGAGTTGCCGGACGAAGACACCGGCCTGGGCCTGAGCGAACAGTTGGCGGTGCAGCTGGTGGCCGAGCGCGACCCGATTACCGTCGGCGAGGTGTTCCAGAATCTGATGCGCGAACGCGAGCCGCTGCCCTATCTCGGCGACACTATGTTCTGGTGGATGATGCAGCCGCTGATGGGCGGCGAACGCCCGCTGCTGGCCAGCGACCACGGCGAGGACACCGCCTGGCAGGACCGATCGCTGCACATCACCTCCCACGGCCACACGGTGCTCAGCGGCCACAACAACTGGCTCGACACCCACCCGAAGCGGCGCTGGGTGGGCGGCATCGCCATCGACGGCAACCGCGACAGTTGGTGTCTCAACAAAGGCACCGGCCGGCCGCAAAAGCGACCGGCCAACGTGGCCTAGGTCCAGAGGTTAGAGGTCGCGGCAGATATCGGCGGCGATGCGGAACGATTGCAGCCGCTTGTCGTGGTCGAAAATCCCGCCGGTGATCATCAGCTCGTCCACCGCGGTCAGGTCGCGGAAGGCGCGCAGCCCATCGCGGACCGTTTCCGGTGACCCGACCATGGCGTACTTCATCGCCTGACGCACGCCCTCCGCTTCCAGCGGCGACCAGAGGCCGTCCATGCTTTCCACCGGCGGCGGCAGCGGCCCGGGCCGCCCGCGCCGCAGATTGACGAACTGCTGCTGCATGGAAGTGGCCAGGAAGGCGCCCTCCTCGTCGCTGTCGGCGGCGAACACGCCCACCCCCGCCATGGCGTAGGGGCGCTGCAACTGCGCCGAGGGTTGGAAGTTGTCGCGGTACACCTGCAAGGCGTCGAGCAGGGCCTCCGGCGCGAAATGCGAGGCGAACGCGAACGGCAGGCCCTTCTGGGCCGCCAGCCGGGCGCTGAACAGGCTGGAGCCGAGCAGCCAGATCGGCACCTTACTGCCGGCGCCGGGCACCGCCCGCACCCGCTGGTCCGGTGTCGGATCCCCCAGATAGGCCTGCAGCTCTTCCACGTCGCGCGGGAACTCCATGGCGTTGCTATTGAGATCCCGGCGCAGCGCCCGCGCGGTTTCCATATCGGTGCCCGGCGCCCGGCCCAGGCCCAGGTCGATGCGTCCGGGGTGCAGGGCCGCCAGGGTGCCGAACTGCTCGGCGATCACCAACGGCGCGTGGTTGGGCAGCATCACGCCCCCGGAGCCGACCCGGATACGCTGGGTGCCGGCGGCGATATGGCCGATTACCACGCTGGTGGCGGCGCTCGCCACGCCGGGCATGTTGTGGTGCTCGGCCACCCAGTAGCGGGTGTAGCCCCACTGTTCGGCGTGGCGCGCCAGATCAAGGGAATGGCCCAGTGCCTGGGCGGCGTCGCCGCCGCGCAGGATGGGGCTCAAATCTAGAATGGAATAAGCGGTCATCAGGCCTCCCGAGCCAAAACGCGTCTGTTTACGGTTGGGGCTCGGAAGACGTTTTTAAAGGTAGGGAAAAAGGATTAATCGCCGTTCAGGCGACGATAGATCTCATCCTTGAGGTGCATACGCTCGACTTTCATCGTCTCCATATCGCGGTCCGCGATCGGGTTCTCACGCATTTCCAGCCCGCGAATGGTTTTATCCAGCCGGTCGTGTTCTTCCACCTTGGCGCGGAACTCCGGGTGCTCCTTGGCCAGGGCGTCAATGCGTTCGCGGTGCTGGGGAAATTCGTGATGGATACTATGGGGTTCACCGAGCATAGCTGACAGATCCTCCGCTAACGGGCCCGAGCACCGGGATAGTGCTCACGGCGTGCAATCCTCTCCAAGCTACTACCGCCGCCGGGTTGTTGTCATCCTCTCCGTGGCGGCTTAGCGCATGCCCCGGGCTTCCTTGATCATGTCGTAGGCTTTGCTGATCTCGGCGGTCTTTTCGGTGGACACGCGGATCATCTCCTCCGGTACGCCACGGGCCGCCAGTTTGTCCGGGTGGTGCTCGCTCATCAGCCGCCGGTAGGCTTTCTTGACCTCCTGATCGGAGGCCTCTTCGCTCACCCCCAGCACCTGATACGCCTCACCCAGCGATGGCCGCGACGTACCGGCCGCGCCCCCGGCGCCGCCCGCGCCGGCGCCGCCGAAGCGCGCCTGGGCCAGCACCATGTTGAGAATCTGACGGAACTGGCTCTCCGGCACGCCCAGCCCGGCGGCGACGCGGAACAGAATGCGTTCTTCCTCGGCGTGCAGCTCGCCGTCCGCCAGGGCGGTCTGCAGCAGCAGTTCGAGGAACACCACCACCAGGTGGCGGCGGCGCCGGATACGCTGACGGAACTCCGCCACGGTCTGGTCGAGGGGGAAATCATCGTCCTTGCCCTGGCGGAAGGCTTCCTGGGCCCGACGGCGCTGCTCGTCGTTGAGCTGCATGCGGGTCATGATCGCTTCGGCCTGGCCGATTTCCTGCTCACTGACGCGGCCGTCCGCCTTGGCCAGATGCCCCATGATCGAGAACACCGCCGAGAACAACGCGTCCTGGACTTCCTCCCGCTCGCCGGGCCGATAGGGCCGGAACGGATTGAAGGACTGCACCCGCTCCACGCCCCGATCCAGGAAATGGCCGATCAGTACACCGATCGCCAGGCCAATGGGGCCGCCGATCAACATGCCCAAAAGGCCGACAATGAGTTTGCCACCCCAACTTCGCATTAATCAGAACTCTCTATCGTCATCTACAGGTAGGGAAAGACCACGGAGTATCCGGGAGGTTCGCGTACAAACGCAAACCGGGCCTGAACAGGCCCGGGTGGGAAGGTGTGCGGGTAAAGAGGGGTACCTACTTGGTGGCGCCAGCGCGCCACCAGGCCAGCACCGCCAGGACGACGGCGGCGGCCTGGGCGAGCGCGCCCTGCAGGGTGGGGAAGAAACCGATCCAGTCCAGCGTCGGCAGGCCGATGTAGGTGGCGTTGATCAGGCCGGCTTCCTGCAGGGCGGCGATGCCCTTGCCGAGCAGGATCACCGACAGCACCAGCAGCACCAGGCTGGTGGCCTTGAAAAACAGGCCCAGCGGCAAGCGCATGCCGAGGCGGAAGATCAGCAGGCAGACCACCGCCAACGCCGCCAGCGCCGTCAGCAACCCGTACAGCAGGTACGGCTGGGTGGCCTCGGTGACCTGGGTCCACAGCGCCTGGTAGAACAGAATGGTCTCGAACATCTCCCGGTACACCGAGATGAACGCCACCAGGGTCAGGGTCCAGACGGTACCGGCGCCCAGGGCGTTATCCACCTTGCTCTTGATGTAGCCCATCCACTTCTGGCTGTTGCTGTTGCTGTGCATCCAGAAGCCGACATAGAACAGGATCACCGCCGCCACCAGGCCGGCGACGCCCTCGGTAAGCTCCCGCGAGGCACCGCTGAAGCTGATCACCGTGGACGCGGCGAACCAGGTGGCCACGCCGGCGATCAGCGCCACCACCCAGCCGAAGTGGATATGACGGGTGGCCGAGCGCGCACCCGCCTTGCGGGTGAAGGTGAGCAAGGCGGCGACGATCAGCAGCGCCTCCAGACCTTCGCGGAACAGAATGAAGAAACTGGCCGAGAAGGTGGCGGCGGCGCTCAGGCCGTCGCCGCCGAGCGCGTCCTCGGCGGCGGCCAGGCTGTCGCGGGCCTCGGCCACCTTGGTGTCCACCGCGGCGGGCTCTTCGCCCTGCTCGATGGCCTGGCGCACCGCCATGAAACGGCGCTCGGTGGCACGCATCAGATCGCTGTCCACCGCCGACAGCTGCTGCTCGATCATCTCGAAGCCGTCCAGGTAGGCCGACAGCGCGGCGGCCCGCGCCGCCGCCCGGTCGCCGTCCGCGTACAGGCTGGCCGCCTCGCCCAACTTGGCGTCACTGATCTCGATAAACCGGTTCTGGCTGAACAGCGCCTCCGGGTTACGGCGCAGATAGCCCATCGCCTGAACCGCCGGCGTGCCGATCTCGTCGCGCACGTCGGCCGGGGCCTTGCCGATCACCGTGTCCAGGGTCATATCGGCTTTCAGCCCCGGGGTGCCGCGCAGGGCCTGTTCGCCGGCGGCAGCTTCCTCGTCGGACACCGCCTTGCCACCCACGTAGAACGCCAACGCCCAGCGCTCCGCGTCGCTGAGCTGGCCCTCATAGGCGGCCATGCCGGTGCCGTCCACACCGCCGGTGATGGTGGTGTAGAGCCCCAGCATGGAGCGGCCCATGTAACGGGCACGCTCATGGAAATCGGTGGGCGCCGGCTCCAGCGCCGCGCCGGCGGGGCCATCGCCACGCCCTTCGGCGCCGTGACAGGCGGCGCAATGGGTCTGATAAAGCTGGGCGGCCTGGTCCATGTCCGGTGCGGTCTTGGGAATCACCGGCAGGCCGTACACCGTCACCAGGGTGCCACGGATTTTCTGCGCCAGTTCCTGGATGCGCGCCTCCGGCGCCTTGTCGTCGACGGCGGCCTCGAGCTGTTGCGCCTGATCGGCGAGTCGCTGCTTGCCTTCCACGTCATCCAGGGTGGCGATGCCTTCGCTCAGCAAGCGGGTGAACTCGTCCATCTCCGCGTATTCCGCCTCGCTGACGATTTCGCCGTCCTGCACCGCGTTAACGTAGTCCGCGCCGACATATTCCACCAGCTGCACCAGGGCGGTTTGATCCGCGGCCCGGGCGGTGGCGGCCAGGGTGAAAAAGCACAGCAACAAAAAAACGCCCAGGGGGCGCCGCTTGAGGAGCATCATGGATCCAGATTCCAGCGTCTAAAAGTGAATAATTCTTATTTATGTTCCCTTTCCGGGCCCGCTCTGTCAAAGGGTTTTACCCAACAGTGAGGGCCAGTACCTTGCTGATGTGCGCCTGCGGACGCCCGGATTCGCTTTGCCATTGGTTGAACGCGGCCTGGGCGGCGCGCTGGTCGCGCTGGCTCGCCAGCGCCTTGTCGATGATGCGGTGGGACTTGAGCACGCTGATCACGTCATTGGTGGGGTACCAGGTGTCGCGCCCCACCATGCGCAGGAAGGCGGCGCCGGAATTGCCGCCCAACTGCTTGCCGCGCTTTTTCAGCAGCATCCACATGCCGACGGTGTCCTGCGCCGGCCAGTCCGCCAGCCAGTGGCCCATGCTGCCGTATTCCCGGCGTAGATCGAGCACCAGCTGGGCGTTGTGGCGGATAGCCTTGATCTTGCCCCAATGGCGGATCAGGCGGGTGTCCTGCATGCGCTCTTCGAGCATGCTGTCCGGCATCAGCACCAGCTTGTCCGGGTCGAAACCGAAAAACGCCTCTTCAAACGCCGGCCATTTGGCGTCCACCAGGGAATGCTTGAGCCCGGCTCGGAATACCCGCCGGGTGAGCGCGGAAAAATAAAAGGCGTCGTCCGGGCGGCGCAGCTGGGCGGCGGTCTTCACCGCCGGCAGTTGCGCTTCCACCGGCTTGAGGCCGCCCTTGCGGTTCACCGCCAGGGCCAGCAGGTCCTTGAACTCGATCATCAAATGCTCCCGGCTGCTTCGTATACAGTGTTTTCCCGCCATTGTAGAATCCGGGGCTTATCGCCGGATCAGGACGGGCAAGTATTCATGAGCGGTCATCAAACCACGATCAACAAATCCGACAAACTCAAAGGCGTCTGCTACGACATCCGTGGCCCGGTGCTGCGTGAAGCACACCGTCTGGAAGACGAAGGCCACCGGGTAATCAAGCTCAACATCGGCAACCCGGCGCCGTTCGGCTTCGAAGCGCCGGAAGAGCTGCTGCAGGACGTGATTCACAACCTGCCGGATTCCACCGGCTACTGCCATTCCAAAGGGCTGTTTCCGGCCCGCAAGGCGGTGATGCAGTATACCCAGACCAAGGGCATCGAAAACGTCACGGTCGACGACATCATCATCGGCAACGGTGTCTCCGAACTGATCGTGATGGCCATGCAGGCGTTGCTCAACTACGGCGACGAGGTGCTGCTGCCGGCCCCGGACTACCCACTATGGACCGCCGCCGTGCGCCTTTCCGGGGGCAACCCGGTGCACTACCTGTGCGATGAAAAGCAGGACTGGCAACCGGCCCTGGACGATCTGCGCTCGAAAATCACCGACCGCACCCGGGCGATGGTGATCATCAACCCGAACAACCCCACCGGCGCCAACTACGACAAAGCGCTGCTGCAGGAAATGCTGGAGATCGCCCGCGAGCACGATCTGATCGTGTTCGCCGACGAGATCTACGACAAGATTCTGTACGACGGTGAGGTGCACCACTCCATCGCGTCCATGGCGGACGACCTGCTGTTCATCACCTTCAACGGGCTGTCCAAGAATTACCGGGCGGCCGGTTTCCGCGCCGGCTGGATGGTGATTTCCGGCGCCAAGTACCGCGCCGAGAATTACATCGAGGGTCTGGACATGCTGGCCAGCATGCGGCTGTGCGCCAACGTGCCCAGCCAGCACGCGATTCAGACCGCGCTGGGCGGCTACCAGAGCATCGGCGACCTGGTGCTGCCCACCGGGCGCCTGGGCCGCCAGCGCGACAAAGCCTGGGACATGCTCAGCTCGATTCCCGGCGTCAGCTGCGTCAAACCCAAGTCCGCGCTCTACCTGTTCCCCCGGCTGGACCCCAAGGTGTTCCCGTTCCAGGACGACGAAGCGTTCGCGCTGGACCTGCTGCGCCAGGAGAAAGTGCTGATCGTTCAGGGCACCGCTTTCAACTGGCCGGACCCGGACCACTTCCGGGTGGTGTTCCTGCCGCGCATGGATGACCTGCAGGATTCCATCGGTCGGATCGCCAACTACCTGGACCGGATCAGAAAGAAGTAATCCCATGCACCTGCACATCGACGACTTCAGCCAGGACGTAGCGCGCATACTGTTGCAGCTGTACATGAACTTTCCGCGCCCCCAGGCCGTCTATGTGGAGGACATCAGCGGCCCCGACCAACTGGACGAGGCGGGGTTGCACGGCAAGAGGCACATGACCTGCCTGGGGGCAATGCTGTGGCTGGCTGAAGAAGGTTACCTGCGTTACCAGAGCACCCTCTATCAGGAGGGGATCGAGCAGGCGGTGCTCAGCAATCGCGCCTTCACTCTGCTCACCGCCACCAGTGACACGGACCCGGATCCGGCTTTGCCGGTCAGCGTGCAACTGGAGCGCGCCACCCTGGCGGAACAGTTCCGCACCGCCCTGGCGGCCAGGGATTCCACCCGAATCTCGGCGCTGGTGCGCCATTTCCTGGCCCGTGCCGGCGCCTGAACCAACACTGCACCCAAGGACGGTTTTCATGAGACCCGCGTTATAGCGGGACTTGGGGAAACAATGACAGCGTTACGTTACCGCCCCGACATTGAGGGTTTGAGGGCGCTCGCGGTTTTACTGGTAATCGTTTACCACTTTGAGTTTCCGGGCATCAGCGGCGGCTTTATCGGCGTCGACGTGTTCTTCGTGATCTCGGGTTTCGTGATCACCGGCCTGCTGACCCGTCAGATGAACGAAGGCGGCTTCCGCTTCGGCGATTTTTACGCGCGCCGTATCCGCCGCCTGGTGCCGGCCTTTCTGCTGGTGTCCACGGTCACCTTCCTGATCATTTCGCCGTTCTATATCGGCGACGACTACTACATCTTCGCCAAGAGCTGGCTGGCCTCGTTGATGGGCGTCAGCAACCTCTACTATTTCACCGAACTGAGCCAGTATTTCGCCCCGGAGACCCGCAGTCTGTCGTTGTTGCACACCTGGTCACTGGCGGTGGAGGAGCAGTTCTACCTGCTGTGGCCGGCGGCGATGCTGTGGGCCTGGCGCAGCGGGCGGCTGAGCCGCTCGCCGAAAGTGTTCCTGGCGCTGCTGGTGGCCGCCCTGCTGCTGTCCGCCCATCTGGCCCACGCCCACCCCAAGGCGGCCTTTTATCTGCCGCCGGCACGGCTGTTCGAATTCATGCTGGGCGCCGGCGTGGCTCTGTACGGGCATCGCCTGCCGGCTCTGGGACCACGACAAGCGGAAGCTCTCGCAGTGGCCGGCGTGGCGATGATCCTCGCCACCGCCGTGTTGCTCACCAGCAACGACCCTTTCCCCGGGCTTAACGCCCTGTGGCCGACACTGGGCACGGCGATGGTGATTCAGGCCGGGCTGGCGCGACCGCATACCGTCACCGCCCGTCTGCTCAGCCTGCCGGTGATGGTGTTCCTGGGCGGGCTCTCCTACTCCATGTACCTGTGGCACTGGCCACCGGTGGCGCTGTTGCACTACCAGCTGATTGAGCTGACCTGGCCGAATCGCCTGGGCCTGTTCGCGGCGGTGCTGCTGGCCGCCTGGCTGGGCTACAGGCTCGTGGAAAACCCACTGCGGCGCCGTCCCTGGAACTTCAAACGGGCCTTCAAGATTCTGGTATTCGTGCCGCTGCTGATCATCTGGGCGATCCAGTCCACCATCCGCATCGCCGACGACCTGAGCTTCCGCATCCCCGAAGAACGCCGCGACCTCTACCGGATCATCGTGCAAAACGACAGCGCCGACGTGCACGAGCCCTGCTTCAAAGGCCCCACCCGGGACTTCGTGCGCGGCGAGGCCTGCCTGTTCGGCCAGCCCCTGGCACCCGGAGAGCGGCCCGACAGCGTGCTGATCGGTGATTCCCACGCCATCGCGCTGATCGGCTTCATGCAGGTATTCCTGGAAAGCACCGACCTGTCCCTGTTGCTGGTCACCCAAGCCTCAACGCCGTTCATGCCCGGCGAGCTCACCAAACAGGCGTTCCCCGGCGATCAGGAAAAGATCGACCGCAACCGGGCGCTTACCGAGTACCTCAAGCAGGAACCCATGACGGTGTTCATTTCGGCGTGGTGGAATTCCTATTTGCGGTCCACGGAGTTCCACGACTACTTCCTGGAAACCATCGACTGGTTACTCGAGCAGGGACACCGGGTGGTAGTGCTGGAGGGCGTGCCGGAGCTGCCCTCCGATGCGCACGCGCAGTGCCGCTTGAAAGGTCTCAAAGACTGCGGCATCGACGCCGCCGATGTCGCCGCGCAACAGCGTGACTTCAACCGCTTCCAGCGCGACGTGGAGGCGCGCTACCCAAGCGTGGACTGGATCGACCCGAGCCGCGTGCTGTGTGATGAAGCGCGCTGCCAGACGGTGCTCGACGGCATCCCGCTTTACCGTGACGAAAGCCATCTGAATTACATCGGCGCTCAGGAAATCGGCCAGGCGTTCCGGGCGCGCTTCGGCAACCCCCTCGAACCGCTCAAGACGCCGGCCGCTGATAGCGGTACGCCAGCGCCTTGAGCGCCGGCTCGGCGGCCTCGTCGAAGCCCGGCGCCCCCGGCAGCTGGCCTTGGAAGGTGGCGCCGGGGAGCCGCTCCGCCGTCTGTTCACGTAACCAGTCCGCCGGCAGCCAGGGCGCGTTCAGGCACAGCAGCAGTTCCGCCTCCGGCGCCAGCAGCTTGCTTAACCGGCCCAGCACCTTGGGATAGTCCCGCTCCACCAGGAAACTGCCTTTCTGCGCGCTGGGCGGGTCCACCACGATCAGATCGTAACGGCCCAGAGCGTGCAGTTTCTTCCAGCTTCGAAACACGTTGTGGGGCAGATAATGTACCCGGGCGTCGGCAAAGCCGTTGGCGTTCTGATTTTCCTGACCCAACGCCAGAGCCGGCCGGGACAGGTCGATGTTGACCACCGAGTGGGCGCCACCGGCCAACGCCGCCACCGAAAACGCGCAGGTAAAACTGAACAGATTGAGCACCCGCTTGCCCTCGGACCGTTCCCGCAACCAGGCCCGCCCCGGTGCCATGTCGGCGAAGAAGCCCAGGTTCTGGCCGCGCTGGAAATCCAGGCGGTAACGCAGGCCGCCCTCCTCCGCCCAGGCGGTCTCCGGCAGCGCGCCCCGCCGCACCTCGGTCACCGCCGGCCGCTGGTGGCGGTGCTGGAACACCAGGGTGTCGCACTCCAGCGTCGGCAGCGCCTCACTCAAACGCTGTTCCAGTGCCGCCAGGGTGGCCGGGTCGTAGTCGTCGAACAGGGTCGCCACCAGCACCGGCGGGAACCGGTCCAGGGTGAGGCCTTCCCAGCCGGGCAGCGTCTTGCCGCGGCCGTGAAAAAGCCGGTGGCGGGCGTCCCGCGGGGGAACCAGAAAGGGGTTGAGCAGGTCTATCGAATCGGGGGAAGGCATGCGCATCAAGGACCGGTGGAAACCGGCGAGTATCGCCGCCGGGGCGCTTGAAGACAACCGCGCCGCCCCCATTTAACGATCGGTTTGACAACGTCCTTTTGGTTTTGGAGATCGACCTCAATGATGCGCATCGCGCTGTTCTTGCTTACGAACCTGGCGGTCATCGTGGTGGCCAGCATCACGCTCAGCCTGCTGGGCGTGAATTCCTATCTGGCGCAAAGCGGCACCGGGCTGGATCTGGGCAACCTGCTGATTTTCAGCGCCGTGTTCGGCTTCGCCGGTTCGTTCGTCTCACTGCTGATATCCAAGCCCATGGCCAAGTGGTCGACCCGGGCGCGGATCATCAAACAGCCCTCCAACAGCGGCGAAAAATGGCTGCTGGACACGGTCCGCGAGCTGTCCGAAAAAGCCGGCATCGGCATGCCGGAGGTGGCGGTGTTCCCCGCCCAGCAGTCCAACGCCTTCGCCACCGGCTGGAACAAGAACAATGCCCTGGTGGCGGTCTCCCAGGGCATGCTGCAACGCTTCCGCCCGGAGGAAGTGCGCGCCGTGCTGGCCCATGAAATCGGTCACGTGGCCAACGGCGACATGGTCACCCTGAGCCTGATCCAGGGCGTGGTGAACACCTTCGTGATCTTCGCCGCCCGCGTGGTGGGCTCGGTGGTGGACAGCTTCCTGCGCCGCGACGGCGGCGGCGGTCTGGGCTTCGGCTACTACATCGTGGTGTTCATCGCCGAGATCATTTTCGGCATCGCCGCCAGCACCATCGTCATGTGGTTCTCGCGGCGCCGGGAATACCGGGCCGACGTGGCCGGCGCGCAGCTGGCGGACCGTCGCGACATGGTCAGCGCTCTGCGGCGTCTGAAGGCGGAGTACGAGGTGCCTAACCAGATGCCGGATTCGCTGGTCGCCTTCGGCATCAACAGCGGCGTGCGCCATGGTCTGGCCGCCCTGTTCCGGTCGCACCCGCCTCTCGACGACCGCATCCAGGCGCTCACCGAAAAACGCTACGGGTAAGGGAACGACTAACCGGCGTCGGTGGCGACGCGGTATAGCAAGGTGTCCTCGTAGCCGCTGATCACTGGCCAGAGCCCGCATAGGGAGCGGTCGAGCTCGGCGTCGCCGGTATCCACCACCAGTGGGCGCCCTTCCAGGGTGCCCAGCTTGGTGCGGCTGGCGAGAATATCGATGCGGTCCTTTCCAAGATGCCGGATCACTTCCGGGCTGAACTGCTGATTGCCACGCCCGAACAGATGGCCCTGACCGCCGATCACGGTGATCAGAGCCCGGGCCGGCGCGTCGCCGATCACCTCAAGGATCTGCCCGGCGCCCACGTCGGCGGCCACCACTTCTTCATTGCGGATAATGTCGACACCCAACAGGGTGTTGGGCAGGCCCAGCTGTTCCATAACCACCGCCACCGTGGACCCGGAGCCCACCAGGTAATAGGTGTCCGGCTCCAGGGTATCGATCACCCAGGCGGCGATTTCGGTGATCACCAGGTCCTCCACCTCGCGACCGCCGCACTTCACCTGTTGCAGATAGCGGGCCTCGGCGGGCACGTTCAGCTCGCCGTAGTGACGTGCCTGGACCCGCCCGGCGCGGAACGCGTCTTCGTCGATGTCGCGTACCTCGGCCTCGTGCAGCGCCACCAGGCCACCGTCCACCAGCTCCGCCAGCAGTTCGCCGGCGGCTTCCGGGTTAATCGCATAGACGGCGGAGTGCATCTTGCAGCCCGCCGGCACGCCCAGCACCGGCACGTCCTCCTCGCCGAGCGCGTCGACCAGGTCGCGGGCGGTGCCGTCGCCGCCGGCGAACAGCAGCAGTTGCGCCCCGGCATCGACCAGCGCGCGCGCCGCGCGGCGGGTGTCGTCGGCCTCACTGGGGGACGGCGGCTCGCCGAGCGAACGCGCCGACAGCCCGGCCGCCCGGCAGCTGTCCTCGCCCATGGCGCCGCCCCAGGTCAGCACCTCCAGTCGCGGTGCGCGCGCGGCCAGGCCGCTCAGCGCACGGGTCATGCGGTCCACCGCCATCGGCGTGGCGCCGCGTCGCAGTGCCTCCTCACGGGTGTCGCTGCCGTCGCTGCCCTTCAGGCCCACGGCGCCGCCCACGCCGGCGAACGGGTTGACCAGCACGCCCAGGACCAGACGATTCTCGATATCTGTCATAAAACGATCATGTCTCTTTATAACAATGGCCGGGTCACAACGCCGGAGACCTTAGCATGAGCTGCCTGTCCTATTCACAAACGCCCCGTGGCGCGGACTTCCACGGCGCCGCCGTCCTCGACGACCAGGGCCGCGAGATTCCCATCACCGAGGCGATGATCCTGCGGGCCTGTGAAGAGCTGGAACAGGCCTGGCGCTACCCGACACGTTCGACTCGAAAAGCAGGCTGACCAGCGCCTGCAGCGACGGCGCCACCTTGCCCTGATGGCGCCAGTGATGCAGCTCGTGCCGGGGCGGGTATTGCTTGCGCAGCTGATCAAAGGCAGCGCCGGGGTCGCTCTCGCGCAAACTGCGCCGCAGGCGCTGGTCGTCCTCGGGCAGGCGGTGGGCGTGTCGCAACAGCGCCAGTAACTGGCCTTCGTCCTCCACGTCCTGGGTCAGGGGCCGCGACGGCGCCGCCCTGCCCTCGAGCGGCTTTGGCTCACCCTGCCAGAGGCACCAGGCTTCATGGAGCATGGCGCTGCCCAGCCGCTTTCCCTCGACGCTGTAACCGGCCACATGCGGCGAGCCGATAAACACCCGCTCCAGCAGCGCCGGGTCAAGCCGTGGCTCCCCTTCCCACACATCCAGAATCGTCAAAGGCCCGTCGTCCCGGGCCAAACGCCGGAGCAAGGCCTGATTATCAATCACCGGGCCCCGGCAGGTATTGATCAACGTCTGACCGTGCTGGAGGGCCCGCAACCGGGTCTTGTCGAGCAAATGCAGCGTAGCCTCGTCACCGCGTTTGATCAGCGGCACATGGAGGCTGATGGCGTCCGCCGACAACGCTTCATCCAGGGACACCGAGGACACCCGGCCGACGCGGGCCAGCGGCGGATCGCAACCGAGCACCTCCACGCCCAGCGCGCGCAGCCAGGACGCCACCAGACCACCCACATTGCCCAGGCCGATCACGCCCACCGTGCTGCCGCGCAGGGTCCGGCCATGGTGGCGGCTGGCCATCAGCAGTGCTTGCAGCACGTATTCCGCCACCGCCCGGGCGTTGCAGCCGGGCGCGCAGGCAAAGGCGATGCCCAGCCGGTCCAGTGCCGCCAGGTCCACATGGTCGGTGCCGATGGTGGCGGACCCCACGAACCGCACCGGCGTGCCGGCCAGCAAGGCCTCGGTCACCGGCGTCACCGAGCGCACCAGCAGGATGTCCGCGTCGCGGAGGTCGGCGCGCCTGAGACTGCGCCCATCCACCCGGGTCACCCGCCCCAGGCGCTCGAAATCGTCCAGGGCGGGCATGTTTTCGTCGGCGACGATATGCATCGATAATCTCAGTAACGCAACAAGGCGGTGGCGCTGTCGGATACGGCGCCGGCATAGCCACCGCCGAACAGATTGAAGTGGTTGAGCAAATGATACAGGTTGTAAAGCCGGGAGCGCTGCTGAAAATCCACGGCCTTCGGGTTTTTTCCATAGGCCCGGTAAAAGGTATCCGGTACCCGGCCGAACAACGACAGCATGGCCAGGTCCACCTCGGCGTGGCCGTAGTACACCGCCGGATCAAACACCACCGGATGGTCCCCCGCCAGGGTGCCCACGTTGCCCTGCCAGAGATCACCGTGCACCAGTGTCGGGCGAATCGTCAGACCTTCCAGCCAGGCCGGCGCCGTCGCCATGACCCGCTCCACCCGCCGGGCAACACCGGCGTCCAGACCCCGGTCGCGGGCCCAGCGCAATTGCGGCGCTAACCGTCGTTCGACGAAAAAACGCGGCCAGTCCGTATCCGGCGTGTTGCGCTGAGGGTTGGCGCCGATCCAGTTGTCACGGTGATGACCGAAGCGTTCGCCCTCCACGCCGTGCAAGGCGGCCAGCGCCCGGCCGAGCGCCGGCCAGAAACGTTCACCCGGCGCCACCGGCGGCAACCATTCCAGCAGCAAGGCACGGCCACCGGCCAGGCTGCCGTAATCGAGCACCTCCGGCACCCGGATCGCCGCCGCCAACGCGGCCAGGCCGTCTGCCTCCGCATCCAGGGCATCGCCATCGGGCAGCCATTTAAGAAAGGCCGGACGGCCATTCAGCGTCACCTGGAAGGTCGCACCGGTGTCACCGCCGCCGAGCGCCTCGACCCGACAGTGCCGCACGGACACCCCGTGCCGGGCCGCAAGAGCGTCCTGAATCCGTTCACTGGTTATCATGGCGTCATGGTAAGAGAGCCGGGCCGGCGGGAAAACCGTAGTCGCTCAGCGGTCGGGCGCCTGATTTCCCCGGTAGGCGCCGGGCGTGCAACCGGTCCAGCGCCGGAACGCGTGGTAGAAATTGGCGATGTCGGAAAACCCCAACCGGCGGGCCAGTTCCGGCATGTCGCAATCACCGTGGCGCAACCGCCGGCAAGCGTACTCCATGCGCACCTGGTCGCGCAGGCGCGCGAATTGAGCGCCCTCGTCCTGTAACCGGCGCTGCAGGGTGCGGGCGGTCATGTCCAACCGGTCGGCGACCACGTCCACGGTCAACGGCCCCTGGCCGAGACCGCTATGCAGTTGCTCAAGCACCTGACCGGTGACACCGCCGGCGCGCCGCAATGCCTGGCGTTGACCGTCCACCGTGCGTTCCAGGTCCGGGCGGCGGGCGGCATCGACGGCGGGCAGGCTGTGTCCCAGCAGTGCCGGAGAGAACACCAGCGCGTTGTCCGGCTGGCCAAAATCAAGCTCGCACCGGAAAAACGACCGATACTCGGCGAGCTGCTCGGCGGGCGGGCAAGAGTGGCGGAACGCCACGCGCTGAATCGGCATGCGTCCGCCCAGCAGCGAGCGGCCCAGGGCAACCAGCGCGGCGACCAGAAGATCGTTGTGAGCGCGGGTCCGGGTAACGGCCAGCGTCTCGCCGCCGCCCACCGTAAGGGTGCATTGGTGTTCTTCGCGGTGCAGGGCCAGCGCCAGATAGGGAAGCAGCAGTTCGCGATGGCGCAGCAGCACCAGCAGGGCCTGCTCCAGGGTTTCGGACGCGGCCATCAAACCACCCAGCGGGCCCAGGTCGCGATAATGACTGTCGCGCCCCGCGCGCAGGCCAAACAACGGGTCCCCGGTGGGCGCCAGGGCGGTGCCGAGCAACGCCTCCAGTTGAGAGGGGGTTACCATCGCGCCGCACCCGGCGACGGCGTCCGCCTCCAACCCCGCCGCCTGGCACACAGCCGCCTTGTCGGGGTAGCCGCGCAGGACAATGTCCAGCAAACCCGGGGCATTGCCTGCCCGCAGCCATTGACCGTCCATGATGATTTCCTTTGTTATTTTTTTGTCGACGCTAGGCAGAGGCTTGCCGACGGTCAAGCAGACCAAAGGCGAATGGCCCGATTCAACCCGCGCGGGAACTGGTGACGGGGCCCGAGGATGGGTACTCTTACCCCCGGCGCTTACAAGCCTGTCACACACTGTCACGGCCAGCCCGTTACGAGGACTGCATGCTCAAACGTTACTTCATCGACGAAGTCACCGAGACCCGGGCGTCACGGCGCCAGGCGTTTTCCCTGTTCAGCCAGGTGAACGGCTGGGCGGACTGGTGTTCCGTGGTGCGCCACGCGCGCCTGTTCGGGGGTGAGTGGCGCGAGGGCGCCGCGCTGCTGTTCGTGGCCGACCTGCCGCGCCTGCCGCCAGCGCCGGTGGTGGTGCGTATCCAGGAATACCGGGAAAACGAGTCCATCGCCTGGGGGCTGGAGCTGCCCATGGCCAGCATCACGCACCGTTTCACCTTCATCGACGATGGTGAAGGCGGCTGCCGGGTGCATCAGGAGGAATGGTCCGAAGGACTGATGACCCTGCTGACGTTGCCCGCGGGCCGGTTGATCCATCGTTTCGACCAGCGCTTCGCCCGCGAATTCGCCGCCATGTTCTAAGGAACACCCATGACGTCTCGACTGTTTCGCGCCTATTGCCGGCTGGTTCTGCGCCATCCGATGTTCTGGCTCGCCGCCGTGGGCGCGCTGTGCGCCGTGGCCGCCTGGCAGGCCACCGATTTCAAACTGGATGCGTCGGCGGAATCCCTGACGCTGGAAAACGACCAGGCGCTGGAGTACTACCGGGAAATCGCCAAGCAGTATGGCGGCAGCGA
Organism: Alcanivorax sp. UBA4485; assembly: GCA_002389055.1. GTDB lineage: Bacteria > Pseudomonadota > Gammaproteobacteria > Pseudomonadales > Alcanivoracaceae > Alloalcanivorax. Next base: position 43,686 of record DGNT01000194.1, read on the forward strand.
CTTCGTGGTGGTCACCTATACGCCCAGGGAGCGGCCGCTGTTCCAGCCGGATACCCTCAAGCACATCCAGGCGCTGCAGGACGAGCTGAAAGACGTGGACCGGGTCGGCTCGGTGTACAGCTTCCTGGACGTGCCGCTGCTGTTCAGCCCCAAGGTGGCGTTCACCGACCTGTCCGACGGCTACCGCACGCTGCGCGACCCGGGTGTGGACCTGGCGATGGCGAAGCGCGAATTCACCCAGGTGAACCCGCTCTACGAAGACATGCTGGTCAGCGATGACGGTCGCACCACCGCCCTGCTGCTTACCTTCGAGCGCGACGAGCATTACTACCAGCTGCTTAACCGGCGCAACGCCCTGCGCGACCAGGAACGCGCCGGCGAGCTCAGCGACGCGGAGGCCGAGGAACTGGAACAGGTCGCCGCCGAATTCAGCGAATACCACAGCCAGGTACAGGCACGCACCCAGGACGAGGTGCGGGAAATACGCGGCATCATGGACGGCTACCGCGACCAGGCGCAGCTGTTCCTGGGCGGGGTGCCGATGATCGCCTCGGACATGATCCGCTTTATCAGCTCCGACCTGAAAGTGTTCGGCCTGGGCGTGCTGATCTTCCTGGTGCTCACCCTGTTTCTGATTTTCCGCCGCCCGCGCTGGGTGGTGGTGCCACTGGCTTGCTGCGCGGTAACCGCCCTGGTGGTCACCGGCTGGCTCGGCTGGATGGACTGGAAAGTCACCGTGATCAGCAGCAATTACCTGTCACTGCTGCTGATCATCACCATGTCGATCACCATCCACCTGACGGTGCGCTACCGGGAACTCCATGAGGAAAACCCGGACGCCGACCAGGCCTGGCTGCTTAAGGAAACCGCCGCGCACATGCTGCGCCCCAGCATCTACATGGTGCTCACCACCATGGTCGGCTTCTCGTCGCTGGTGATCAGTGATATCCGCCCGGTGATCGACTTCGGCTGGATGATGACCATCGGCATCGGCGTCGCCCTGGTGACCTGCTTTCTGGTGTTCCCCGCCCTGCTCGCACCGCTGGCACCGGGCCGGCCGCGCCAGGGCCGCGACCTTACCCGAAGCATCACCCTCGCCTTCGCCGGCTTCGCCGACCGCGGCCGTTTACCGTTGCTGGTGCTCACCGGACTGGTGCTGATCGGCGCGGTCTGGGGCATGACCCGGCTGACGGTGGAAACGCGCTTTATCGACTATTTCCAGGAAGACACCGAGATCTACCAGGGCATGCTGCAGATCGACCGCAAGCTGGGCGGCACCACACCACTGGATATCGTCATTGATGCCCCCGAGAAAAATACCGACAACGCCCCACGCGCCACGCAACGCGACAGCGCCGACACGGCCGGGCGCGACGATGGCTTTGGCGCGGTGGAAGCGGACCCATTCGCCGACGATGGTGGCACTGGCAACGGCGCCGACGGCTTCGGCGCGGTGGAAGACGACCCCTTCGCTTCCGGCGATGACGGCTTCGGCGAACCCGACGGCGGCGACCCCTTCGCCGCCGGTGGCTCTTCCGGCCAGGCCCGCGCCAGCGACGGCCCCAACCTGAAAGGCGCCTACTGGTACACGCCCCAACGGTTGGACCGCATTATTGAGATGGAGCGCTACCTGGAATCCCTGCCGGAGACCGGCAAGGTGCTGTCCATCGCCACCACCTACGAGGTGGCCAAGAAAATCAACGAGGGCCCGCTCAGCTACGTACAGCTGATGCTGCTGGCCAGCTTCATCCCCGACGACCTGCGCTCGCAGCTGGTCAGCCCCTATCTGTCCGACGACGGCCGCCAGATCCGCATCAGCGTGCGCGTGGTGGATTCCTACCAGGGGCTCAACCGCAACCAGCTGCTCGAGCAAATCCGCGCCGACATGCTGGAAAAGTTCGATCTGCAGCCGGAGCAACTGCACCTCACCGGCGCCATGGTGCTCTACAACAACATGCTGCAAAGCCTGTTCGATTCGCAGATCAAAACCCTGGGCTATGTGTTCGCGGCGATCATGCTGATGCTGCTGGTGCTGTTCCGCTCCCTGCCGGTGGCGCTGATCAGCATGGTGCCGAGCCTGGTAAGCGCCGCCTCGGTGCTGGGCCTGATGGGCTGGATCGGGCTGCCGCTGGATCTGATGACCATCACCATCACCGCCATCACCATCGGCATCGCCGTGGACGACACCATCCACTATGTGCACCGCTTCCACGAGGAGCTGCCCCGCGACGGCGACTACCGCGCCACCGTGCGGCGTTGCCACGGCTCCATCGGCAAGGCGATGTACTACACCTCCCTGGTGATCATCGCCGGCTTCTCGATCCTGTCGCTGTCGAACTTCAATCCGACCGTCTACTTCGGGCTGCTCACCGGCCTGGCCATGCTGGTGGCGCTGCTCAGTAACCTGACCCTGCTGCCGGCGCTGCTGATGAGCGTCAAACCCAAGCTCCGCGCCGGCCCGACCACCAATATGGCGGAGTAATATCCCGGTCTTTGGTCCTGGTGGGGGCGGGCTGTGGGAGCTTGCCTTGCAAGCGAAAGGCCGGCAAAGCCGGCCGGCAGGATCCCAGAGACCTGGTTGTTCCGGTGTCCGGAGCTCCGTATCCGAGACGCGGGGCAATGGTGGTGCCTTCCGGGACCGCTCAAGCCATGCCTGGCCGCTGTTAGTTTGGCCATCCCTGGCCAAACAGCTCCCTCCAGGCACCAC
>DGNT01000213.1 GCA_002389055.1 Alcanivorax sp. UBA4485
TGAGCTGGCCCAGCGGATGAACGTCAAGGCCAAGGAACTCATCAAGGCAATGATGAAGATGGGTGAAATGGCCACCGTTAATCAGTACATCGACCAGGAAACGGCGGTACTGCTCACCGAGGAAATGGGCCATACGCCCAGGTTGGTGAAAGGCGAAGAAGAGGCGCTGGAAGACGATCTGGCGGATCTGGTGGATTACACCGGCATCGACGAAGGGCCGCGTGCGCCGGTCGTGACCATCATGGGCCACGTCGACCACGGCAAGACGTCCCTGCTGGACTATATCCGTAAAGCGAAGGTGGCGGCCGGTGAAGCCGGCGGTATCACCCAGCACATCGGCGCGTACCACGTGCAGCACGAGAAGGGCATGATCACCTTCCTGGATACCCCGGGCCATGCGGCGTTCACCGCCATGCGGGCACGCGGCGCCCAGGCGACGGACATCGCGATCATCGTGGTGGCCGCCGACGACGGCGTGATGCCGCAGACCGAGGAGGCAATCAACCACGCCAAGGCGGCGGGTATCCCGTTGATCATCGCGGTCAACAAGATCGACAAGGAAAATGCGGACCTGGATCGGGTTAAAACCGAGCTGGCCGGCAAGGACGTGATCCCGGAAGAGTGGGGCGGCGAGTACCAGTTCGTGAACGTGTCCGCGCACTCCGGTCAGGGCATCGACGAGCTGCTGGACGCGGTCCTGCTGCAGTCCGAGCTGCTGGAGCTGCGCGCTCCCGCCACCGGCCCGGCCGGCGGCGTGGTGATCGAATCCCGCATCGAGAAGGGCCGCGGTACCGTGGCGTCGGTGTTGGTGCAGTCCGGTGAACTACAGGTCGGCGACATGCTGCTGGCCGGTGCTCACTATGGCCGCGTCCGCGCCCTGGTCGACGAGACCGGGCAGCAGGTCAAGAAGGCCGGGCCGTCGATTCCGGTGGAAGTACTGGGCCTGGATGGCGCGCCGGAAGCCGGCGAGCAGATCCAGGTGGTGCCCGACGAGAAGAAGGCCCGCGAAGTGGCGGAGTTCCGCCAGGACCGCGACCGCGATCTCAAGCTCAAGCGTCAGCAGGCCTCCAAGCTGGAAAACCTGTTCGAGAACATGGGCAGCAAGGAAGCCAGCCAGGTCAATATCGTGCTCAAGACCGACGTGCGCGGCTCCCTGGAAGCGCTGGTCGGTGCGCTGCACGACCTGTCCACCGACGAAGTGAAGGTGAGCCTGGTGTCCTCCGGCGTTGGCGCGATCAACGAATCCGACGTCAACCTGGCGATCACCAGCGAGGCGGTACTGCTGGGCTTCAATGTCCGTGCCGATTCCAAGGCCAAGCGCGTCTGTGAGCAGGAAGGCATCGATCTGCGTTATTACAGCGTCATTTATGAGCTGATCGACGACGTCAAGCAGGCCATGAGCGGCTTGCTGGCACCGGAGAAGCGCGAGGAAATCCTCGGCGTGGCGGAAGTCCGCGACGTGTTCCGCTCCTCCAAGTTCGGTGCCGTGGCCGGCTGTATGGTGGTGGAAGGCACCCTGTACCGGAACCGCCCGATCCGCGTGCTGCGCGACGACGTGGTGGTGTTCGAGGGCGAGCTGGAATCCCTGCGCCGCTTCAAGGACGACGTGCCGGAAGTTCGCAACGGCGTGGAATGTGGTATCGCCGTGAAGAGCTACAACGACGTCAAGGCCGGCGACAAGATTGAAGTGTTTGAAGTGAAGGAGGTGGCGCGCTTCCTCTGAGCGCGCCCACGTTATGAGCCGTCATCGTCGCCCCAGTGGCTTTCAGCGTACCGACCGCATCGCTGACCAGATTCAGCGTGAGCTGTCGCGGTTGCTTCAGTTCCAGCTGAAAGATCCGCGCGTGGGTCTGGTGACGGTGCAGGACGTGACCGTATCCCGGGATCTGTCCTACTCCGACGTCTATTTCACCTTGTTGGGTGAGGGTGCCGAAGCCGGCTACGAGGCCGAGAAAGTGCTCACCGGCGCCGCCGGCTTCCTGCGCAGCTCGTTGGCGCAGACCCTCAACACCCGCACCACGCCGAAGTTGCGTTTTCACTACGACGAAACACCGGAACGCGCCTCGGAGCTGTCGCAGCTGATCGACGAGGCGCGCGCCGAGGATCGGGAATTGCGTCCCGATCAGGACGACGACGACACCAAGAACGATTGATCACGGAGCGAAGAACAGTGGGAAAACGGCGCCGTGGAGGTCGTGATCTGAATGGTATTCTGTTGCTGGACAAGTCCCAGGGCGTGACCAGCAACGGGGCCCTGCAAATGGCCAAGAAAATGTTCGCCGCGGCCAAGGCCGGGCACACCGGCAGCCTGGATCCGCTGGCCACCGGCATGCTGCCGATCTGTTTCGGCGAAGCCACCAAGTTCAGCCAGTTTCTGCTGGACGCGGATAAGCGCTACCGGGTCACCGCCCAATTGGGCGTGGCCACGGAAACCGGCGACGCGGACGGCGAAGTGCGTGAAACCCGCCCGGTGAACGTGACCGAGGGGCAGGTGGCCGAAGCGCTGGAGCGGTTTCTCGGCGACATCGAGCAGATCCCCAGCATGTACTCGGCGATTAAGCATCAGGGCACGCCGCTCTACAAGCTGGCCCGGGAAGGCATCACCGTGGAGCGTCAGCCGCGCCCGGTGACCATCCACGAAATCAAGGATGTGCGCCTGAAAGAGGGCGACCAGGTCGATTTCGAGGTGGCCTGCTCCAAGGGTACCTACGTGCGCTCGCTGGTCGAGGACCTCGGCGAGGCGCTGGGTTGCGGCGGCCATGTGTCGGCCCTGCGCCGGCTTTCCGCCGGCCCGTACCCGGCGGAGCGCATGCTGACCCTGGAGCAGCTCGGCGAGATCAAGGCGGAGGGCGGTTTCGAGGCCCTGGACGAATTGCTCTTGCCTTTGTCGACCAGCGTGGCAGACTGGCCGCGCGTCCAGCTGGCCGAGAGCGCGGCGCACTATCTGCGCCAGGGCCAGCCGGTGATGACCAGTGATCGTCCCGTGGACGGCTGGGTTAGTGTTTACGAGGCTTCCACTGGCGCCTTTATGGGCGTCGGTGAAGTGCTGGAAGACGGGCGCATCGCGCCGCGTCGTCTGGTATCGGGCTGACCGAGGGTCAGCCTTTAATGAGGGCGGCGGCTGTAAATATGCACGGCCGACCGTGACTTAACCGCATATTGGAGCGAGAAAATGGCTTTGACCACCGAGC